>DATCHD010000071.1:0-48746 GCA_036508555.1 Prolixibacteraceae bacterium
GATTGAACTGCTAAAGCTTCCTACTCCTGAGCCATCTGATGTTTTGCTATCAGATGTTGTTGGATTCTGACCTGTACTCCAACATACGCCTCTGCTCGTAACTGAAGCACCACCATCGGCAGTGACATTTCCTCCCGAAGAGGCGGAATTTGCTGTAATACCTGAAGGAGTTGTGATTGAGACAACCGGAGCGGTTTTTAATTCCTCTTTCTTACAATTAAAAAAAATTAATAAAAATAGGACCGGGAGAAATGCTACCAAAATTTTGTAATTCTTCATATTTTAGGTTTTTGTGGATATGACTGATAAATTTAGGTGTAATGCAACGTTTGGCTATTCAACATTTAATAACTTTTGTGAAACTGAATCAGTTTGGATTTCTGAAATTAATTGAATGTGAACGAGATATCTCAAGCAAATTTGATTTTGGGGGATTTCATTTTGATTTTAGCGTTAATAGAGAATTCCTTTGGATTTGAGATGTTTCAGAAAGTCCTCTTTGCGAGCCCGGGCCACCGGAACCATCGTACCGGAATTATCATTCATCATCAGATAACCACCATCACTTTTGATGTACTTATATATATGGTTGATATTTACAATGTGCTGATTGTGAACACGGTAAAAAACACCCTTGGTAACAAGGAATTCTTCGAAATGCTCGAACCCTTTGGAAACGACTATTTTAATGGGATCATTCTTTTTATCACCTTCTTCCAAAATAAAAAATTCAGTATAAGAATTATCAGACTGACAGCGAATTATATTTCTTATTTCGAAAAAATTCAGTCCATTTGTATCGGGCAATGCAATAAGTTGCTCGTCTTGGCTTGGTTTCATGAAAATTCCAGGTTAGGGTTTTGTTTTCGTCATGTTAATGCAATGGAATGTTAAACCAAAAGATCAATCTTTTGGCATATAAATTTGAGAATGGTAATTTCCAGTTTGATTTTGGGGAAAATCAAAGGATAATTCCTTTTTTCTTGAGAAAAGTAATAAAGTCTTCTTTTCGGTTTCGTGCAATAGGTACAGTTACTTTTGACTTGTCATTCATGATCAGGTATCCTCCATCCTCCTTAGCGTACCTTTTAATGTAATTTATGTTGACAATGTGCTTGTTATGGACCCTGAAAAAAAATCCTTTCTCAATCAGAAAATCCTCATAACAAGTCATGCCTTTTGATACTTGTATCCTGATCGTCTCGTTTATCTTTTCATCATCCTGAATGAAAAATTCAGTATATGCGTTATCCGATTGACAACGAATTATTTTCTTTACTTCAAAAAAGTTCAATCCGCATTTGTCGTACAAAGCAATCTTTTGATCCTCAAAGTTTAATTTGAAATTGGCAAGCAGGTTAACCATTTTTATTTGCCCCGTTTTTTCCTTGAATCGCGTCAATGCGTCCCCGAGGTTTTCTTTTCTGATTGGCTTTTCGATATAATCCAGCGCTGATGCCCTGATTGCCTGAATGGCATATTTATTATAGTTTGTTGTAAAAATTACTTCAAAATCCCTTGCATTAACCATATCCAGTAAATCAAAACCCGTGTAAGGACTCATTTCAATATCCAGAAAAACAAGTTGAGGCTTCAATCCATCAATTATTTTTACAGAATCCGGAACATTATTGCAGGTCGCGATAATTTCAACCTGCTTAAAATGCTCATTCAACAATTCAGCCAAAGATTGAAGATGTAAGACATCATCATCGATAATTATTGCTTTTATCATACCGATAGTTCATAGGGCAGGAATAACCTCACACGAGTACCTGCAGGTTTATTAAATGCATCTATCAGATCATCAATCAAATAATAAGACTTTATTTTTTTTGTTCTACTTATCAGTTCTAGTCTTTCTTCTGTAAGCTTAATTCCAAGTGATTCCTTTTTAAAACCCGAGACAGTTTTAATATTCAAGCTCATCCGACCAATTCCGTCATCCTCTACTGAACACAGCAGAAACCCGTTTTCGATTCGAATTTCAATTTTTAAATGTCCGGATTTCCTCGTGTCACGAAATCCATGCTTAATAGAGTTCTCCACGAAGGGCTGCAATATGAGAGGTGAAATAAGTGTAGATTCGATATCGATATCGGGTTCAATTATGATTTCGTACCTAAATGGAATCCGGAAACGCAGGTTCTCAATATCCATGTAAAGCCGGAGAGTATCTATCTCCTCTGCAAGGGATATTTCCTTTTTCTTTGAATTCTCAAGCACAGATCGTGTCAGACCAGAAAACTTCTCTAAAAAAATTTTTGATTCATTTATTTTAAAATCATCCAACAAACCTTCTACTGTATGTACGCAATTAAATATGAAATGCGGGTTCATTTGGGAGCGCAAGGCTCGCATGTTGTTTTCGCTTACCATTTGCAGTAATACCGCTTGTTCCCTTTTCTTTTTGTTGCGGAAAACCACAAAGCCCGACAGCAAAATCACCAGCAAGAACCCGGAACCCGCCGCGATGGCCCAAATCGTGTTCTTCTTCTTCTCCGCCTCGAGGTTTAAGACCAGTATCTCCTTGTCTTTCTTCTCTGTTTCGTACTTGGTTTGCATCTCGGCTATCGCCTTGGTGTTCTGCTCGTTAAAAATAGTGTCAGAAAGCTGCTGGTATCGTTTAAAGTATTTTGAAATGCTGTCAGGCTGGTTTGTCCGGCTAAATAAATCAATAAAATTTATCGATATGTCTAGTAATAAACGTTTATTGTTTAGCTCAATACAAATTTTTTCTGACTTACGAATATATTCCAAGGCTTTCAGAAAATCACCTTTGTCAAGATACATTACGCCTATATTTTCGTACAATGACGAAATTAGTCGAGGTTCTCCCATTTTTTGTGCGATAGGCAAGGCCGAATGGAAATAGCCCAAGGCTTTTTCATATTCGCCATGTTCGGAATAGGCCACTCCAAGGTCATGGGTTACTATGATTTGGGAGTAAATTGATTTTGTTTCGTCAAATATCGCCTTGGCCTCTTTTAAATATTTCACCATGTTTTCAAAATCGCCCTCTTTGCCATAAACAACCGCCAGCCTTTGTAACGCCGTTCCAACACCCTCAAAGTTGTTTACCTTAGCAGCTCTCTCCTTCGCATACAATGCGTATTTTTTTGCCTCATGGTATTGTTTCAGGTGCATGTAAATATTGCAGATATTTATCAACGGATTGCAAATATCTCTGTCGTTTTTTTCATCTTCGTATATTTTGCATGCCTTTAAAAAATATTCTAATGCGATTGGGTATTCATCTTGACTCTGGTAAATACTTCCAATATTATTATATCCCTTTGCCAATAAACTTTTTTCGTTACGAGAGGAATAAATCCTGTTAGCCTTTTCGTATAACCCAATTGCTTTTTTATTATCCCCGTTGTCAGAGAAGATTATACCCATATTAAGATAAACCGCAGCAATTCCTATCGAGTCTTTTAATTCTCTGACGACTTTATAACGCTTCTCATAGCATATCATAGCCGTATCAAGTTTCCCAAGACGGCGATATGCCCTTCCTAACACGTTTAGGCAAATACTCTGACCTTCTTTATACTCAAATTTCTCGGAGAGTGCCAGCCCCTGTTTGGCATATTCTATCGACTTATCAGGCTTCGTATATAAATACACATCCGATATTTTATTAAGTAGCTTTACCCGGCTGGTATCTGCTTTTGCAGTTTGCAAAATGGTAAGTAGCGAATCTACATTCTGCTGTTGTGCCTGAGAAGGTTGCAGGCAAACTAAAAAGATTATTGGTGAAATTGTTGAAATTATTTTAACCCGGGACAAATGGTTGAATACACTCTGTGACTTTACCAAAAAACGGAATTTCAATACGGATGTACACATATCTTAAACTTTTTATATTAATATCTTTAGAAACCTGCCGAATTGGACCCAAAATCAGCAATTTGATGATATTAGTCAATTCTTGATCCATTGTTTTCCGGCAAAATGGATATATGTTTCAAATAAACCTCCATGTCTATCAGGTCAAAAATATAAGCTTATACGGTCTTGTTAGATTCAGAAAAGGTAGGTTTTGAAATCCCCTACACGAGAATTTTAACGCATTACTAGTCTGGTTTGTATAGGCTGCATGCAAAAGATTAAACTTTTATTTAAAATTTCTACCTGTCAACAGTGATTTATTAAAAACAATGAATTTTGTGCGGTAATATGTATGTCTGGTTATGTCCGGTCAAATCACATCAGAAGAAAGCCAAGTATAATAATATTAAGTCTACCAATATAGAAAAATAAAATTAATTATGGCACACATGCCATAATTAATTTTATTTTTCTATCAAACTTGCTGCTATGGCACCAAGGCAGCAGAGTGATCGGACATTAATATTTGACAATGAGGGAATTAAAGCATTTGCCCTTCAACTGAAGAAGATTCGAAAAAGGGAAGGTTATACGCAGAGTCAACTCTCCTTCGAATCAGGGATAACTTTAAGCCAAATAGCAAGAATTGAAACCGCCAGAATTAACCCAACATTAAGCACCGTTTTTACACTTGCAAGAACACTGAACGTACCATTGTCAGATTTATTTGGCTTCGAACTAGCACCAAAAGAAAAGTAGCATCCTTGTTCTAAATCAAACAGACATAATAATCTTTTTGACCCGCAATTCATTTTGAATGATGAGTTCTAAAAAAGAGAACAATTGCACACACGAAAATGCCTCCCCATTTTTTGCATACTTAGGCTATTAACTAACGTAACATCACTCTCAATAAAATTGATTCAGGAATGGATATTCATAGCTATGGAGGAGAAATTGAAGGAGATGAAATACAAGTTGACCTGAAATACCTAAAAACGATAATTGGAGTTGTGTGCAAATTGTGTGCAAATAAAAAAAGAAGTAGTTACAAAAATATTCTGTAACTACCTCTTTTTCAATAAGTGGGCCCAGTAGGGCATGATCCTACGACCCCCTGATTATGAGTCAGATGCTCTAACCAACTGAGCTATGGGCCCTTAAAATCCGCGGGCGGATTTAGGTGTGCAATTTTAGTTAAATGTCCCGGATTTCGCAAATGTTTTTGCAAATTAAACAGCAAAGTGGATAACACGGTGATGCTTCGTCCGGATTATCCTGCAAAGTTCACCATTATCATCTTATACCGTCGGGATTACCTTTAGCAGGATCTCGATGACATTGTGCACATTCTGGCCGAAGACTTTCAGAATCTCTTCCCAGGAAACTGGTTCCTCATCTTCCTTCCAACTGTCAAAATCGGTGGCCATCGCAATGGCTGCATAGGGAATTCCCAACTCGTTGGCCAGGATGCATTCGGGCGCGGTGCTCATGTTGATCAGGTCGCCACCCCAGGTCCTGAACATCTTCGACTCTGCACGGGTGGAGAAACGAGGTCCCTCGATGGTGAGAATGCAGCCACCAGCTTGGATATTCAGATTTAGCTCCTTTCCGGCAGCCACTAGCTTTTCGCTAAGATTCTTGTCAAAAGGATCTGCCATCGGCGTATGATTTATCTCACCAGCCTTGAAGGAATCGAAAAAAGTGATATCCCGGTGCCGGGTGAAATCAATAAACTGATCCGGAATGACCAGATCACCCCTGCCAATATTTTCCCTCAGACTACCACATGCCGTTGTTGCCAGAATATGGGTACAGCCCAGCTGCTGAATGGCATACAGATTTGCCCGGTTGTTCACCTTAGAAGGGGTTATGGTATGCTCACGGCCATGACGCGACAGGATAACTACCTCGGTTCCGCCAATGAACCCACAGGTAAAGTCGGAACTCGGGTCCCCGTAAGGTGTGTTTATAATTTTTCGCTCCTGGTGTTGTAAAATGTCCGGATTCTCAAGACCGGATCCTCCTATGATTGCAATTTTAGTCATGGTAACGATTATTATTCCAAATTGAGATCGTTTATTACTATTCCAAATTTAAAATGATCAAGGCCGCCTCTTCGACAGTCTTTCCAAATGCCACGATTCCTTCCTCGTGGCCGCCCATCACGAAGATTTTTCGATCCAACACAGCTGGGTTTGTCATTATTCTACTGATTTCAGCGGCCATTTCCGGAGTACCATATTCGACTTTCCTGTTTGTCGTCGGAAGTACGTCGAGGTATCGCTCCCAAAGCTGACGGTTGTGGATGTGAACAACTGCTCCGATATCCGGATTTGCCTCGTAGACGGCAGCGTGACTCATCGACTCGGCCGAGGCCCTAAGGCGCCCACGGCACCAAAGCGTATTGAGGGCCGGATCGCATCTTTCGACCAAAGGATAATGCGTCTGATCCAGTTCAGGCAATCCACCGGTAGCGGTGCCGGAAATGTAAAATTGGTTGCTTCCGGGTATCCGGATAGAGATATTGCCATAACCGATGCCATCGGGATAGCTGCCAATCAGGCGCTTTAGCCATAACTCCCGGCGCCAGTGATTGAGAGGAGTATAAAGCGATGCAGGAATTTGGTTTGCCTCTTTGGTGAGGTGGCAATCGAATTTGAGGTAGCCTTCGGAAGGGGTTATTTGGGGCATATATTTGAACTTGTTTGTTAAGCCGAAGGATTACAAATCCTTCGGAGCGATAAGCAGATTCGTTTAGCCTCCGGATTGCAAATCCGGAGGAGCGTTAACGTGCAAATCCTGAGGAGCGGAATCAGACAATTCGGGAAAGAGTTGACGGATGCCTTGGGCGGTAGCCGGACAGATTCCCCTTTCGGTAATCAGTCCGGTTACATACCTGGAAGGTGTCACATCGAATCCGTAATTGACTACCGGTGAAGACGGGTTGATGATGTTAACCTTACCAGGAAGCCCGTTTTCGAGCATTCCCTCCATCCAGGTTACTTCTTCCCCACCCCGCTGCTCGATCGGAATCTCGCGAACCCCATCCTTCATGGTAAAATCGATGGAGGAGGAGGGCAGCGCTACGTAGAATGGTACCTGGTTGTCGAAGGCAGCAAGGGCCTTAAGATAGGTGCCAATTTTGTTGGCCACATCACCCCTCGAGGTAGTCCGGTCACTGCCGACCAGACAGAGATCCACCATGCCGTGCTGCATCAGATGACCGCCGGCATTGTCGGGGATAACGGTATGCGGAACACCTTCCTGCGCTAATTCCCAGGCGGTGAGCCGGGCGCCCTGGTTGCGGGGCCTGGTCTCATCCACCCACACATGCAGGGGAATATTCTTCTGGAAAGCCTTGTAGATGGGCGCAGTAGCCGTGCCCCAGTCGATGCAGGCGAGCCACCCGGCGTTGCAATGGGTCAGGATATTGACGGGCTGACCGTTTTTCTCCCGACTGATTTTTTCTATCAGCCCGCATCCGAAATCTCCAATGGCTTCCGACCAGGCGATCTCTCTCAGTTTCTGCCGGCCGGCCGTTTCGAAGGCCAGATCGACGGCCTGCTTCAGGGAAGTGCAATCAACCAGCTGAGCTACCATCTCATCGATCAGGATAGCCAGGTTGACGGCCGTTGGACGGGCAGATTTCAGGTAATCGGCTGCTTTTTGAAGGTCACCCTGCCAGTTTAGCTCATTGCTCCCGATCAGGGAAAGGTAAATTCCATAAGCACCGGTAACCCCAATCAGCGGAGCACCCCTGACAGTCATGTTACGGATGGCCTCATAAGCGTCGATTGCAGTCCGTAGATCGACCACCTTAAATTCGAACGGCAGCAGGCGCTGATCAATCACCTGAATCACCCGCTGATTTTCGGGATGCACCCAGATGGTGTAGAATTCTTTCCCGTTTACCCTCATTAAATAAATTTTATTCCCTGCTGAATGCGGCGTCGAAGGCCAGGTTGCTCGGTGAAAAATCGATTCTTTTCACGAAGGCACAGGATTCGGCGGCACCCATCTCGCGGTCCATGCCGCTGTCTTCCCATTCGACAGAGAGTGGTCCGTTGTAGCTGATATCATTCAGGGCGCGGATGATGTTCTCAAAATTGATGCGGCCACGACCGACGCTTCTGAAGTTCCAGTACCTGCGGCTGTCGCCGAATTCGAGGTGACCGCCGAAGACGCCGGAGGTTCCGGGATGCTCGTTCCAGCTCACATCTTTCATGTGCACATGGAAAATCCTTTCACCGAAGACGTAGATGAACTTGGTGTAGTCGACGCCCTGGTAGCCGAAATGGCTCGGGTCGAAATTGAAGCCAAAGGCAGGATGGTTGTCGACTGCCTGCAGCGCGCGGCGGGCAGTCTCGATATCGAAGGCGATCTCGGTAGGGTGAACTTCGAGTGCATATTTCACGCCGATTTTCTGGTATTCGTCGAGGATGGGTTTCCAGCGTTTAGCGAAATCATCGTATCCGGCCTGGATCATCTCCTGGGTGACGGCCGGGAAGGAGTAGTTCAGGTGCCAGATAGAGCTGCCCGTAAAACCGTTGACCACCTTTAACCCCAGGCGTTTGGCTACTTTGCCTGTCTCAATAACAGAAGCAGCAGCACGTTGGCGGATGCCTTCGGGGTTACCATCACCCCAGATGGCATCGGAGAGCATCCCTCTGTGCCGGACATCCGGGTTATCGCAGACTGCCTGTCCGACGAGGTGCGTGGAGATCGCGAACAGCTTCAGGTTGTGTTTTTTCAGCAAGGCCAGTTTGGCGTTGCAATAGGCCTGGTCGGCCTTTTCGACCTCGATATGGTCGCCCCAGCAGGCGAGCTCCAGTCCGTCGTAACCAAAGGCGACGGCTTTCTTGCAAACTTCTTCGAGGGTCAGATCGGCCCACTGGCCGGTATACAGTGTAACTGGACGTTTCATGTTTTTATTATATTAAAATTTTACCCATTTAGTTGTATCATCGTATCCGGCTTTGACAACGGCGTCGATAAACATCATGCCGCGGATGCCATCTTCGACGGTTGGAAAGTCGAGCCATTCCGGTTTCGGTGTCTGCCCGTTCAGTTTAGCGCGCAGGGTCAGTGAGAAATTGCGGTAGATATTGGCAAAAGCCTCGAGGTATCCTTCGGGGTGACCGCCCGGGGTGCGGGTGTTGTGTTTGGCGATATCGCTCATGTATCCATTCCCTACCCTGACAATCTCGGTAGGTCGGTCGCTCCATTTTACGAGTAGGGTATTGGGTTCGTGCTGGTGCCATTCGAGGCCACCTTTCTCGCCGTAAACGCGCAATTTCAATGAGTTCTCTTCTCCGGCTGCTACCTGTGTAGCAATAAGTACTCCCCTTGCTCCGTTTTCGAAGCGAAGCAAAGCGGTACCGTCGTCGTCGAGGAGCCTTCCAGGTATGAAGATATTCAGTTCGGCACAGAGTTCGAGTGTCTTCAGTCCGGTGACATATTCGGCCAGGTGATGCGCGTGGGTACCGATATCGCCCATGCAACCGGCTTTACCGGAGCGTTTCGGATCAGTTCTCCAGGAAGCCTGCGCGTTGCCGGTGTCTTCCGCTTTGGTAGAGAGCCATCCCTGCGGATATTCGACGTACACTTTTCTGATCTTTCCGAAATCGCCTCTTTTGAGCCGTGCCTTGGCCTCCTTGACGGCCGGATAGCCCGAGTAGGTATGGGTCAAGGCCAGGATAGCGCCAGTCTCAGCGATTTTGGTCTTTAATTTTAAGGCTTCTTCGAGGGTGAAAGTGATCGGTTTATCGATGACGACATGAAATCCATTTTCGAGGGCCATGATGGCAGGGCCGAAGTGCGCGAAGTTGGGTGTAACGATGGTGACGAAGTCCATCTTTTCACCTTCGGGAAGCAAAACTTCCTTTTCGAACATTTCCTGGTAAGTCTTGTAAATCCTGCTCTCCGGCAGAAAATAGGATAATCCCGAACTATGTGAAATTGCGGGATCGATGCTGAAACACCCACAAACCAGTTCAATCTGGTTGTCCATTAAAGCGGCCAGACGGTGGATCGCCCCTATGAATGCGTCGCTGCCGCCTCCGACCATACCCATGCGTAATTTTCGATTCATACTTTTAGAATTGAATTAATTTTGGGCAATAAAGTTATAAAAATCCTTGAAGGATTTTCTATTTTTGGGCGATGAAAAAATTGAAGCTGACTATTACCCTATTTATCGCCTTATTTTTTTTGTGGCTCTTTATCGGAGTGGTTCTTTGGGTCAATGTGAAGATCACTAACTGGAGAAGGTTGAGTGAGGTTGAAAATGTTTCTGAAAACAGCTACCGGATATTCAGCCGGTTTATCGATGACATTGAAGCTCAGACAGAGTGGAATGTTGTGATAATAAGCGGATTAAGATCCAGGGAGAAGCAGAAGGAGTTGTTGCGTGAAAATTCCAGGAATGCTTCGGTCGACAAGAGCCGGCATGTGCTGGGCCGGGCCATTGATATCAATCTGTACCGGAAGAACTGGCTCTGGCGGGTATGGCTGAAAAAATACAATGCGAAGAAAGACTGGCGCAATACGGGAGTCATCAAGATATCTGACAAGTACGGATTACTTTGGGGAGGGACGTATCACAGCTACCACGATCCCGTTCATTTCGAGATAAAGTGACTTCATAGAAAATCCCCTTTGAAAGCGTATCAAAGGGGATTTTTATTGGTGGCGTGTTAAACTTTATGCCTTCTTCTTGGCATCCTTGGATTTCTCTTCCAGTGGCTTTCCGGGTACGGGAACGGTATAAGCTTTCATATCATAAGAGGCCAGTTCCAGTTTTGCCGGCAGACTGCTGGTCTCGGAATTGAAGATTTCGTCCCATGTAACCTCTTTGCCGGTATAAGCCGATTCGCGGCCCATGACAGCGGTAAGGCAGGAAATGGTTGTCTCGACGGCCGAGTTCAGCGGTTTGCCTGCGCGGATATGGTTGATAAAATCGACATGCTCGAGGGTGTAAGGATCGGTTTGTTTGTGTTCGGCCTTCTCCTTTTCGCCATCTGTTTTCCAAATTACGTTGCCTGCAAGGTCTTTGACTTCGTGGTTACCACCGGCGCCTGCACTTGTCCAGGATCCTTTAGTACCCTGGATGAATTCAGATACATTGTTCTTGCATCCGTCGATCTGGCGACACATGCTGTGCAGGCGGATTCCGCCTTCGTATTCGAAATCGACACTGAACATGTCGTACTGGTCGCCGGTAATCCTTCTCTGCCGTGCGCCGAAAGCGACAGCTTTCACCGGTTTTTTGCCTGTGAACCAGTTAAATACATCAAGATTGTGAACGTGTTGCTCGACAATATGGTCGCCTGAAAGCCATTTCCAATTCACCCAGTCGCGGACCATCCACTCCATGTCGGACCATTTCTCATCGCGGTTTCTGTACCAGAGCATGGATTGATTCCAGTATACGTTTCCGGAAACTATTTCGCCGATCATTCCTTTTTGAATCTGTTGGAAGGACTCGACATATTTCCTTTGATGATGTCGTTGAGTTCCAGTTACGACAACCAGTCCCTGTGATTCGGCTTTCTTGGAGGTGGCCATAACGGAGCGGGCTCCAGGACCATCGACGCAGACAGGTTTTTCCATGAAGACATGTTTGCCAGCCTCAACGGCGGCTTCAAAATGCATTGGGCGGAAGGCAGGCGGAGTGGCAATGATCACGAGATCGATGTCTGAGGCCAGCACTTTCTTATAATTATCAAATCCGGTGAAGCATTTATCGTCGGGTACTTCGACCTTGAATTTGTCTCTAAGCATCTTCCGGCAACCGTCGATACGATCCATGAAAAGGTCGCCCAAGGCAACGATCTGAAGGTTCGGACCTGCACTCAGGAAATTGGCTGCAGCGCCAGTGGCTCTTCCTCCACATCCGATCAAACCGGCTCTCAGTGGTTTGCCGTCGTTGGCATAGTCTGTAAGTTCAGGAATATACGCATTAGCCAGGCTGGCCAATGGGACGAGGACGGGCGCTTTTTCCCCTCCTCCGCTACAAGATGCAAGAATAGTACCTGCACCCAATGAACCAGCTGCTCCAACGACAGCGGCGCTCCTAAAAAAATCTCTTCTGTTAACCGAAATTTTACTCATGATATTGGTCTGTTAATTTGTTGATAGAAAAAGTGTATCAAATATATAAAAAAAATTGATCCCTGAGCCTGTCGAAGGGTTAAATGGCCGAATGGCCCTTCGACAGGCTCAGGGACCGGTGGCTTCACAGACAACTCTGAAACCAATGCCTTTGACATCCGAGAACCACCAGATACTCTTTGGCTGCTGAGGATCGGTCTTCAACCAGTTGACCGTTTGCGTGAAATCCCTGGCGGCAGAGCGCAGAGCGTCGGCTTCGGAATTATAACTGCCACCTCTAACGACGTGCTCTTCTCCTGATTCTGGTCCTTTTGGATCGGTAACGGTGCTTCCGCCAGATTGATAGGCATCCGCCTTGTACCAGTCTGAACAGTATTCGGCCACATTTCCTGCCATGTTTTTCAGTCCGAATGGATTGGCTTTGACGAAGGAAGGTTCCTGTGTCTTTCCGGTGGAGTTCAAAACATAGACGGTGTAACTGTTAATCTGGGTAGTGTCAACCCCGAAGATTTTATTTCTCAGGCCCTTTTTGATAAATCTGTTGGGATCTCCCTTGAAGAAATAGGGAGTCTCGGTTCCGCCGCGACAGGCATATTCCCATTCGGCTTCTGTGGGCAGCCGGTATTTCTTGCCTGTGATCTTTGAAAGCCACTGGCAGTAAGTCTGGGCGCCGTAATGGGTCATGGTGATGGCCGGTCTGTTGCCGCTTCCCCAGCCCTGATCGGGTATTCCGAATGGAGGAGTCGGTCCGCTGATGGCATCCGGGTTACCTGCATTTTTTTCCATCACCACGACAGGGTCGAGACGGCCTTCGGACATGGTAGAGGCGTAGAAAGCCCAGTATTCGTCCCAGGTTACTTCCACTTCGCCCATGAAGAATTGTGATACCGTAACATTGCGGACGGGTCCTTCATCATTTTTCCTGAGTTGTTCTTTCTCGTCGCTTCCCATTTTAAATGTTCCGCCTTTGACCGGAATCATGTTAAAAGCGATGCCAGTATTTGGAATGTGTTCAGTAAATTTCGTGAAAGAGGTAACTTTCGTTGGTTCGGTAAAGACCTCTTTTGATGCAGCTGCGATGGGCAGTCCCTGCATTTTCTGGTGTTTATAATTCGGGTTGTAATGACCGGCGTACAGGTGGCAGTTGATGCACTGCAGCTTCAGTTTTTCCGCGTTATTTTCATAGTAGAGATGAGCGGTTCCGCCTTCTGTAGATAGTCCTTTTGAGAAAAGGGTCTGGTGACATTTTATGCAAGACTCGTTGTACACAATGTTCACAGCATGCTCCAACTCCCTCTTTGACTGCCAGTTGAATGAGGCGCTATCCTTGAAATAATAGCCATAAAGATCGCTCAATCCTGTTTTGGCTTTCACTGCAAGGTATTTAATACTCCCTTGGGGGGGAAGGTGACATTCGACACAATGCACTTTTACGCCACTCTTGTTATAAAAGTGAGTTGATTTTTTCCATGCGTCCTCTGCGTGAGGATGGATGTGACAGGATGCGCAATAAATGTCTGAACTTGTGTAAGAAAGTGCCTTTTCTCCTCCCCAAACCAGAAACAAGCCAATGATTAATCCGATCAGAAAAATTGCTGCTGTGATTTTCTTCTTCCCTCTTTTACTCATGTTATAACTACAATGGTTGCATTTTTTAGTTTCCTTTCAGGCAAAACACCCAAAACTAAGAATAAAAAATGAAAAATGAAAAATGCTTCGGTCCCTGAGCCTGTCGAAGGGCCAAATGGCCGAATGACCCTTCGACAGGCTCAGGGACCGATGGTGAAAAATTTCCAGCGGATACTTTTACCAACGGATTTGCAATCCGTTGGTAAAAGATTGCCAGCGGATTGCAAATCCGCTGGAGCGTGAAAATGTTAGGATTTGTAGGCGATGAGAGTTAGCTGGGGAGGAAGTTGGAATCCGTCGGTTCGGATTTTTTCTTTCGAGTTGAGCATTGGAGGCTCGTCGATGGTCAAAATAGATTTCTCAACCTCGACACGTGCTTCGAGCACCATTTCATAAATTTCCTGTTTGGAATAATTATGACGGTGATAGTTCACCTTCGCCGGTTGCCACATCCAATAAATGGCCTGCGTATGCATTCTCCAGATATGCCCGGAGTTCGCTGAGTTGGTACATCGATTCTACTTGATATCGAGAGTAGTAGTTCCGATGTTGTTGCCATCGGCGAAGACATCGATGGTGTACTGACCGGCGACCAGCGGGGACTGACCCGTATTATCCCAATAGATACTAACAGGCAGATCCATGCCTTCATATTCTACTTCCCTGGTGGCGGAGAACGGGATGTTTAGTCCTTCGAACTTAAAAAGATCTTTATCAGATTTTGTAAGCAGTAGTTGATCTGGACGCTGAATTCTCACGTAAATATTTTTGGCTCCTCTTTTGGCTGTCTGGTTTTTGGCCAGCGTGAAATCTATTTTGATGTTCTCAACTTTTGACACTTTGGTTTGCTCCTTCCCTTTTTTGTTGATGCCGGATGCCTTCAGGTTCGAGGCTTCGAGTGTCGCAGCAATGGTAACCGTCTGTTCCAGCTTTTTCTTCTCCTGCTCAAGACTCTGGTTCTGGGTTTTTACCTCCGTTACCTCTTGTTTTACCGTGCTGTTTTCAACCATGAGTCGTTGATTTTTCTGGTTAAGGCTATCTATCTGAACCACATAATCGCGCATGATTTTCCTCAGCGTGTTCATCTCATCGCGGTATTTGGAGATCTGGCGGAAGCTGGTACTCTTGACCTTTTCAATTTCCGAAAGAAGATCTTTCACTTTGTTCTGAGCCCCTTCGAACTGGATGTTCAGGTTGGTGTTTTTGCGTTTCAGGGAGTCATAACCCAGCACCATGCCATTGAGTTCTGTCTCAATAGCTGCCTTTTCCTGTTTCATTTGAGCCGTTACCTGAGCATGCTCACTGCGCTGCATAAAAAGTATGACTACAACAACAATCAATAATACGGCCAGTATGATAACCAGCGCATTTTTCCTTGGATCGGAGGGGTTTTGAGGGCGTTCCTGTGTAAGCATAGCTGAATGTTGTTGAATTGACTCACAAAATTAAGAATATTTTGACCCATTCAAAAATATTGTGAAGGCTTATCCTTTTCTGGTATTGCGGTACGGCCTGAGTTCCTTGCTTTTTTTGTTGAAAGTGAACGGACTCCTTTTCACCCGTGGCTTCTTCTCGTGGAAAGCCCCTTTGAAACCGGTTTCCTCCAACTTCTTCTGACGGTCCAGCTCCCTGGCAATCTCCTGCATCTCGCTTCTGCTCGATTCTACCAGCTCAACTGCATCAGGAACAGGCAGTTCATTGAGCTCCATCCTGATAAGCTCCTCAATATTCTTGAGATGGAATTCTTCGTCCGGCTTCAGAAACGAGATGGCTACTCCATGTTTATTGGCCCTAGCGGTGCGCCCGACTCTATGCACATAATCTTCGTAATGTGTTGGGATATCAAAATTGATGACATGGCTGATCATCGACACATCGATCCCCCTTGCCGAAACATCAGTCGAGATCAGTACCCTGACGTGGCCCTCCTTAAATGCCTGGATGGCGTTGATGCGCGAATTTTGAGCCTTGTTGGAATGCAGTACCCTGACTTCCCCCTCCACTTTTCTGTCCAGCACCTTGAAAACCAATTCAGCGTTTTCTTTGGTGGCGCAGAAAATTATCACCCTAAAATATTCTTCCTTATTGGTTAACAGGAAGTTGATGAGATTTAGTTTGCTCCTGAAATTGGGCAACTGATAAAAATATTGCTCCACTTTATCGACGGTTGTTGCCGAGGGGGCAACTTCCACCCTTGTGGGAAAGGCCAGAAATTCATTGCTGACTTGTTCGATTTTTTCGGAGAAGGTTGCAGAAAAGAGCAGGTTCTGACGCTTGGGCGGAATCACCTCGAAAAGCTGGTTCAGTTGTGGCATAAAGCCCATGTCCAGCATTCTGTCAGCTTCGTCGATAACCAGTACCTTGATTTTCTTAAATCGGATTGCTCCTATTTTGTAGAGCTCCTGAAGCCGTCCGGGAGTGGCCACGACGATATCGACACCGGGCTCGACCAGCTCGGCATGTTTGGTCCAACCGATGCCACCAAAGACAGCGGCCGACCGGATATTGGTATATTTTGTCAACTCTTCGATGTCTTCGCCAACCTGGATGGCCAGCTCGCGCGTCGGCACCAATATCAGTGCACGTGGGTCGACCCCCTCAGCCTTAACCAGTCTCATCAGGATGGGAATCAGGTAAGCAGCGGTTTTGCCTGTCCCCGTCTGGGCGATACCCAAAACGTCCTGGCCTGATTTTACTGCCGGAATAGACAGTTCCTGCACGGGTGTCGGTTCCACGAAACCAATTTCGTCCAAAGCTTTTAATATGGACTTGCCGATACCGAATTTGTCAAAAGTTGTACTCATTGATCCTGTTTATCCTGCAAAGTAACGAATTTTCAGATCAATCTGAATACTTTACCGGGGAGGCTCTTCACGATACCGGCAAATTCGAGCGACAGCAACACCGATGAGACACGGTTGGCTGGCATTTCTGTCAGCAAGCTAATCTGATCGATAGCCGATTCACCCTCCTTCCGAAGCAGGTCCACAAGGATTTGCTCGTCGGGTGTCAGGTCGGCGAAGAGTCGTGGCTGTCGGCAATCAGGGTTGCTAGTTTCCGGTTGCCAGTTCATACAGTATTCGAGGTCTCCGATATTCTCAATGAGCCCGGCCCTGTTGGATTTTATTAGATAGTGCGTGCCTTCCGAATAGGTCTCTCCGACCCTTCCGGGGAAGGCAAAGAGGTCACGGTTGTAAGAAACTGCGAGTTCGGCCGTCAGCAGTGCCCCGCCCTTTTTGGCGGATTCTACCACTATCACCGCGTCTGCCAGTCCGGCGATGATCCGGTTACGGCGGAGAAAATTCTTGCGGTCAAGAACGGAATTGCTCAGAAAATCGGTCACCATGCCTCCCTCCTTCTCGCACATTTCCCGAGCAATATTTCTGTGCAAGGATGGATAAATCGTTTCCAAGCCGTGGGCGAGCACGCAAACAGTAGGAATATTATGTCGCAGCGCGGCCAGATGGGCCTGGATGTCGATGCCGTAGGCCAGTCCGCTGACGATCTGCAAATCGTAACGCCTTTCAGCAAGGGAACTAACCAGTTTATCAACGAGTTCCCGGCCATATTCCGTGGCGTTGCGCGTCCCTACGATGCTGATCACTTTGGAAGGATTCAGATTGGCATTCCCCTTCGAATAAAGCAGCATCGGCGCATCGATGCAGTTTCTAAGCCGTTGAGGGTAGCTGCCGTCGAGATAGAAATGGGCGGTTATCTGGTTTCTGGAAATAAATTCAACCTCTTTTCCAGCTCTCGCCAATACTTTGGATTGAAGGATGTTTTTGGCCAGGACCGTTCCGATTCCGGGGATAGTCCGGAGCACCTTTTCATTTTCATTTAATACCTGCCGGGCACTGCCGCAATAAGCTATCAATGATTTTGCCGTGATACTCCCAATACCCGGAACCAGGGAGATCGCAATTTTGTACAGCAGCGCATCCGAAGTGTTTTTTTGGTTGTCCATACCTACAATTTACACCAAATCTGCGTAAAAAGGGAATTTTTGTGACAGTTTTTCTGCTAAAGTGAGGTTTTCCTAAAAAATTAGTTTACTAATGCAGAGCGGGTTCCCATGATACCGATGACTTTGGAAGGGTTCAAATTATTCCTTATCTTGCACACGATTTAAACAAATCGTATTACCATGACAGTTTCACGATTCAGTGTATCGCTCGAAGAAGAGTTGCTGGAAGCGCTCGACACCTATGTGAAGGAGAATCAATTCCCGAACAGGTCGCAAGCCATCCGTGCCCTGATCGAAAAGCTAAGGGTCGAGAAAAAATGGCAGTGCAATAACCTGGTCGCCGGTGCCATCGTACTGGTACATCCCAACAGCAGGAAAGAGGTCTGGAACCGGTCGTTCGAACTGCAAACCCAATATGCCGGTATAGTTCTCTCTTCCCAGCGTTTCTTTATCGAGAACGATCATACCATGGAGGTCATTACCGTCAAGGGCACTGCTCATACCCTAACAGAACTATCCGATCAGCTGATAGGAATCAAAGGAATCGAGCATGGCAAGCTGATCATGAGCAAGGTAAAATAATTTTTTTGAACAATTCGTAACACTTATTTAATAAATCGTATTACTCAAACATGAAAAAACTTCTTCTAATTCTAATTGTTTTCGCACAATATTGCCCCGTCAACGCCCAGGAAAAATTCCCCTCCGTAAAAGACACCATCAACCTGAAGGAGGTGATTGTCACAGGCTCCACCACCAAAATCAACCGAAACAATACTCCCCTGGCTGTGTCTGTTTTGGATCGCAGGCAGATTGCCGAGGGAAGTGAATCGACCATTTTACCTATGTTAAGCGGCCGTGTGCCTGGACTCTATGTGACAGAACGTGGCATAACCGGATTCGGTGTAGCAACCGGAGCAGCCGGTCAGATTTCAATCCGCGGCATCGGCGGGAATCCGACGACAGGAGTGCTGATACTGATCGACGGTCATCCCCAGTTTATGGGACTCATGGGTCATCCACTGGCAGACAGTTATGTCAGCTCCGATGTAGAGCGGGTGGAGGTAATTCGCGGTCCGGCGTCGATCCTCTACGGGTCCAACGCCATGGGCGGCGTGATCAATATCATCACCCGCAAGAGTGTTGTGGAAGGTCTCAGTGCCAACGCACGACTTTCCTATGGTTCCTATAACACCCAGAAACAGGCAGCTTCAGCCGGTTTAAGGAAAAACAAATTCAGCATCTTTGCCTCCCTCAACCATGAAAAGACCGACGGTCACCGGCCCAATTCCGACTTCGAAATTGAAAACGGATACCTCAAGGCCGGCTATGAATTCAATGCTCACCTCAAGGCGGACGCCGATTTTTCACTGGCCAAATTCAATGCTCAGGATCCGGGAGCCGATACCCTCAAAGCCTTACCAGGAAGCAAAATCGACATCACCCGCGGTTACTGGGCGCTATCTGTATCCGACGATTACGAGAAGATTTCCGGCGCCATCAAGCTGTACAATAATTTTGGCGAGCACACGATCTCAGACGGCTTTCATTCTACCGATAAAAATAATGGCATCAACCTCTACCAGACACTCAGGATCTGCGAGGGAAGCAACCTCTCTTTCGGGGCCGACCTGGCGCAATACGGAGGACGGGCAGAAAATACCCAGGCAATGAATGGCAAGGGTATCACCTTTGCGGATACGACCGTCCGGGAAGCCGGTGTATACGCTTTCATGCAGCAAACACTCTTTCAGAACCTCACACTGAACGGAGGGTTAAGGCTTCAAAACCACAGCAAATACGGTTATGAATGGATTCCTTCGGCCGGTTTCGCCTGGCAACTTACAACGCAAACCACCTGGCGGGCAAGCTTCTCCAAAGGATTCCGCAGTCCGACGATACGTGAACTCTATATGTTCAACCACAATCCCAACCTGCAGCCCGAGCGGATTTACAGCTATGAAACAGGCTTGGCCCGCAACTTCCTGGTAAGCAAACTGAAGGTCGAATTAACGGGATATATAGTCAAGGGTGATAACCTGATCGTGACCGGCGCCATGGGAAATCTTTACAATACCGGAAAAATCGACAATAAAGGTATTGAGCTGGCAGTTACGGCAAGGCCGCTCAAAAGAATGGAGATGCTCCTTTCTTACAGTTACATCCACATGGATCAACCTCTGTTTGCCACCCCGAAGAATAACCTCTTCCTCAGTGGAACCTACCATTGGGACAAATTCAGGATTAACTGCTCACTGAGAGAGATTTCGGACCTCAACAATGATGTTTCCGGCATGGTCAACCTGATCAGTTACAACCTGTTGAATGCGAAAGCTGCCTGGAAAATTTGCAGGCAATTTGAGGTTACACTTAGCGGGGAGAATTTGCTGGGACAGCGTTACGAACCCAACCGTTACTATGCTATGCCTTTGACAACCATCTTTGCCGGGATAAATTTCCAGTTAGGGAAGATTTAATGCAATGATAAGTTTATCAGCTAACTATTACTAAAAAATCAGATTTTATTGCCTATTTTTGCGATAAAATTCATAACCTATGAAGCTCGATAAAATTTTTGGTTTCCTGGTACCGAAAGACCGTAAGTTTTTCCCTTTGTTTAACGATGCAGCCGACAACCTGGTCCTGGCGTCTGAACTTCTTATCAAGCTGGTTAGAGAGAGAGACCTGACCCAGAGACTCGAATACATGAAGCAGATCAAAGATGTTGAACACATCGGAGACGATATCACAAGAAAACTGCTTAATGAACTAAACGGCACATTTATCACGCCTTTCGACCGGGAAGACATCCATAAACTAATCAACAACATGGATGATGTCGTCGATTACATCCATGCCGCATCCAAGAGGATCCATTTTTACAAAGTATCCAACTTCCCTGAAGAATTTGTCCAGATCGCGGACCGCATCCACTCGGCAAACAAGGAGATCCAGAATGTCCTGCGCAGTGTCCGTTCGGTGAATGATTTCAAGAACCATATTCAAAGCTGTGAGAAGATCAATGAATACGAGAGTGAGGTAGACGATATTTATCAGGAATATCTCTCCCGACTGTTTGACGAGGAGATTAATGCTATCGATCTGATTAAAAAGAGAGATATTCTGACCACGCTTGAAAAGGCCATTGACAAGTGCGACGATGTTGGCAATATTTTCTCTTCGTTGATTGTGAAAATGGGATAATGAACCGAACTGATTAACCTTCTGATAATGGATTTTAATTTACTGATTACCATCATCATTCTCGCCTTTGCATTCGATTTTATCAATGGTTTCCATGATGCTGCGAATTCTATAGCCACCATTGTCTCAACCAAGGTGCTCTCTCCACTACAGGCTGTTCTCTGGGCTGCCTTTTTCAACTTTCTGGCTTATGCAATCTTTGAACTAAAGATTGCAGATACCATTGCCAAGACAGTCGACACCGGGGCCATCAATCTTCAGGTAATTCTCGCGGGTGTTATCGCGGCAATCCTTTGGAACCTGCTAACCTGGTACCTTGGTATCCCCTCAAGTTCATCGCACACCCTGGTAGGGGGTTTTGCCGGGGCCGCCATTGCCCATGCGGGATGGGGTGTTGTACATACAAATGTCATACTGAAAATAGCCTCATTTATCTTCCTGGCGCCAATATTAGGGATGATCTTCTCGTATATCTACTCGATTTTATTACTCAATATTTTCCGAAGGGCCAATCCGCACCACGTGAACAAATACTTCAGGAGATTTCAGCTCCTGTCATCGGCCCTGTTAAGTCTGGGTCACGGAGGAAATGATGCCCAAAAAGTAATGGGATTGATTGCTGCCACTTTGATGGTGTATTTCAAGGGTGTCGATCCAGCCAGCATCCCCGACTGGGCTCACATCACGCTGGTCGGCGGAAAGATTCATGCCATACCTCACTGGATTGTCTTTGGATGTTACTTTGCCATCAGTGCCGGAACCATCTCAGGCGGTTGGAAAATTGTGAAAACCATGGGGACTAAAATAACCAAGCTGACCTCCTTCGAAGCAATTGCAGCAGATACTGCAGGCGCTACACTTCTTTTCGCTACAGATGCTTTTGGAATACCTGTCAGTACGACGCACACCATTGCAGGTGCAATTATGGGAACCGGGTTACCACGAAGGGTGACCGCAGTTAAGTGGGGTGTAACTATTAACCTGCTGTGGGCATGGATTTTAACCATTCCTGTTTCGATGGTATTAGCAGCGTTGGTCTATTACCTCTTTAAATTTACAGGGTTGTGATGATACAAAATGAGAATTCTCAGAACTTATACGCCGAACAAATTATCCCTGATCTCTTCTCTGGTTACTACTTTGCTGGCCGGATTACTGCTGACAATTAACTATTTCTACGGACATCCATTTTACCTTTTTGTCCTGATTCCGGTCATCTTCCTGATCTCTTTTCTGGCAACCAGATACATATTAAATTACCTGATTAACGAGAAGATCACCCCGATTTACAAGACGATCAGCGGAATTCCCGGAAAAGACAAGCGCAAAAAAAAGGCCAGTCAAAAGGATATTCTGGCAGAAGTGGAGCATGATGTGAAGATCTGGGCCGATGATAAGATGGCTGAGATCGAGCGTCTCCGCGATCTTGAAAAATACCGGAAAGATTTTGTCGGAAACGTCTCCCACGAGTTGAAAACGCCCATCTTCAACATCCAGGGATATATCCTGACCTTGCTGGACGGCGGATTAGAGGATCCGGAAATCAACAAGCTCTATCTGGAGCGCACAGAAAAAAGCATCGACAGGATGATCAATGTCGTGGAGGACCTGGAGTCGATCACTAAACTCGAATCGGGTGAGCTGAAACTTAATCCCGAAATTTTTGATATCAGCAAACTGGTGGAAGAGGTCTTCGAACTCGAGCTAAGGGAAGCTACCGAACGAAACATTACCATGAACCTAGACCTCACATCAGGCAAGTCCTTCCTGGTAAGGGCCGACAAGAAAAGAATCTTTGAGGCCATGAGAAACCTGATCGGCAACGCCATCAAATATGGCCGGAGAGAGGGCAAGGTATCGGTCGGTTTTTATGACATGAACAATCTACTGCTGATTGAAGTGAGCGACGATGGCATTGGGATCGAGAAGAAGGACCTTTCCCGGATATTTGAACGTTTTTACCGCGTCGACAAGAGTAGGTCGAGGATGCAGGGCGGAACCGGTCTGGGTCTGTCGATCGTCAAGCACATCATCGAAGCCCACAAACAGAAGATTCATGTGAAGAGTACGCCCGATCACGGGACAACTTTCACTTTTGCCCTCGAAAAAGGAAAGCTGACAAAATAGGATCAAAATTTTACGTAAAATTGTTCAAATTTTAAGGTTCAAATTACATTCATACAACTGTTATGACAGAAAAAGACAATACCCCCCGCATATTGCTGGTTGACGATGAAGAAGATATCCTGGAATTTGTGAGTTACAACCTCGAAAGGGAAGGATTCAAAGTCTTCACCGGTAGAAATGGCAGGGAAGCCATCCAAATGGTTACTAAAGTGAAGCCAGACCTGGTCATTCTGGATGTGATGATGCCCGAAATAGATGGTATTGCCGCCTGCGAAGAGATCAGAAAATTACCTGGCTGCCGTGATGTAGTGATCGCTTTCCTGACGGCCAGGGGAGAAGATTATTCCCAAATTGCCGGATTTGATGCCGGAGCCGACGATTATATCACCAAACCAATTCGTCCTAAAGTGCTGATCAGCAGGGTAAAAGCCCTTTTGAAACGGGCCGGCGGAAGCATGGCCGAAGCAGTTGAACAGGAAAAAGTCCTGCACATTGGCAATCTTGTTATCGACAAGGAGAAATTCACGCTGAGAGTCGATGAAAACGAGATGATGCTACCGCGAAAAGAGTTCGAGCTGCTTTCGCTGCTGGTTTCCAAGCCGGATAAAGTCTTTCTGCGCGACGAAATCTACAAGGCTGTCTGGGGGAATAGTGTGATTGTAGGCGACAGAACCATCGATGTTCACATCCGCAAACTGCGCGAAAAGATCGGGAACGACCATATCCGTACACTCAAAGGTATCGGGTATAAGTTTGTAGTGTGATGGTCTAAAGCTCTTTACGCATCCGGGCTACCGGAATATTCAGCTGCTCGCGGTATTTGGCCACCGTCCGCCGGGCAATGTTATATCCCTTGTCTTTCAGGATGGAGGCCAGTTCATCGTCTGTTACAGGTTTCAGCTTGTTCTCGTTAGCAATACATTCCTTCAGGATAGATTTGATTTCACGGGTGGAAACTTCTTCCCCATCTTCTTTTTGCATCGATTCGGAGAAAAAATACTTCAGCTGATAGATTCCGAAATGTGTCTGAATGTATTTGCTGTTAGAAACCCTTGAAATGGTGGAGATATCCAATCCTGTCATATCGGCTATATCCTTCAGGATCATTGGTCTGAGCTTCGTTTCATCTCCCTCGAGAAAGAAGGCTCTCTGGAATCGGAGCATGGATCTCATCACCAGCATCAGGGTCTCCTGCCTTTGTTTGATGGCATCGATGAACCATTTGGCGGAATCTATCTTTTGCTTGACAAAGGTGAGCGCTTCTTTTTGGTCGCCCGACATTCCCTTCCCGTTGTCGCGGAAGGTTTTCAGCATGTTGGTGTAATAATTGCTGATGTTGAGCTCTGGCACATTCCGCTGGTTGAGGCTCAAAACCATTTCGTCGTTGACGATCTCCAAGATGAAATCGGGGATGATGGTCTGGGTGCCTCTACTCAAACTGTTGCTAAAAGAACTTCCAGGCTTCGGATTGAGTTTCAGGATTTCGTCGAGTGCTTCGCGGAGGTTGTCTTCTTCGAAATTAAGCTTTCGCTGGATCTTGTCGTAATGTTTTTTGGTAAACTCTTCAAACATTTCATCCAGGATCATGTATGCCCAGCGGATCTCCTCGCGTCCCATATCTTTCCTGGTAAGCTGGATCATCAGGCATTCACGAAGGTCTCTGGCGCCGATACCCGGTGGATCGAACTCCTGAATCAGTCTTAAAATCCTGGTAAGTGATTTTCTGTCCGTATGAATATTGCGGGCAAAAGCCACATCGTCGACGATGGCTTCCAGCTCACGGCGGAGGTATCCGTCCTCATCAATATTTCCGATAATCTGCTCTGCCAGAATAGAATCCTCCTCGCTAAGCATCACCATTGCCACCTGTTCCTGCAAGTATTCATGGAAAGAAGAGGCCTCAGAATAGGGCATGTCCACGGTCTTTTCATCCCTGGAAAAATTGTTGGCCTCGTAGCGGTAGGTAGGATAATCTTCCTCGGTGAGGTAGTCGTCGACAGAGAATTCCTCATGGTCTTTATCTTCCTTGGTCTTCAGATCCTCCGGGATCTCTTCTTCGCTCTTCCCGAATTCATTATCTTCCAGCTCCAGAACGGGATTCTCTTCGAGCTCCTTTTTTATGCGTGCTTCCAGCTGAAGCATAGGCAGTTCCAACAGCTTGATTACCTGAATTTGCTGTGGCGAAAGTTTTTGGAGTAGCCTTTGCTGAAGTGAAAGATGTTGCATTGTTCAAACTAAAACTCGCAATTTTTTGGTGCCCTTGCAAAAGGAATAACGTCGCGGATATTTCCCATACCCGTAACGAAAAGCATCAGCCGTTCGAAGCCCAGACCGAAGCCTGCGTGCGGACAACCACCGAAACGACGGGTGTCGAGGTACCATTCCATATCTTCTTTGGGGATGTGCATTTCGTCCATCCTGCTCTCCAGCACTTCGAGCCGTTCCTCACGCTGTGAGCCGCCGATGATCTCGCCTATCTGCGGAAAGAGAACATCCATAGCCGAAACGGTCTTGCCGTTATCATCCAGACGCATGTAAAATGCCTTGATTTCCTTGGGGTAATTGGTCAGGATGACAGGCTTCTTAAACTCCTGCTCGACGAGGTAACGTTCGTGTTCGCTCTGAAGATCAGTACCATAACCGCCTATCGGATATTGAAACTTTCCTTTTTTGTTCGGTTTTGAATTTCTAAGGATCTCGATGGCTTCGGTGTAGGTCAGCCTGACAAAGTCGTTGTCGGCCACAAACCTCAGCTTCTCAATCAGTTCCATGGAACGCTGATCGGCCGGCTTGACTTTTTCCTCTTCAGCCAGTCGGTTGCTAAGGAACTGAAGATCGTCCATGCAATGATCCAATGCATAGTTGATCAGATACTTAAGAAATTCTTCGGCCAGATCCATGTTGTCGTTGAGATCGAAGAAGGCCACCTCGGGTTCTATCATCCAGAACTCTGCCAGGTGACGGGAGGTATTTGAATTCTCGGCACGGAAAGTAGGTCCGAAAGTATAAATTCTCGAGAGTGCCATAGCAAAAAGCTCGCCTTCGAGCTGTCCGGATACGGTCAGGTTGGCCGCTTTCCCGAAGAAATCCTGGGAAAAATCGACCTTTCCTTCCTCGTTCAGGGGGGGATCTGTGGCGGGTAAAGTTGTTACCCGGAACATCTCACCTGCCCCTTCGGCGTCTGAACTGGTGATGATCGGGGTATGAATATTAAAGAATCCACGCTCGTTAAAGAAGGAGTGAATGGCAAAAATCATAGCATGCCGTATCCGAAAAACGGCACTGAAGGTAGCTGTCCGGGGACGAAGATGCGCAACTTCCCTTAAGAATTCGAGGGTATGGCGCTTCGGCTGGATAGGATATTTGTCGGGGTCGGACAGTCCGATGATCTCAATTTTTTCGGCTTTCAATTCAACGGATTGCCCTGAACCTGCTGAGGCGACAAGGGTTCCGGTGACGCCGATGGCAGCACCTGTATTGATATTTTTGAAAAATTCCTCGCCGAAAGTTTCTACTTCTGCCACTACCTGCAGGTTGTTAATGGTGGAGCCATCATTCAATGCGATAAAATTGACGTTTTTGCTACCGCGACGGGTGCGAACCCAGCCTTTGATCGTGATTTCTGCACCGACCTGCCCTGACTTCAATACCTCTGCTACCTGAATTTTTTTCATTTTTTAACTGTACTTCCGTGTGATACATTGTATTTCGTACAAAATTACACTTTTTGCCGTCTGTTCATACCATTTAATTCCATTTTTCGAAATGACTGAAGCGTGTTTTGTTTCTTCCTACCTTTATACGAGAAAATTTTACAAGATGGAAATTTCAAACTGGACGGAACTGTGCGCGTTGCTGGGAAAACAATTCGATCTGGAAGTTGATCTGAACGGAGTCCTCTTCCTGGTAGGTATCCGTGAACGCGGACTGACCTTGCAGCCCTTCACAAAGGAGGAAAAACTTAATCTGATCAACCTGGGAAGCTGCACTCTTTACCTCGAAATGGGACTACTTGAAAAAACCGGAACCGACCCGGAAGGATGGCCCATCTTCAAGCAGAAATCCCTGGCACCCGTCATACCGGAAGAACGCAAATACAAGATTCTGCAAGACTGCGCGGTCAAATACTTTCAGAAAGTGTAAAATGGGGAACCCAGGTTGGGAAAATTAATAAAATTATCGAGCGATACACCTTCCAAAATTATTTGGGAATCAACAATTTCGTCGAACCCACAAATGGACGTTAACACTTGGTAAATGCCCTTGTCATAAATTGCAAGGAAATCAAGATCAGACGGCAATAAATTCCCAGCTTCGTCGGTTGCCTTAAAATAACAAGCGCAAACTAATGCCTTTAATATCAAGTCGTATGGAAGTTTCAAATCCTTTGCCTGATGGATTGCACCAGCCAAACGATCTTCTGCCCCAAGTTTCCTTTGCAAGTCGCATCCTACGCGGTATATTGTATCGCCCAATGACTTATTCTGAAATCGTTTCAACAAATCATCAATATGAATGGTAAGCGACTCAATTGTAAATTCATCCGGATATTTTTTCAATAAAATATTCGCTGCCTGCAACATGGTGTTCCGAACTTCTTCTTTGATACCGCTGTCGGAAAGCACTTCATGTAAAAATATTTTGTCCGGATGGGAAAGATAACCCAGATAAGCCGCAGTGGCATGCCCCAAATTATGAATAAACAGCTTTCGGTCAACCCATGCCTTCATATTCTCTTTTGGGGCTAGGCCTTCAATTTCAGGAATTGGATTTTTAAAAGCTCGTTTGTCAAGAATCAGTGTGTTATAGGGCTCTGCAAAGACCTGAAGGATATCTTCTTCCATATCTTTTTTGAGCATAATCGGCACCATTTTCCCAATACTGGTTTCAATCAATCCAACTCTTTCTTCTAACGGATATCCTTTGGGCAAATACCTTTTAAGTTCTTGATCCATATATTTGGCCGCATTGCGGAGATTTTCAGCGATGATGATGTCAAGTGGCATCGATCCAACGATTTCAAACCTTTTCTCTAAACCTTGAGCCAGAAGAGGCATCATTGATTTCATTCCATTTAATCCAACCGAAACAGCTACAATTCGTGCGGTTGAGATCTCGGCTATTACTTTCTCCAAGTCACTTGCAAGTACGCCCCGAACATTTTGAACCGTAATGACTGACTCCACATCGCCTTTGATCACCACGTTGTACCTTCCCCTGCGATTTAGTTCGTCAATCACCGGTCTAAAAATATCGATAAAAACAACCTCATAGCCGCCCCGACTAAAGAGCTGACCGACGAAAGAACGACCAATTTTGCCGGCACCGAACAAAACTAATTTATTCTGAATTTGAGTACTCAACGTCTATTAATTTGAAAAAACCATAAAAGCCAATTTGTACCTCTTTCTCACTTTTTACTTCCTGAGAATCGCTTCTATGCCATTCAGCTCGTCTGTTGAAAAGTAGAGGTTCTGCTGGGCGCCCAGATTGTTGGCCAGCTGGTTAACCGAACTGGCGCCGATCAATACCGAAGTAACCCGCTGATCTTTCAGCAACCAGGCGATGGCCATTTGCGCCAGCGACTGACCGCGTTGCAACGCTATCTTATTCAGCTCCTTCACCTTTTCAAGGGCAGGCGCCACTTGCTCCGGTCTCAGAAATCCCCAGGACTTGGAAGCCCTTGAACCTTCAGGAATATTGTTCAGGTAACGATCGGTCAGCAATCCTTGCGCCAATGGTGAAAAAGCAATCACGCCAATGCCTTCTTTTTCTACCGTATCCAGCAGATCCTTTTCCACCCAACGCTCAAACATCGAATATTTTGGCTGGTGAATCAGGCAAGGAGTCCCTAGTTTGCGGAGGATAGCTGCCGCCTCTCGGGCCTTATCGGCTGGATAGTTGGAGATTCCGGCATAAAGCGCCTTACCCGACCGAACCGCCTGGTCGAGGGCCATCATGGTCTCTTCCAGGGGTGTATTTGGATCCGGACGATGCGAATAGAAGATGTCCACATAGTCGAGCTGCATCCGTTTCAGACTCTGGTCCAGACTGGATAGCAGGTATTTCCTGGAACCCCATTCACCGTAAGGTCCGGGCCACATCAGGTAGCCGGCCTTGGTGGAGATGATGAGTTCATCCCGGTAGGGTTTGAAATCCTTTTGAAAAATGACGCCAAAATTTTCTTCAGCGGATCCCGGCGGCGGACCGTAATTGTTGGCCAGATCAAAATGGGTAATCCCGTTATCGAAGGCAAAACGGAGCATGCTTCTGCCCGTTTCGAAATTATCGACACCGCCGAAATTGTGCCACAGACCAAGGGAAATGACAGGTAATTGAATACCACTGCGGCCGCAACGGCGATAGGCACACAAGTTGTTATAACGATCCGGGGAGGCTGAGTAAATCATGGTAATAGATATTAAATTTCTTGTAAAAATAGCAAAATTGGTTTCGCCTTTGCCGTATTATCACTACAAAAAGTGATTTTACCATCATGCAAATTTCCATAGGTCATAATTATATTTATATTTGTTTACTCGATATAAGAGTTACCATACTAAATTCATAAACATAAACATTTAATCAATGGAACAGAAACCGAACAGCAATCTCCGACTGGGCATGATCTTCATGGCTTCGATCTTCTTCATTTTTGGTTTTATTACCAATTTTAACATTGCCATGAAAGATCAGGTGCAATTGGCATTTGATCTCAAAACCCTTTATCCGGGCTGGGAAAATTTTCTTTCTCAACTGGTCAATTTTGTATTCTTCATCGCGTATGCGTGTTTTAGCTTTTTAGCGGGGAGTATCATCAAGAAAATCGGATACAAGAACGGTGTAATAGCGGGTCTTGTTTTAGTGGCTGTGGGCAGTTACATGTTTTTCCCGGCAGTTGCTGTTTTGTCCTATCCACTGTTCCTGGCTGCCGTTTTCGTGATGGCTACCGGTGTTGTATTTCTGCAGACTGCTGCTAATCCGTATGTCGCAGCTTTAGGCCCGCAAGAAACGGCTCCTGCCCGTTTGAACCTTACTCAAGCGTTGAATGGCGTTGCTTGTACAATTGCCCCTTTCCTTGCGGGAATCCTGGTTTTGGCACCTGCCGTTATGGCTCTTAAAGCTGGTGCATCAGCATCTGAAGCTGCCAAGTTTGTTCAGATGCCTTTTTTAATTATTGGTACGCTTGTTGTCTTGATTGCCGTCGGGATTTCGTTTATCAAACTTCCGTCAATTACGGGAGACACTACCATCCCATCTAAATCGGTACTAAAGAAACCTCAGGTTTGGTTTGGCGCTTTGGCTATTTTCTGTTATGTAGGCGCCGAAGTCGGTACTGCAGGACAAATTGCCCCCTATTTAAAAGGCGGTGGTATTGCCGTTGATGTGGCCGTGAAATTATCAGCAATTTACTGGGGAGGCTCCATGGTAGGACGTTTCTTTGGATCCATCCTGTTGAGTAATCTGCCTTCTGCAAAAAGATATCAATATTCGGCCTTTGTCATGGTCTTTGCCTTTTTCGTCGGCTGGTTTATCACATCTGCTTCTGTTACAGACGGTAAGTTTGTATTTACCTCACAACCGATGAATGGCGTTATCTTCCTTGGTATTGCCATCGTCAATTTTTTCCTGATGATGCTTGGAAAAGGAAAAGCCAATGTTGCACTGGGAGTTTTCGGAACTGTTAACGTGCTCCTGATACTTGCAGCCTCAATGGTTCCTGCAACCCTTGGAATGTGGTGTTTGCTTTCAATCGGATTTTTCAATTCAATCATGTTCCCCAATATTTTTGCGCTGGCAGTGAACGATCTGGATCCTTCCGAAATGCCTCTTGCTTCCGGAATTATCAATACCTTGATTGCCGGTGGCGCAGTTATTCCATTGCTAATGGGTGCATTAACAGATTCATTCAATGCACGTTGGGCACTGTTAATCCCGATTATTTGTTATGCTTATATCACGTTCTTTGCACTGAAAGGCAGTAAGGTACGCTAAGAATTTATCAATCATAGTTTTATCGGATGTCACATTTGTGTATTGAACCATATACAAATGTGACATTTGGTGCTTTAATCACTGGTTACAAAATGAAACAAGTTGCAATCGGCATTGACATTGGTGGAACCAACACCGCGATTGGTGTAGTCGACCGGGAAGGAAACGTTTTGTATGAGATGCTACCCCAGTTGCCAACCCCGCAGAAAAAAGAGAATCCTGATGCCCGTGAGGATTTTTCTGATGCTTTGCGCGACAAATTCATTAAGCTCATCACATCCGGGATTCGTCTGGCCGTCGCAACTGTCAGGAAAACCATTCCCGACCTCGAAGTAATGGGAATAGGTATCGGGGCGCCGTTCGCCAACTATTACGACGGCACCATCGGCATCACTGCCAACCTGCCTTTTGTTACGGTCGTTCACCTCACAGATCTCATCCAGGCTCAACTGCCCGAATACGAAATCGTCAAGGCAACCAATGACGCCAATGCAGCTGCACTGGGAGAAATGATCTATGGAGGTGCCATCGGCATGCGTAATTTTGTCATGATTACACTGGGTACCGGTCTGGGAAGCGGCATCATCGTCAATGGTGATTTGGTCTATGGCCACGACGGACTTGCCGGAGAGCTGGGACATGTCACAGTAGTGCCGGATGGCCGCTCCTGCGGATGTGGCGGCAAGGGTCATCTCGAAACTTACTGCTCTGCAACAGGCATCAGAAGAACGGTTTTCGAACTATTAGCCAAACAAAACAACAGCGAAAGTCCTTTGGCCAAAGTTTCCTTCAACGACCTGACTTCCAGGATGGTCTACGATGCTGCAGTGCAAAACGATGCTCTTGCGCTCGAAGTTTTTGCATTCACCGGCAAAATCCTGGGACGCAGTCTGGCCGATGCCGTTCATTATCTGAGTCCGGAAGCGATTTTTCTTTTCGGAGGCCCTGTGGCGGCGGGTGAAATCCTCTTCAAACCTACCCGGGAAAGTCTGGAACATTACCTTCTGCCATTTTACCGTGGCAGGATTAAACTTCTTCCTTCCAAACTGAAAGCAGGATCCGCTGCCATTGTGGGTGCCAGCGCATTGGCGTGGAAGGAATTAGATAAATTTTCCAAATGAAGCGGGTTATCATCATCCGCCATGCCAAGACTATCCAGCACGGGTACGATCAGGATTATGACCGCACGCTGACAGACCGTGGCAGGGACGATGCGGAAAGAACCAGTCGCGAGATGGTGCGGACGGACATTCATCCCGATCTGATCTTCTCGAGTCCGGCCGTCCGCACCACGCAAACCACCCGCATTTTCGCGGATGCATTCGGATATCCTACCGGGAATGTCAGGTACGAGAAAAAACTCTACTCCGGCATGTTCACGACCACCTTTCTGAAAATGCTTCACGAAATTGACGACCAGCACACTACCGTGATGGTCGTAGGCCACAACCCTACCGTTTATAATTATCTGGATCTGTTGCTTCCCGGTTTCTCATTGGATGTACCCACCTGTTCCACGGTAGTTATTGAATTCGACATTGATCTTTGGGCGGATTTAACCGCCCATTCCGGCAGGATGACGCACCGCTGGATCCCCGATTTACTGTGATTGAATTACCCTGTATCTGAATGTTGTTGACTTGCCTATACTAGTTTAACTTCCAGTCAAGTTGAATTCATAAGTTCCCGAACCTATTGAGACAGTAATAAATTCTTTATCTATTCGGGCATCGCTTATGCCAGGATTCCCATTTATAAATGCTCCATTTTCCCATACCTTTTTGCCATTTTCAGTAAGAACAATATTCTTAAAACTTAAAAGCGGTATGCTGACTGAAGCATCACTGTTTGCAGGGATAACTATTCTTAACTGAACTAAATCAGATTTTTGTTGCCATCGTGATTCAATATTACCTGCAACAGTTTGGAGGGAGGCCTCAACAAAAGTTAATCCTTCAGGGATATAAGGTTGAATATGAATATGTTTATAGCCGGGGGTAGTTATTCCATCCATAGGTGATCGTATACCCGCCAGGTATTTATAAAAAAATTCATCAATCGTTCCAAACATTTCGTGATTATGAGAATTTTTTCCGGACCATTCTTCCCATAATGTGGTTGCTCCCTTTTCGATCCAGTACCCATAACTGGGATAGGTGGTTTTAGTTGCAATCGTATACGCCAGATCACTACGTCCAGATTGAGCTAAAATGTTCCAGAGGTATTTGGTGCCTATTATTCCAGTATTCAGATGTCCTTTACGGGTATTAATGATATCGTCGGTTATTGTTTGAAACACTTTGTCTCTATAGCCATCAGGTACAATATTACCGTTCAATGCCAACAACTGATAGGTCTGATAGGTCGTTTCTGAACCATAAAGATTAGTATTGGGATTGAAAAACTTTTTATTTAATTCTCTTTTAATGGTATCTGCCAGTGCCTGATAATTTTCGGCATCAGTATTATTTCCAAGAAGTGTAGCAATATCGGACAACATTGAGGCATTTTGGTAAAAATAATAAGTACTAACCATCTGATGATTTGGATCGTCAGGTTTTTGTCCTGGAGCACACCACTCCCCCAGAGAATCCCAATATCCTCCGAAGTCGTTGATAACATAAGATTCTTTAGGATTGGAATCAGTCTTTGCTAAATTTCGCAGATATTCCATGTAGCGTTTCATAGTTTGATAGTGCTCTTCAAGAATTCTGGTATCATTATAATAGTGATACATCCACCATGGAACTAGTATTATGGCGCTTCCCCAGGCAATTCCTCCACCATTACCACCAATCAGCGTGGGTGAAGTATTAGGAATGCGACCATTCTCCTGCTGGGCATCTGCCATGTCATTTAACCACTTGTTATAAAATGCTGCCATTTGAAAGTCGTGGATTGACGTTTCTGCTATAATCTGACCATCACCTGTATAGGCACCTTTTTCACGATGGGGACAATCGGTTGGGTAGCCATGTGTATTACCCATCTGCGACCACACGGTTGCTCTGTGTATTCTATTAAGCAGGGAGTCTGATGTTACAAACTTCCCGTTGAATTCCAGCGCAGAGCGAACTACTCGACCTTCTATCTCTAAAGATTCAGGATTCTTATGATTATCCATTGTGACTTCAATATAACGTAAGCCGGTATAAAAGAAATGTGGTTCATAAACTTCAACACCTTTCCCATTAAGGATATAATCAGTCCAAACCAAGGAGTGATATCTCTGCTTGATACTGAGTTTATCTTCTTGCTGAAGTGGTTTAGGGAAGAGAGAATCATTCAATGTTTCGGCTCCTCTTATACGTACAGTAACATCTGGTAAACCTTTGATACGTATTCGCCACCATCCTGCAAAATTTTGCCCCATGTCGAACAGGTAAACACCTGGCTCCGGATTTGTTGTAGCTACTGGGATAATAGTTTCGGTAACTTTTATTGCTGGCATGAGCTGCGCTTGCATTATTCCTCCGGGGCTATCTGTTAATGTAACCTGTTGCCAGTCTGATGCATCGTAACCAGATGAAGACCAACCATTTTTCTCTAACCGTGCATCATAGTCCTCACCGCCATATATATTATTGAAGGTGATCGGACTATCAGAGGATTTCCATGATTTGTCAGAGACGATGCTTTTCCTACTGCCATCTGTATAGGTAATATTCATTTGCATTATAAAACGCAGAGCGCCTGAAAATAAGCCGTCGACTGACCAACTGTATCTGTTTTCGACTTTTTTCATACCAAAAGCACCGTTTCCAAGTAATACCCCGGCGACGTTCTTTCCGTTTTTCAATTGGCTGGTTACATCATACGTAGCATAAAGCACCCGTTTACGATAGTCAGTTATTGCGGGATCCAAAACATGATCCCCAACCTTATTCCCGTTGAGGTAGAGTTCATAATTTCCTAATCCGGTTATATATACATATGCACTCTTCACCTGCTTGTTAATTTCAAATTCTTTTCTGAATAGTGGAGCCTGTAATGAACTGTCAGCTGGAGATATCCAACCTGCATTCCAGTCGGTTGCATTAAATAAACCAGTATGGAAAATATTAGGTTCACTCCATAAACTTTGTTCTCCATCATGATTCCATACGCATACACTCCAATAATATGTTTGATCACTTTTAAGAGAAGCACCTTCATAGACGATATTAGCTAATATGTCGGATGGAACTTTTTCTGAATCCCAGACATTCCCAGTACCATCCTTTAACGCTTCTCGACTGTCCGCTACCAAGATCTGGTAAGCAGACTGGGATATTCCACGCAGATTACCGGAAATATTCCATGAGAATCTTGGTTGTGGAACATCAATACCAATTGGGTTTTCAAGATATTCACATCTTAAATTTGATATAGTTATCTTCTGAATACTTTGACAACTGATAAACATACTCGTTATTAAACAAAGTATGATGGCATTAATAAAAAATGAATGTAAACTAGTTTTCATATTATTTTTATTGGTATAGGCGCTTAGACCGCCCATGAATTTTATATCACTACATTAGTAGCATAGGATCTAATTCGCTGACAAACTTAGAAGCTTCACCGGTCCCAACAGCCCGGAGGCCTGCAGGGGTGAATCAGCCTGATAGAATTCCATGGTTGTATAGGTTTTCTTATTTGTCACGCCTGGTTGCATATCACCGATAAGGTTGTTAACCCAAAGGTTGGTCACTTTTATTTCCAGTGTATTTTCACCTTGCTTAAGGGCCTCTGTCACATTCACCCGGAATGGTGTTTTCCATATTATTCCCAACGATTTTCCATTGACAACTACTTCCGCGAGGTTTTTAACTGAACCCAAATCAAGCCAAATCTGCGAACCCTCTTTAAACCAATCGGCATTGGACTGAATGGTTTTTGTGTAGCTACCAGTTCCGGAGAAATATTTTACATCCAAATCTGCATTTTCGCTCCATGATGTAAGTTCATTTAGGATGATTTGTTTAGTTGTGCCAAATTTCGAATGTAAAGTCACATCCCAGGCACCCTCGATTACCGCAAGTTGTTTTTCAACCGGTTGTTTCAGCGTAAGAGAAGATGATTTGGCCTTCTTGCGAAAAACAACGAACAGTGCATCGTTCTGTTTCATTTTGAGCGGTATTGTTGTGCGCCCTTCTGATATACTATATGATACATCTTCAATTAACCCTGTCTCAGGATGCCATATTTCGGGCGCTTTTCCATCGATTCTAAAGGTTGCTTCAAGGTTTTCGACCTTATTCTTGCGGTTGTTAACCCAATATATATCAATATCAGCCAGCTTGCGGTGAACAAACAAAATATTTGTAGTATCCTGACTAATAGCGTATTCAAAATCAGGGATTACTTTCATGGATGCCAAAGCTTCAGCAATCGTCCGTCCGGCATAAACCTTGCCTTTACCATAATTAATTTCACCGGTTCCGGCTCCCCATAACTGATCGGTTATGGATTTAAATTCTGCTTGATTATCTGTCAGGCTGGGAGTCATTAATGGTTTTGCACCAACCACAAAAGCTCCAGCTTGCACCAATTCGTTGATCTTACGTAAGACTTTCAAAGACATATATTTACTATTGTTGTCAAGGGCAAGCAAACGGTAGCTCATGCCGCTGGGTGTTATTAGCTGTCCATTTTTATTTACCGAAAGTATATTTGCAACAATATCGGCGTTTACAAAGTCGTAATTATAGCTTGAGGGAATATCAGGTAATTTGTCCTTAAAAAGGGCTGTAATGTTATTGTCTTCCCCATAAAAATAGGCAACATCAGCTACAAATTTTCCTTGCTGAAGCATATAGGAACTTCGTGCCAGGTAGGTTGTCCATGCCCCTGCTTGTTCTGCCCATGTCTCATTTCTTGTGAACCATTGACCGTAAGGCCCAAGACCGAGACCCGGCAATTTGTCAAAACCCGGCTGATGCACAGAACAATGTATAACGAAACGGTTCAGCCCACTGGCAAGTTCCATGTCGGCAGTTGGCTTCAAAGATTCTGGTGACCAGGCCCAGGGGGTACCTCTTGCAGTCATTGATTCAGCGGCAACCAGGTTTTGCCCGTAGATGTGGGCAACAGAGGCTGATTCACGTATATCGGCTTTGTATACTGTTTCGATAGTATTGCTCCCAACAATCCTGGGTGTCCAGGTGGCACTCATCGGCACATCAGATGTGCGCTTAACTTCCATACCGTCAGCGACTAATGCACGACCACTCTCGTGAGACTCAGTATACCGTCCCATGCCTTGTTCATGAAGTATGGTGGTTAATTGATCGTAATGATTTTCAGCAGTAAGATCAGCTATCGTTTTACGGAAATCCCAAAGGAATTTGTCGCTGGCTTCGGCGCTTTCTACTATATGGCCGGTAAGTACCGGTAGCCATGGAAGCATATCATAGCCGCGTCGATTTTTAAAATCGGTCATCATTTTGTCGGTCCAATTCAGAGTACCCGCTTCCCAACTGTCGGTTATCATGTACTGAAGGCCCTTCTTGCCCATCAGTCCGCCGGTTGCATCTTTATACTGATTCAGATATTCTGTAAAATAAGCTTTACAATGTTCCGCACTAAGTTTATCTACTTCAAGACCTGTTGCTTCAGGTGAAGCCGGATGATTTTCCTTGCCTGTTAATGAATAGCCAAGACGCATAACAATCCAGCGACCGGCCGGAGGTGTCCAGTTAAGTGTTCCATCAGGTTGCATTTTAGATGTCAGGTCAACGACCTCATTCTTGTTGATAGCGTCTGTTGCAGAGACTGAAGGTGTTGCCAGTGAATATAAATCTGCAAGAGAACTGAATCCTGCCTTATCTTCAAAACGGTTCACCCGTGCAACGCTATGCAGATCAAGTTCGGCTATCTGCATTCCCTCTGGACCAGCTGCTCCCTTACCTCTTGAACCATCAGATCTTGCGCCGGCAGGTCCTGGTGTCGGTGTAGTAAATGTGAGGCGGAAAAATCTGGCCGTAGCTGGTGGAAATGTTAATGTATTTTGAGATGTTCTACCTCTTGAAATTTCCAAGACTATCTTGAATTGCTTGCCATCATCGCTGGCTTCAAGTGCCCGGCTAATTCTTCCTTCCCGACCACTGACTACCATGGTGACAGACTGAATCGTTTCAGGTTTGGCAAACTCAAACTGGATCCATGATTTCCCATTTGGCTTGGCTGCAGGTAAGAATGTGGTTTTCCCCAGGTCACCATCGGTTAACATAGTAAGATCAAATTTTCCTCCACTTGAAGTAACCTTGGGCTTTAGTTCTGCCATTGAAATATCATTTTCAGGTACACGATATGCTACCACTGAAGCATCGGCGTAATATTCAGGTATTGGAGCTGCATTTTCATTACGTTTGATTGCGATATTCTGAAATGTACCTGTAGTTGTTGGAGGTTTCGGCAAAATACCGTTAAAGGATTGCCCTCCCTTGATACGGGTTTCACTCCAAACAAATTTCTTCATGGCCTGGGCAGGAGTCACCCAAGGTCCACCGCTCTCACTCCACCCTGGCGAGCCGGCAATAGCCATCTCAAGGCCCAATGAGTCGGCCAGCTTTGTTGTAAAAAGAAATGCATCTTTCCACTCCGGTGTCATATAAACAAGCCGCTTATCGACAATTTTTGGTGAAGCCAATCCGGCATCAAAGTTCTGAAACCCGCCAATACCAACTCGTTTCATCCACGTAAGGTCGGCTTTAATCCCTGCTTTACTGACATTTCCACTCATCCAGTGCCACCATACACGAGGCTTGGCGCTTTCCGGCGGAGTAACAAATCCAGCTTCAAGGTTCGCTGAAGTTTCAGTTGAGGGACCGTTGCAATTTAAAAGAATCATACTGGCTAATAAAAGCAACAGTATGGGTAGTATTACAAATCGCTTTAGGTTGTTTTCAAGAGGTTTTTTCATAACAGTTATTTTAATGGTGTCAAATTTCAAAGTCAATCTATTCCATGCTATGCTGATTTACCAATCTTAGTTTTACCGGCCCGATTAATCCTGATTTTATTTCACCTCTGTACCGGGTTGGAATTGTGGTGTAATTGTTAGCTAAGGTATTGTAAATTAATACTCCTATTTGATTTTCACCTTGCCTGGCAAACTGAGTAATGTCGAATGTCCAGGGTGGCGAAAGCCTGATACCGGCACTCTTGCCATTTACAAACAATTCGGCTGAAGATACCAGATCACCAAGGTCAATTTCCAATTTGTTTTTTAAATCCTGGCCATCTATATTTATGGCTTTCCTGTACCAGGCACCGCCGGAATAGGCTTTTAAACCATCAATTTTTGACCAGTCGCCCAAACTTATGGAACCTTTGCCACATTGTTGCCTGAAATATTGCGGAATAGCGCCAGCTCCACTATAACCCGGCTGATATTCGATTTTTAAGACAACTTGCGAACTAGGTAATTTAAAATCTTTTAAATTCACGCTATAGTTTGTTAATCCATCGGATTGTTTTTGTCCGGCTATTGACCGGATTGGAACGCCATCAATCCAGATAGTCACTTTTCCGTACGCAGCAAAAGTAAATGAACGTAAACCAGGAGCTGACTCAAAAGCAAACAGTCCGTCAGATTTGTTATTGAATGAATAATCGAAAGGCAACACTCCATAATCCATGTACCAGCACATTGAAACAGGCTGTTTTTCAGGACGTAGTATTCCGGGTTTGCGAACGATGAGATAGGTTTCACAAGCCTTGTTGTAAATCAATAATACCGGGTTGGCTCCTTTTTTTAATGAAATGGTCTTTTTGTTTATATCTGTTTTTGAATTATTTACAAATAAGATATATGGTTTTACGTCACCCGTGAGCAGGTCGAAAGTTCCATCGGAAGGAGCAATGATTGATGTGTAAAGAATGTAGAAATTTCCAGCGGGTTCAGGAACTCTTTTTTTCGACATTGTCACATCTCTCAAAGCACCCAAACGGATGAAATTATCATACATTTCTCCTTTCAGGCCGTGCCAGCCTTGGTGTCCGTAATCTCCTTCCACACCCTGTTGCCAGGAAAAAGCATATTCTTCCCACCGGTATTTTTTACCGGAAACTGTAACTTCATCACCTGCATTCTGAGGATTCATTTTTAATAATTCTTCCTCAGAAGGCACATCGGGTAAAGCTCCAAGTTTAAGAAATTGAGATCCATAGGCACAAGTTACACTTTTCCAGGTTTTATCGAAAGCTGGTTTTTCGCCAGCATATTCTTTGTCTTCTGTAAAATATAATTGTCGTACCTGTGCACCTAACAATTCATTTTTTGCCGGAAGCTGAAAATCTCCCCATTGATTGTCAAGTGAAGGCTTCAATTCAAATTCCCAGGTATTGTCGAGAGTAATTTGTTTGATGACTTTATTCCCTCCTATAACATTTTTACATTCAGTGTTTTCTGAATCGAAAACTATTATCTGAATTTCTTTATCAGACAGGGGCAAAGTTACTTCTGTGCCTTCGTTGGTTTGAAGAGCAAATTTGGAAAGAGAAGCAATTTCGCCGTTCCATGGATTCCAGAGTTGAACTGCTCCTTTCGCTTTGAAAAAACATCTGCTGCCTGCCGGGAAATTGTAAAGTGCATACACATTGCGCTTCCCAATAATCCGGTGCATAACATAAGGACGTTCTTTCAGGTCGGTAAGTATTTTAAAGCCAGCTGCATATTTTCCTGAAATAGCTAAAGGCACTGCTTTAGCATCTTCGCATTGAATCAGGTTTTGGCTTTTTGAAAAAATGTCAGCGACGAGTTTGGAAATTTCCGTATCATTCGAGCCATTTTTTTCTGTTGCTTCGGGTATTTCACCAATATTTACAATGATTCCTCCTGCATTTTTAAATTCTTCAATTTTTTTAAGTGAAGCATAACGTATTGCTTTCATCGAAGGAACAATCAGTACTTTATATTTTTCACCGGAAACATGCAATTCATCATTCTTAACCTCAGAACGCGCTAAGGATTCAAAATCAATAAAGTCGAAGTCAATGCCTTTGTCGTAAAGCTGTTCCCCGGTTTTAAAAGCAATGCTCACTGATTTTTTACCGTCCATCCCTGCAATTACCGGTTCGGTGGGGTATATAATTGCCAAATCGCAATTGTGATAACCTTGCGACAATAAGTACGACAGCCGTTGAATGCAATTCATCAACGGGTCAATCTGTTTCCAGTAGGGCATCCGGAAATGATTGTCCGGGGCTGCCCATTCCCACCAACCGCCTTGTGTTGAATAGTATAAACCATGAAACGACAAGAGGTTATATCCGGCAACAAAATTGGCGAGAATAGCATCAGTCACATCAGCTGAAGAAGTGCCCCATCCACTGCTATGAAAGCCTTCGAGCCACACACGCGGGCGGTTGTATAAGTGAGCTATGGATGCAGCAACTTTGGCTTTGATGATATCTTTTGATAGTCGTGGCTGGTCTGAACCCGGCCCCTGATTCCAGCGTTGTGTGCGAAAATAATCGCCAAATTCTGCAACGTCTTTGCCGCGTCCGCCATGGTCGCAACCAAATATCATACCTCTGTCCTGGTGCCATTGATACACGGGTTTAAAGAAGTTTTCTTCGCTTAGGCTTACAATCACATCGTTGTAATCGAGTTTTATTTTTGGAGTGATAGCGCCAATGTCAACATATAAAGCATCAAGGTATGGAATTATGTCATAAGCTTTTCGTTTTTTGAATTCTTCGGCGAAGCGGCTATTCCAAAGATTGCCGCTTACTCTGAAATTCAATTCATCAGAAAAGAAGAAGTTGAGTGCTTCAGGACCTTTACCCGGTAAAGCTTCTTCAAATTTTTCGAAAAAATATTGATTATAAGCTTTCCCGCTTTGCGGGTGCATGGGATCGTACGAGGGAATTAACCGTTCAGAAAATATGCCTATAACCTTCCATGTTTCATTTCCAAAATTGTAAATCAAACTGCTGTCTTTAACCAGAGGAAGCAGATCTTTTCTGGTCTCAATGATTAGAGAGCTGTCTTTCCCAATTTTAAATGCAGTCAGAGTAAGAAGATTTTCAGGCATCTTCAGGTTTCCGGTCCCGGTGAGAAATTTAGTGTAGTTTTTTAATAATGAGCCGTTTAAGTCGGGGATTTGTTTAATTGCTTCGTCCATTGAAAAACCCTGGCCAATACCAAGTGTATAATCGCTCAGACTCACGGTCATATTACGCTTTTGAGCTTCAGCTGCAAACCATTTAAAAAGTTTCCACCAGGCATCGGTAAAAAGCGCCGGTTTACTTGGATTGGACAGACCAGCGGTAAAGCCGCCATAATCGAGGTGGCTGTAATTGATTTGCAGGCTGGATATTCCTTTGTTTTTCAATTGATTCAACTGCCAAAGCAGGCGCTCGCGGGTAAGCGTGTCGCCCTGCCACCAATAAAAAGGAACTTCACCATAACCTTTTGGGGGATTGATGAATCCGGGTAAAACATCAAATGAAGGGTTGCGATCCGGATAGCCTGCCGGCAACCTGGTTTGCGCTACTGATTGAAAAGAAATCAACAGAAATACTACGAGCTGATATTTGATACAATTTTTCACCATAAAATATTTTAATTGACTAAGGTCTGATAAAATAAATACGCAATATGTTTCATTTAACTACACTACTGTTATAAGAAATATTATACTTCCCGCTTTTAATCCTGATTAGGGGCAATTTCCCCCCCTGAAGGGCAATTTTTCTCCCGTTCAGCCTGTATTCCTCTGCTTCGGCAGGAAGAGGTATCTCGGCTTCCATTCCCACAGGAATTTCGAGCTCCATTTCCATTGTTTTTCCCTTCAAATTCCATTCAACGACAAGTTTTCCGTATGGTGTTTCTTTAAACGTTTTAACCCAGGTTATACCATGAGGAACCTGTGGATAAATTTGTACTTTTTGGTAAGCCGGGGCATCTTCGACAGGGCGGATGCCCCCCAACGCCTGGTAAAACCACGAACCGATGCCGTTGTAGCAATTATGGATCCGGCTTCGTTGCCCGTTCCAGTGTTCCCAGGTAGTTGTGGCCCCGTTTTCGATCATGTACAAATAGCCAGGGTAATCTTTCTTTTTAAGCATGGAATACATCAGGTCGGCTGCTTGGTTTTTGACCGCCCATTCCGTCAAAACGGGAATCCCGACAAGTCCGCATGCCAAATGCCCGGCACGGTTATTTTCTGTTTCGTTAACTAAGCTTTGGGTAACTGCGCCAATCAGATCGTTCGGAACAACTCCGGCCAGCATCGGGTACGCCAGATCAATCTGCGTTCCGGTGGCATAGCTGTTTTTGGCAGAATCAAAAAATCGTTGATGTATCTGTTTCTTAAGTTCCGATTTTTTCTTGGCATAAAGTCCGGCATCATCTTTTTTCCCAAGAACCTGCGCTATTTTCTGCATATTGTCGTAACAAACAACAATAAAACAGTTATTTACCAAATCAACCGAAGATTCAGCCGTCTGGTCTATTCCTGTGGGTGTGGCCCAATCTCCAAGGTACCAATTACGGTAATCGGTATTTGGCCAGCGTTTCAGTAAACCATTAACCGTATATTTATCCACATATCCCAGCCATTTTTGCATGACCGGGTAATACTTTTGAAGGATGGCAGAATCTCCGTAGTTCATGTATGTTTTCCACGAAGCCGTAATGATAAAACCGCACCAGTAAGGACCGCCACCAGCATTATACGGGTTCGGGGCCGTGTGAGGCATATCTCCGTCTTCGCGAATGACGTCGGCCCAAATTTGAAGCCAGTTTGCGTACAAAGGTGCCAGGTTAAACATGGTTTGTGCTGTTTCAGTGGAGGCATTCCCGTCGCCCCCGTATCCCAAACGTTCCAATTGGGGGCAATCGACTATATAACCACCAAGACTAAGGCAACGCAATGTATAAAAAAGCATGTCATGGATTTTGTTCAGGTCGGGATCTGAACACTGAAAACTTGAAGCCAATTCGTAACCAGTATGGATTAGGTAAGCATTGATTGAGTCTTTATCTGGTGCGTCTGCCAGATTTGAAATTTTTATGTACCGAAAACCATGATAATTAAACTTGTTTTTGAAAACTTCCTTACCTTCACCTGAAGCAATGTACCGGTCAACCTGATTTTGATTGACAAACTGGCCGTTTTCATCCAGATGGTCGGAATATTTCATTAAAATTTCCTGTGATTTTTGCAATTTCGGAAAGTGAATTTCGACCCATCCTGTAAGGTTTTTTCCCATGTCAACCAGAAATTCCTTTTCTGCAAGTGCCGATATTTCAGCAGGTTTTATGGTTCCCATAATCCGGTTAAATTCTACTATTTGCGGACTCACCTCATGTTCAGGAACCATAACTTCAACAACAGATTTCCATGATCCATGATCGAGGCTTTCTCCAGATAAATTTTTTGTTACACGGTTGCCATTTATTTCTTCTCCTCCGTAATTCCCGGATTTCCATTTGCCAACACGGGTGTATTCGCTGCTTCGCCCTTCCCATGAAGAATTGGTAGCCAAAACAATCTTTCTCTGTTTTCCTGTCAGTTGTTCTAATTGCGCTTTCACCAAAGGCCCCTGATCAATAACTCCGGGCAACCCACTACTGTACCAGCCGCTACCCAACCAGAGAACAAGATCATTACGCCCCTTTTTTACCAAAGAAGAAAGATCGTAAGTGATAACCCACGAACGTTTGTTAAATTGAGAAACTGCGGGAGAAAGAACGCCATCCCCTACTTTCTTCCCATTTAAATATACTTCGTGATAACCCAGTGAATTTACATAAAGGAACATTTTTTTACCAGCATCATCCATATTGAATGATTTCTTCAACTGGGGGCACTCGCTGTAACCGGCTTCTGTCGGAAAACCGATGTATGAAGCCTGCCAATCGTCCCTGGTCAATAAACCGACGCTGAATTCGGCAATCGGGCTCCATGGTGAAACATTCCCAGCTTCATCCCAAACACGGACTTTCCAGCAGGCTGCCAATCCGGAGCCGATTGTTTTTCCCTCATAAGGAACCAAAATACTGGCTGAAGATTCCGTCTTTCCAGAGTTCCAAAGGTCAGTCTGATCGTTATCGAGCAAGGTTGGAGTACTGGCAACCAATATCTGAAACGCTTTTTGTTCCGTTCCGTTTTTGTTGCTCCTGATTTTCCAGCTGAAGCGGGGCGCGGTTTTATCAATTCCCAACGGATTTTGGAGATTTTCACACTTCAGGTCATAAACAACCAAATCTTCCTTATTCGAATTTTCAAGAACGGCCCCCGATGGGCTACGGTCGGGATAATCATCCTGAAGATTGGCTTGAGCGATAATATGAGTCGTAAAAAACAGGATTAAAGCAACTTGAATAATAATATTTTTCATTCTTCTGACTATAAATTAAAATTACAATTTGATAAGAGTAATAAAAATTATGAGTAACAGGAATGATTAATAACGAAATATTTAGGGCTAAAGTCCGATTCTTCATGACGGGGTTATTGATAATGAAACGTCTGTGGACTTTAGTCCAAAATCAATAATATTATCAAATACCTCAATAACTTAAATTAGCAAATAATTTCTGGTTTTATTAATCTAAGCCGATACTCAAAATAAAAATTAAACTAGATAAAATAAATATGTCATTCTACGTTTCCCATTCACTTCCTTCTTACCCACTTTAACATTGTCGTAAAGATCGTCATATTTCCAAAGACCGACCTTTATGAACACTAAGGACTAAAACACTTAAAAAAAGAGGCTGTCTCTAACAGCCTCTTTCATGCTAAGCCTATTTGTACCCTGGATTTTGTACGAGATATTTATTTACTTGAAGTTCTCTATAGGTGAACGGATAGATCAATCTGTCTTCAGTGATATTGAATGCTGCTGGTAATAGCCATGCATGAAGGCTTTTCATCTCTTCTCCTTTTCTTGTCATCACCTCAATAGCTTTCCCTGTGCGGATAAGATCTGTCCAACGATGATTTTCAAATGCTAATTCATGACGCATTTCATTTGCAACATTTTCTTTCGTTGCTGCTGGTAGTGGGTCAAGTCCAGCTCTGGATCTTACCTGATTTAGGTAAGGAAGTGCTTCATTAGCTTTATTTTGTTCAACAAGACATTCAGCTAATAACAACAATGCGCCGGAATAACGATAAACAGGGAAATTATCTCCAGAATTGAAACTCATGCTGTGTGGCGGATGATAATATTTCTTCACAAAGTAAAAATAATCCTTTCCGGCTGTTGGTGTATAACCGGCGATGTCCTTCACTGCTTTTGCGGTGAATACATCGCCGGTTAAAGTTCCTTCTGCAACAGCAACGGACGCATTCAACCGTTCATCTCCACTTTCATAAGAATCGATCATTTCCTGGGTTGGAACATTCCATCCTAAACTTGTACTGTTACTTGTACTTATTCCCATAAGAAAATCGATATTGCTACATTTGGGGATCATTTGCCAGTCAAAAGTGCTCTCTTGTCCGCCTGTACCTTCTTTATACTGGACTTCAAGAATTGATTCCTGATTGTTTTTATTTGTCGGATTAAATACATCAGCATAATTACCTAATAGGTGATAATTCATTTTAGTTATGTCAATCAATGCTGCTTCAGCCAATGCATATTTTCTTATTGGTTTTGTCATATACACATAAGCCAGCAACATTTTTGCAGCTCCCATAGTTGCTCTTCCGGATTGGGGAAAAGTTTCAGCAACAGGTAACCCGATTTGAATAGCTTCATTTAAATCCTTAATTATTTGTTCATAAATAGCATCGATGGTGGAATTTGGTTGAAAAGCATCAGCTTCGGAAGTAACTTCTTTAAGCATTGAAGGAACCGGACCCCAATGCTGAACCAAGTCGAAATAATAATAAGCTCTTAGAAAAAAGGCTTGTGCTAACACTGTGTGTTTTTTATCCTCGGTCATTTCTGAGCCGTCAATCCGGGCGAAAATAGTATTTACTCTGGATATACCTGTATACACATTTCCATATCTATCAGACAGGTAACTGGTTGTGGCTACATCATCTAAAAATTCGGCAATAGCTTCCGGACCCAAGAAAGAACTTCTATCACCGGCGTAAAAAGTGAAAAAGGTATTATCTGACCGCATTTCATCCATATATACACCATCAAGAGCAATTGCCCGCATCTTTTCATAAGCTGAAATGATTGCCTGATCAAAGTCATTTTCGGTTTTATAATAGGAGGCTGAAGTAATTGAGGTAGATGGAATTAAGTTCAGGAAACCTTCCTTGCATGAACCTAACCCAATAAACCCTAGCAACAAGATATATAATAATTTACGTTTCATACTTTTGTGAATTAATTAATGTTTTAAAATTTGACATTCAAGCCCAAAGTGTAAATACTTGCAATTGGGTAAGAACTTTCGTCAATTCCCTGTTGTAGCCCGTCTGAACCGTATCGACCGACCTCTGGATTCATACCATGATAATTCGTGAGCATTAAAACATTTTGTACGCTAAAATAAAACCTAATACTTTTGATATAAGTAGTAGCTTTCATCGCCTGCGTGTATCCTAATGCTATGTTTTTAACGGCCAAATAGGAACCATCGGATACCCATCGGCTATTGTTATAGCGAAAAAATTCAGTGGTGCCAGTTCTTGTACGTGGAACATTTCCATTCCCGGGATTATCAAGTGACCTCCATCGCTCAGCCATCTCTTTTGTTACATTGAAAACACCATCAAGATTCTCTGTCCACTCAAGTGTGCGATCAATAATGTCTCCACCCACGGATCCAGCTATAACAATACTTGCATCGAAATTTTTATAATAAAATTCATTGGTTATCCCGAAGAGAAAATCAGGATTCGGATCGCCTATCATAGTTTTATCAGCTATAGTAATTATACCATCAGGAACTCCATTAGGGCCGCTAATATCTTTCATCCTTGCTGTTCCAACCATTGAGGTTGCATATTTAGGTTGTGTGTCATACTCTTTCTGGGTCATATATACTCCATCGTTAACGTAACCATAAAAATATCCTAAAGGATAACCTACCTCAGTCCTACTGAAACCACCTTGGTTCCCTAACCCGCCGATAGGGGTGTTATTAGTACCAAGTTTTATCGCTTTGTTCCGATTGAAAGTAATATTTAAATTGGTATTCCAACGAAAATCTCCAACGAAATTTTTTGTTTCTAATCCAAATTCATGCCCCCAGAACCTGAACTCTCCAATATTAGATTGAATACTCGGAAATCCGGATTGTACCGGAATATTTATTGCATACAGCAACCCATCGGTATTTTTCCTATAATAATCATATATGAAAAAGATACGATCTTTGAATAACCCCAAATCAAACCCAAAGTCCTCTTGTACAGTGGTTTCCCATGTTAAATTGTTATTGCCTATACCGTTAAGAGCTTTACCACCTACAATATTATTATTAAAAACATAATTGCTGGTCACCACCGAGGCTATATAATTGTAATTCCCAATATTATTATTCCCAACCTTACCATAACTTCCTCTTAGTTTAAAATAGCTAATCTTATTAATTTTTTTCATAAAACTCTCATCAGTAACAATCCAACCTAAAGAAACGGAAGGAAAACTTCCCCATTTGGCATCGGAACCGAAACGGGAACAACCGTCTCTACGAAAAGCCAAGGACATAAGGTACTTCCCGTCATAGTTGTAGTTCAATCGTCCGATATATGAGAGCATAGACCATGCTGATCTATCACCTGAACCGGTTTTTACTGTTGCTGCATTAAACCAATTAACCGCATCATCAGGAAATGATGAAGCAGCTATTGTGGCATTTTCGTCACTGGCTTTTTGAGAAGTATATCCAATGAGGGCATCAAAATTATGCTTTTCATTAAGCGTTTTGGAATACGTTAATGTGTTTTCAATCAACCATGTCATA
>DATCHD010000072.1:0-10833 GCA_036508555.1 Prolixibacteraceae bacterium
AATGGTAACCCTGGCGGGTCTCGAATACTGCGGTTCATCAGGTATTAGTATTATCGCTCTTTACAACAATGATACCTCTGGCTTTGTTTAAGATCAATAAGGCAGGTAAACTCGAAGTTTGGACCTCCTTATCAAATTAGAGACAACCCAAACAGAAGAATTGCCGATTGTAATGGCGGCAGAAAATTAAACACCATGAATAAAGATTTAACCAATTCGGGAATAGCCCGGCAGAATATTCTCAACAACAAATATGCCTTGCAGGAGATTCAAACCGCTGTGGGAATCAGAGGTATTTTGTTCGAAAGCGAGTACCGTTTTACTAAAAAACAATTGGCCGGATTTTTCGAGGTTTCAATGCGTACGATCGAAAACTATACGGAGAAGAATAAGGCTGAATTGATAAAAAACGGTTACGAGGTACTAACAGATAACCGACTGAAAGACTTTAAGTTAATCATCAGTCATCAGTTTGATCCCGAAATGGATTTCGGGATCAAAACAAGACGATTAAGTATCTATAATTTCAGGGCGATGCTTAATCTGGGAATGTTGCTGGTCGATAGTCTGAAAGCCCGCGAATTACGCAGCACAATATTAGACATTGTCATCGATACCATCAACAAGCGAACAGGCGGCGGCACCAAATACATCAATCAGCGCGACGAAGATTTTGTTGTGAATTTATTGCGTGGCGAAGATTACAGGCGCGAGTTCACCGATGCCTTGCGCGATTATGTTGACATGGGCAACTTCAAGTACCTTGTTTACACCGACAAAGTATATGTCAGCATATTTAAGGAAAACGCCGATGAGTACCGAAAGATACTAAGCTTAGAAAAGGACGAAAATTTAAGGCATACCATGTACAGCGAGGTACTCGATTTAATTTCGAGCTTCGAAGCTGGGTTTTCTGAAGTAATAAAAAAGAAAAGCAATGAACTGAACCGAAAACTGGAAAGTGATGAAGTTGACCGGCTTTTCAAAGAGTTTGAAAGTCAGCGTTTGTGGGAACCCTTACGGGAGAAAGCACGTCAGAAAATGGCAAGTCGCGATTTAGGTTTCCGCGATGCCTTGCACAATAACCTTGAAGAATACATCGATGCGGTATCTTCCGAAGATTTTGAACGATTCCTGGGCGAAAAAAGCATGTCGCTCGATGAACGTCTTGAAGAATTTAAAGAAGTTTTCAAACGGCTTAAAGATCGGGAATAAGGTATGGTTTTATTCATCAATATCGAACAAGCCCTAAGCATACACGAAAAAACAGTTCAGGTAAGTGGCGGTGGCAGTTTGGGAACCATTAACACCGGAACGCTCGAAAGTGTATTGGAACATATTCAGAACGACGATTATTACCCCACTTTTGAAGAAAAGCTAACCCATTTGGTATATGCGGTCAACCGAAACCACAGTTTTTCCGACGGAAACAAAAGACTTTCCATCTCATTGGGAGTTCAGTTTCTGAACCTGAATGGTTATTTGTATTGCTTGCGAAGGTTTATTCCCGAAATGGAAAACATAAGCTACCATCTGGCTGCCGGATTAATCGAGAAGGAATTACTGCAACGCATACTTCATTCAATGATTGAAAACGAAAGAGATTTTGACGAAGAATTAAAACTTGAAATATATACGATTATTAACCAGGATCTGACTTATAAAGATTAAAAATCATGAGCGGAATAAACGAACTACATTTTGAAAAAAACAAATTGATTTGATGCAGGATATAATCATATATAACACAGAGGACGGCAAAGCCAGCGTATCTCTCTTTGCTAATGATGGCATGGTTTGGATGAACCAAAACCAGCTTGCCGAACTTTTTACCACCTCTAAACAAAATATTGGTCAACACATTGCAAGTATACTAAAAGAGAATGAGTTAGATGCGAATTCAGTTGTAAAGGATTACTTTACAACTGCCTCCGATGGCAAGGAATATAAGGTTATTTTCTATTCATTGGATATGATTTTAGCCATCGGATTTCGGGTAAAGAGCAAACGTGGAACTCAATTCAGAATATGGGCCAACCGAAACCCGAGGCATGGCCGCCGAACAGATTGTTGCACAAGAGCTTAAATCATTAAGGTTTGAAACAGGTTTGAAACAGAATTACTGGATGCGAAACAAAAGAGGAAGCACCGCAGAAGTTGATTTTGTAATTCTGTTTGATGGCAAAATAATTCCGGTTGAAGTAAAATCGGGACATAATTCACACCTGAAATCAATTCATCAGTTTATGAATGACACCAACCACGATATAGCCATTCGAATCTGGTCTGGCAATTACAGTGTTGATAAAGTAAAAACATTAAATGGTAAGGAATTCCGGTTAATTAATCTGCCCTTATATCTGATCTCGGCTTTACCTCATATTCTTCCCAGGCTGTGAAACTAAAATATACAGTATATTATGTACATTGAATTATAAAATATGAAAACACCAAATCCGTATTTGTTGTTACTGCTCTCCACCCCGTTGGTTGCATTCAGTAGGGTTCCGCAGACACCCAAAAGCGAACAGAAACTTCCGAACATCGTTTACATCCTGACCGACGACCTGGGTTACGGAGACATCACCGTCAATAATCCGGAGGCTAAAACAAACACCCCCAACATCGACAGGCTGGCTAAACAGGGGATCCGATTTACCGATGCCCATTCCACTTCAGCGGTCTGCACGCCGACACGGTACGGCATCCTTACTGGTCGTTACAGCTGGAGAACAGTCATGAAATCTGGTGTCTTAAACGGATACAGTCTGCCGTTGATTGACCGGGACCGGACCACCGTTGCCTCTCTTCTGAAAAAGAATGGTTATACCACAGGTGTGGTCGGAAAATGGCACCTCGGTCTCGGCTGGGTCAAAAAGAATGCTGAGGCAAAAGAACCTATATTAAAGCCGGCCGACGAAAACGCTGCCATCATCGAGACCATCGATCCTGCTACGCTGAATTTTTCCCGGCCTCCTTATGACGGTCCGACGAATCACGGTTTCGACTACTCTTACATCCTACCGGCCTCCCTGGACATGCCACCTTATTGTTACCTCGAAAACGACCGACTTACTTCGCCGCTCACCGATGCGACCAACGGCAACGATCCGGCCAATGGGACAACCAGCGCCTTCTGGAGGAAAGGTTTGATGGCGCAGGGTTTTGTCTTCGATCAGGTGACGCCGACTTTTACGCAGAAAGCCATCTCGTTTATTACCAAACAATCGACCTCTGGTAAGCCGTTCTTCCTCTATCTTCCATTCCCGTCGCCACATACTCCCTGGCTACCGCTGAAGGAATTCCAGGGCAGTTCGAAGGCCGGCGAATACGGTGACTTCGTGAACATGGTAGACGCCCAGGTCGGGAAAGTCCTGAAGGCACTCAATGACCTTGGGCTGGACAACAATACGATTGTATTCTTTGCCAGCGACAACGGGCCCTTCTGGCGACCGAACTTCATCGAAAAATTTAACCACAAGGCGGCCTACATCTATCGTGGCATGAAAGCCGACGCCTTCGAGGGAGGACACCGGATTCCTTTCATCGTCAGGTGGCCAGGAAAAATTAAAGCTGGCAGCCAGTGTGCCGAGACCATCAACCTGACCAACCTGCTGGCGACCTGTTCCGGTATCGTCGGCAATAAATTATTGGATAATGAAGGAGAGGACAGTTTCAGCATCCTGCCACTGCTGCTGGGAAAAGAGAAGGATTATGTGAGACCAGAAGCTCTGATACAACACTCTTCCAGAGGGCTTTTCGTGGTCAGGCAGGGCGACTGGAAACTCATCCTCGGACTGGGTTCCGGAGGGTTCTCGAAACCTGAGACCATCCAACCGAAAGAGGGCGAGGCACCGGGTCAGCTGTTTAACCTGAAAGATGATCCGTCAGAAACGAAAAATCTCTATCTGCAGTTTCCCGGTAAGGTGGAGGCATTAAGCAAGATTCTCAAAAAATATCAGGAGTCAGGCAGAAGCAGGTTTTAAATAAAAATGACGAATGACGAATGAAAAATGACGAATGCACGCTCCAGCGGATTTGCAATCCGCCGGGTTTCTTTTGCCAACGGATTGCAAATCCATTGGAGCAAGGCCATGTGAAATTATAATAATGTAAAATGAAGAATATGAAGAAGTTATTTGGGATTTTGGTAATAATGATAGCCGCCCTGGGTATCTATGGGCAAAAAAGTGCAAGACCGGTCGATCTGGTCTACCCGCAGCTGGACAGCGAAAATTCGCGGTGGATATTTTTCTCCTCTGCCAGCCGTCCGTTCGGAATGGTTAACCTTGCGCCGGATACCCGGATCATAGGCGACTGGGGCAGCGGATATCATTATGAGGTAGATACAATTGTGGGTTTCAGCCACCTGCACGAATGGCAGATCTCCGGACTACTGGTCATGCCGGTTAACATCCCCTCAACCAAAAAAGAGGCGCTATTTACCGATTTTTCTTCCAGATATTCTCATGCCAATGAGACGGTCAAAGCCGGCTACCACTCCGTCCTGCTCGACCGCTATTCGATAAATGCCGAGATAACCGCCACTTCGAGGGTTGGATTTAGCAGGTATAAATACCCTTCCAATTCCGCACCTGCCGTTTTAATTTACCTCAACGGCGAAATTGGTCCCTGCATCAACAAGGACGGCACCCTGCAAAAATCCGGTCCGCGTACCCTGAAAGGCAGTGTTGTCAATGCCGCCACCCGCCGCAGACTGAAAGATTTCAGCGTCTATTTCCAGATCGATTTTGATGCAGACATCAAGAGCCTGGAGAAAGATCCAAAGACTGGAAATTACCTGGTCACTTTCGATCTGCCTTCCGACAAACTTGCGAAGCCTTCCAAACAATTGTTGATGAAGGCAGCACTCTCCTACACTTCGGAGGAAAATGCGGGTATCAACATGAAGAGCGAACTGCCGCACTGGAATTTCGACAAAGTAGTAAATGAATCTCTCGATGAATGGAACCGGATGCTATCCAGAATACAGATCGAAGGTGGAACCAAAACACAGCAGCAGCGGTTCTACACGGATCTTTACCACTCCATCCTCGGACGCAGAACCATCAGCGATTCCAATGGTGCGTACCCGGATAACACCGGAAGCAAGTTTTTGGTCAAACAGCTGCCTTGCGACAAAGCCGGGAAACCACTCTTCAACCAATACAATTTCGACGCTTTCTGGGGAGCCCAATGGACGCTGAACACCTTGTGGGATCTGGTTTATCCAGAGATCGCGGAAGAGTTTGTGCATTCCATGATGCAGTATTACCACGACGGCGGACTGATTCCGCGCGGTCCGGCCGGCGGCAATTATACCTTCGTCATGACGGGTGCCTCTACTACTCCTTTTATCGTAAGCGCCTGGCAGAAGGGGATCGTAAAAGAAAAAGGCGAAGAAATTTATCAGGCATTGAAGAAGAATCACATGCCCGGCGGCATCATGGAAAGAGCCGGCTATGAGTTTAAGACGGCAGTCGGCGGCGGACTAAAATACTACATCGCCAAAGGATACGTCCCCTACCCGATCCCTGACAAGAATAACGGGTTTCACCAGGATGGTGCCGGGATGACACTCGAATATGCTTACCAGGACTGGACCCTCGCGCAGATGGCCAAGGCACTCGGACATACCGATGATTACAACTATTTTCTAAAGCGTTCCCAAAATTACAAGAACCTCTACGATCCGGAATCCGGATGGATCCGGCCAAAGAACCTGGAAGGAAAATGGAAGACTCCGTTCGATCCTTACCAGGTGAACAACGGTTTCATCGAAGCCAACGCCGCACAGTCGACCTGGTTCGTGCCGCACGACCTGCCCGGACTGGCGAAACTGATGGGCGGCAACGAGGCTGCCATCAGGAAACTGGTACAATCTTTTACAACAGCTAAAGAACTGGGCTTCACCTCCGGAAAATCGCACGACAAGGAGCTTCAGGCAAAATACAGCAGGATTCCTATCAACTACGGAAACGAGCCATCCATCCAGACTGCCTTCGTTTTCAGTCTGTTGGGGAAACCTGAACTGAGTCAGTATTGGTCGAGGGAGGTCGTCAATGCCGCCTTCAGCGGATTCTCCCCTTCCACCGGTTACAATGGCGATGAGGACCAAGGACTGATGGGTACCCTCGCGGTGCTTTACAAAATCGGACTCTTCCAGATGAACGGGGGCACGGAGGCCAATCCGCAGTACCAACTCGGCAGTCCGCTCTTTGATACGGTTACCATTCAGCTCAATCAGAAGTACTATCCTGGTAAGTCGTTAACGATCAAAACAATCGGCAACAGCGACAAGAACAGGTATATCCTCTCGGCCGATTTCAATGGAAAGCCAGTCAAAGATGCAGCCCTGAATCATCAGGATCTGGTGAAGGGCGGTATTTTAACGCTTAAAATGGGGGATATATTTACCTCAAAATAAACTTCACATCCACTACAACGATCTCCGACTTCCCGACCGTCCTAACAGGAGGTCCCCACAACCTGATGCCGCTGGTCACAAAACAATGCGTGTTGGAAAATTTTTTATATCCCCAGACCAGCGGATACATATTTCTCAAAATCAAATTCAAAGGGAACAACTGTCCGTCGTGCGTGTGACCCGAAAAGGAAATATCGACACCGAATTTACTGAATTGCTCAAGCTCCGTCGGACGATGATCAATCAGTATGACTGGAAGCGAAACCTTGACAGATCCCATCAGTTCTTCCAGACTTTTTCTTTCGCGGTACTGGCTGTCAAATCTTCCCACCAGGTTAAACGAACTGTCGATGACCACCACCTGATCATTGATGAGCCGCATCCCCGCATTCTCAAAAAATGGTCCTTTGCCTTGCCTGCCATAGAATTCATGGTTTCCGAAAATGGCAAAAACACCATACCTGGGATGAATCTCCCCGAGAATCTCCTCAAACTTTTGCAGGCTGGCATCTTCCCTCGTGCCCTCGACAATGTCGCCGCCGAAGATCATCAAATCAGGATTAATCTTCAAAATTTGCGCTGTTACCTGCTCCACATAATGCACATTCACCCCATTTTTGAGGTGAATGTCAGCCACAAAACAAATTCTCAGATGGTCGATCTTTGCCGATTTTCGGGGAATATTAACCTGGTATTCTGTTACTTGTATCGTGTTGAAATTATGCGATCCGGCAATAACCACGATGATAGAAATGACCAGAAGAGCCGACAAGCCTGCCACATTAAAAATGGTGGTTTTCAACTTATTGGTCGGAACAATCCTGGCCAACCTGTTAATGAGCAGTAAAATATCGAAGAGAAGGAGCGATAGAAACAAGTAAAGGTAAAAAGGCAAGATATAGCCTGAGATCATTGACATATTTCCAAATACAATACCAACTTCTCTGCCAGTAAACAAACTGGTAATCGGGTAGATAAGCGCTATCAAAAGGTAAATCAGCGCATAATAAAGTTTGTATCCCTTGTTGATAAAGAGTTTCCCCAGCCGGACAAAAACATAGATATTGGGAATAATATAGGCCAGTGTGATGATGGTATGGAACATATTTTCCGGATTCAGGATTTTGGACGGAAAGATACCGGAAAAAATAAATAATTTTATGATTGATAAAATATTCCCGCATGCACCTCCGGAACCTACGAGTTGAACTTATCACCTCAAAGTTTTACGGAAAAGAAGGTCGGTTTCACCTTAAGGAAATCAATCTGAATCCTGTCAAATAATTTGTGAGATATTTTGCTATCCGAGCTACATTGGTTAACTTCGTCGGCACGTATTGGCACATACTATCCATTATTAATCATGCCCGAACCGGGTATAAAATTAAAATTATGAAGAAAAACGTTTTTTTGACCATCACACTGATGGCAGCCATGTTAATCGCTGCCCCTGCATTCTCTCAGAAAGTCAACCAGTTAACCAAAAAAGAGGTTAAATTAGGCTGGGTACTCTTGTTCAATGGCAAAAATTTCGACGGCTGGAGGCAGTGCAACGGAACAGCCATGCCAACCAACTGGGTCATCGAAGAAGATGCGATGAAAGTATTTACCGCCCCCAACAAAAAGCCCGGACAAGGTTCCAACGGCGACGTCGTGTATCCTGGTAAGAAATTCAAGAATTTTGAACTGACGGTCGACTGGAAAGCCAGCAAAATGGCTAACTCAGGCATTTTCTACAACGTCAGGGAAGTACCTGGAAAGCCCATTTATTATGCTGCTCCTGAGATTCAGGTGCTGGATAATGTCGACGCAACCGACAATAAATTAGCCAACCACCTGGCCGGTTCACTTTACGACATTCTGCCTTGCGATCCTAAAACTGTTCACCCTACAGGCGAGTGGAATACCTGTGTCATCAAACTGAAAGATGGCGTTTGTACCCAATATATGAACGGAGTTGAGGTTGTTAAATATACTTTGTGGACCCCAGAATGGGATGCCATGGTCGCCAAAAGTAAATTCAAAAACTTCCCCGGTTGGAAGGAGGGCATCGCAAAAGAGGGTTTCATAGGTCTGCAGGACCATGGTTACGCCGTTTGGTTCCGTAACATCAAGATTCGTGAGCTTTAATTTGCACAAAAACACTTAACAGGAATGCCTCAAATAAAGACTTATTTGGGGCATTTCTTTCAATGAACAAAAATGCTCCAGTTTCCTCCTAACTTCAAATTTATCTGGAAAAATCTGATCATAACACTGGTAGTGATCGTTGTTGCAACTCTTGTCAACGATCTGATCCGTATCAGCCAAAGACAACAAGAAGCATTACCTCACCAGGCTTCAGGTGCGCGACAGATGCCAGATAATAATTTGAGCTCCACTAACTCAGGCAACTATTATTTTTTTAAATTTGGCAATCAATATTGAGGGATCCCGCTCACAACTACGACTATTACATAAATGACAATGACCCGGGTGCAACAGGCTTTGGACGGGTCGCAGATTAGATTTTTGAAAAAAGTGGTGTCCCTAAAAAATACATTTTCAGGATGAGGTTTAGCAATATTTTCAAGGGCGGGAAAACTAAATACTGGCTGGTAGCACTTGGTATTTTCCTTTGCGCCATCATTTTAGGTTCGGTCAATCAGATTTCCAATTATACATCATCAGACAAATATTGCGTCTCATGCCATATCCATCCGGTTCAGGATCAAAACTGGAGACTCTCTGAACATTACAACAATAAATCCGGTTTCGTTACCCATTGCGTCGAATGTCACCTGCCACCCAAAGGCCATGGATACTTGCCTGCAAAGCTTAAACATGGGATCAAAGATGTTTATGGCAAGCTTTTCAAGGACAGCGCCGATTTTGACTGGGAAGCTAAAAAGACGCTGGAAAATGCGAAAAAATATGTTTACGAACAATCCTGTATCAGATGCCATGAAAACCTATTCCCTGTAACGCTCTCTGTCAATGGAAGTAATGCGCACCTTCAGTACGTCAACACTCCGCAAGATCAGAAGCCAAACTGCATCAACTGCCACCTCAACGTCGGCCATTACGATAAAAGCAACCTCCACGCCCACAACACCAATTTCGGTGTAACCGAGACCCTGGCAAAAGAGGTTTTCACCGAACCCACAAAAGTCGAAAAGTTTGAAAATTTCGTTGAAAAAGTACCCGAAACCTCCCTTTCCTTCGAAATGGTAGCCATACCGGAAGGAATTTTTGAAATGGGAAGCCCTGAAAAAGAGGAGCTCAGGAAACCAGATGAAGGCCCCGTCAGAAAAGTCCATCTCTCAAAATTTTTCATGGGCAAAGCGGAAGTCAGTTGGGAAGAATACCTCGAATTCTTCAAAGCTACTGCATCTCAGGGACGTAAAGAAGCCATTATTAACCAGCCTGTTACAGATGCCATCACCGGACCGACCCCGCCTTGGGGGGCACCCGATCAGGGCTGGGGAAAGGGAACGCGTCCGGCCATCACCATGTCGTGGAAGTCCGCAAGCACTTACTGCCTATGGTTAAGCAAGAAGACCGGGAAAAAATACAGACTACCCACAGAAGCCGAATGGGAATATGCCTGTCGCGGTGGCACCAAAGATCCCTATTTCTTCCCGGGAAGTCCTAAATCATTCACCTCAACTGGTCTATTCAAGAAAATATTTGGTGCAGACACTACCGTGATTAACTCTTTTGTCGCATACAAGGAGAACAGCCAGTCAAAGACCCGGGAGCCCGGATCGGTGAAGGCTAATCAGTTCGGATTGAAAAATATGCTGGGTAATGTAGCAGAGTTCTGTTCAGATTACTATGCTCCTACTGCCTACAAAACTGCTTCGGGAGATGTTCTGAACAATCCGGCAGGACCGGACAGCGGACAGGAACATGTGATCCGCGGAGGGTCATTCAAGAGCGACGCCAAAGACGTGCGCAGCGCGGCCAGGGATTTCACAAAAACCAAGGCCTGGCTGATGACGGATCCCCAGATGCCGAAGAGTGTCTGGTGGTATTCCGATAGTAACGATGTGGGATTCAGAGTAGTTTGTGAAATGCAATAGTTGAAATTATTTTTCAAAGATGGAAAAGAAAAATATTGACAGAAGAAAATTTTTAGGCGCCGGAGTATTGGCCGGAGCCACGGTTGTAGGTGCCGGAGCCCTCCTCGCCTCCTGCAAAAAAGAGGCGACCAATGCCTCCCTCGGACTTCCCCCCATTTTGAAAGGAGCCCCGAAAGGCAAAAAACTCCGTGCCGGACTGGTAGGCGCAGGCAACCGCGGAACCGGCGCCGCCATCAACTTTATTAGTGCCGGTCCGGATCTGGAGATCATCGCCGTTTGTGATGTCTTCCAGGACAAGATCGATGCATTTCGTGAAAGGTTCAAATCCTTCAACCTGGAGAT
>DATCHD010000073.1:0-10033 GCA_036508555.1 Prolixibacteraceae bacterium
TGAATATTCTTTCGGACCTGAGCCCCAGATACCGATCAGCAAGTACATTGGAATCACTGCAATCTCGTAAAAGAGGAACATGGTAAAGAGATCGAGGGAGATAAAGAACCCGAACACCCCGGTGGCAAGGATAATCAAGGAGATAAAAAATTCCCGCGATAGAAATTCCATCTGCCAGGAGGCGAAAATCCCTGCGAAAACGACTACTCCGGTCAGGGCTATCATGGCGACAGAGATACCATCCACCCCAATCGCATAATGTATATTCAGGGAAGGGACCCAAAGTGCATCGAATTTAAAGAGCATTGGTTCCATGTTTCCAGCATTACGCTCGGCGAAATACATATAAACGAGTACAGCCGAAAGAATCAACTGAATGGTCATCCCAATGGCGCTCATCACCCGGGCTTGTTTCAGATCTTTTGTGAATAGGATACCTGTCACGGTGAGGACCGGCACCACTATTAAAAGGGTTAAAATGTTCATCTTATATCAGTTTCTTAAAGTACGTAAACAAAAATCAACACCAGCGCTACAACGCCACTGACAAATACAAACGCGTATTGCTGAACTCTTCCGGTCTGGAAGCCTTTGATCGAGTAAGATACAAACACAATAATATTCGCTATTCCGTTCATCGTTCCGTCCACAATATGACGGTCGAACCAAGCCACAGGACGGGAGATGTAATTGAATATGATTTTTTTGGTAACGAAAAGATAGAGTTCGTCGACATAAAATTTATGGAAAGCCCATTTGTAAAAGAAGCTAAATGAGCTGGAAACCTTACCAGGAAGGGCGTTCTCCGTTTTATACATCACCCTGGCAACAGCAATTCCAAGCACTCCAACCAGCACGGATGGAATGGCAATCATCCAGTCGATGTGGGATTCGAAACCCATACCGTCGGAAGTCACCAGGTTGTGGAAGGGAAGAAAACCTGAGAATACCGATCCAAAGGCTAGAATCATCAGCGGGATGGTCATCACAAGCGGTGATTCATGCGGCGTATGGTGGTAATGACGATCGTTGCCCCAGAAAATATTGTAATAGAGGCGGAACATGTAGAAGGCGGTCAAACCGGCTACAAAATATTCAATTCCGAAGAGAATTTTGTTGTGATGGAAGGCGGCCACCAAAATCTCGTCCTTGCTGAAAAATCCTGAGAAAGGCGGAATACCGGCTATCGTCAGACAGGCAATCAGGAAGGTAATATGTGTGATAGGGAGATACTTGCGGAGTCCTCCCATCTCATTCATGTCGTTGGTGTGAACGGCATGAATTACAGCACCTGCACCGAGGAACAACAATGCCTTGAACATCGCGTGGGTAAACAGGTGGAAGTTACCAGCCATAAAGCCAAGTCCGTCTTCGCCTCCGTACCCGGAAACACCCAAAGCGAGCATCATGTAACCGATTTGGGACATGGTAGAGAAGGCCAAAACCCTCTTAATATCTGTTTGGGTAGTCGCGATTACCGCTGCAAAAAGCGATGTAAAACCTCCTACCCAGGCAACCACTTCCAGCGCCACCGGACCACCTTGTGCATAAACAGGGAATAGTCGGGCAACCAAATAAACACCCGCGACCACCATAGTAGCAGCGTGGATCAAAGCAGACACCGGTGTCGGACCCTCCATCGCATCCGGTAACCAGATGTGCAGCGGGAACATGGCCGATTTACCCGCACCTCCGACAAAGATAAGGATCAGCGCCCAGGTGATGACTGAAAGTCCCATGAAGGCTGCTCCGCCTTTGGAGGCGATGGCGAGACCATGCGGATCGGTAAGAGTTTGAAAATCAAATGTTCCGGTGTTAAAAGAGAGTATCAGGATACCAATCAGGAAGCCGAGGTCGGCAAACCTGGTGACGATAAATGCTTTCTTGGCAGCGGAGAATGCGCTTGGTTTTTCGTAATAATATCCGATCAGGAGGAAGGAGGAAACTCCTACCAGCTCCCAAAAAATGTACATCTGAAATAGGTTGGTAGCCAGGACCAGTCCTAACATGGAGAAACTAAACAAGGAGAGGAATGAATAAAAACGGGCGAAACCGCGTTCACCTTCCATGTAACCCAGACTGTAAATATGAACCATAAATGATACCGTGGTTATCACGACCAGCATCATCACGGAGATCGGATCGATCAGGATACCCAGGTTGATCGTAAGCTTATCAGTAAGATGCAGCCAGGTAATTTCGAAGGCCTTGGAGGAGGTAAAGGCTGTGCCGGCAACATGGTCCGTGATAAAATATTTAAAGGCTGTGTAGTAGGATAAGAATGTTCCGATTCCCAGTCCTGCCGTTCCGATCAGGCCACCCAGTTTCCCTTTCAATTTATCTTCAAACAATCCGACGAAGACGAATACGAAGAAGGGAATCAGCGGAATCAACAAAGTATAAGTGTAACTACTCATAGTCGATATTTCTAAACAGTTAGGATTTAAAATTTCATTTGGTCAAGATTATCAACATCGATAGACTTAAAGTTCCGATAGATATTGATGATAATAGCGATGGCCACTGCTGCCTCCGAGGCTGCAACTGCAATCACAATCAGGCTGAAGAAATGACCATGTAGCTGATTCGGATAGAGAAAACGGTTGAAAACCACGAAATTAATATTGACCGAATTGAGTATCAGCTCAATAGACATCAGCATGGTAATCAGGTTTCTTCTTGTCAGGAAACCGTAGATGCCGATAAAGAACATCAGGGTACTGATTACAAGAAACGAATTGAGTGGGATATTATCTATCATGACTTTGGTGAATTAGCAGGATTTTGAGTTTTTTCCTTCTTGGCCAGCACGATCGCTCCGACCATGGCAGCTAATAAAAGAACGGAGATCACTTCGAAGGGAAGTGCAAAACCGTCCCTGCCTGTAGAAACCAGGGCACGCCCTACGTTGGTGACATTGGAGTCAATTGCAGTAGCAGCTGAGGGTACGAAGGCAAATTTGAAGATGGTCATAATGGTCAGTACCGCACCTGCGGCAACCGCCAGCGCAGAGAAGATTTGTTGTCTGATGGGCGCGACCACGGCTTTCTCGCTGACGTGACTGGTTAGGAGGATGGAGAAAATAATCAGTACGATAATGCCTCCGGCATAGACAGTCAGCTGTACGGCAGCAAGGAAGTTGTATTTCAGCATGAAATAGAGTCCGGCAGTTGAAACCAGCACAAAAAGCAGGTAGACCGCCGACCTTAAGATTCTGCGACTGGTGACGGTCATGACCGAAAAGGTCAGAATTGAACCGGCAAACAGGTAGAACATGATATCATTGAGCGTCATAACTAATATTTTTATTCAGTTTATTACTCTTTAACCCCTTGTGCAATGATAGAACCTGGCTTGTTTAACACTTTCGTCAGTAAGGAACGATCCCATACTGCGTGTTCAAATTCCTGTCCCATGATGATAGCTCCTTCCGGACAAGCTTTTATGCAAAGATTACAAAGCGTACACATGCCGAGATGATAGATGTGCTTGTCGATGGCACGTTTCTTCTTGCCCTCTTCGTTTACCTCCATCTTGCTGATGATTTCAATCGATCCGTTTGGACAATTGAGTTCACAGATTCCGCATCCGGTGCACAGGTGCTCGTTGTTCCCGTTGTGCGGCATGATTACCTCACCGCGAAAACGATCGAACATCACCAGGGTGTCGCGGTTTTCAGGATACTGTTGCGTTACGTGATTCCAGGGAGTAAAAAAATACTTGGCGGTAACTCTCATTCCGACCAGAAGCGTCCATACTCCTTTGAAAACTGTGCTGATATATTGAAATAGCGCATTCATTTGTATGTAATTTGGTTTTTAAAGGCCAAATGGAATACCCACATATTCATTTTCGGTTGGTTTGTAAATTGACTCATGGGTATTTCATATTGCGATGGTTTTACAGATGGAATTTGGTTAATACGATCAGGCTCATCAGCAGGATATTAACCAGATTGATTGGCAATAGGTACTTCCACTCCAAGGTAAGGATCTGGTCGACCCTTAAACGGGGGAAAGTCCATTTAAACCACATGATCAGGAAGATGACACCGCCTACTTTCATGAAGAACCATACCAATGGCGGAATAAAGTCCATTATGTGATTAAACGATTCGAAGGAGCCAAAATGCAGCGGCATCCAGCCGCCGAGAAAGACCGTTGTGGCCATGGCTGCAACAATAAACATGTTGATGTATTCGGCCAGGAAGAAAAAGGCGAATTTGATGCCGGAGTATTCCGTATGGAAACCTCCTGTCAGCTCCGACTCTGCCTCAGCAAGGTCGAATGGTCCGCGGTTGGTTTCAGCTGTTCCGGCTATCAGGAAGATCACAAAAGCGATCAGAGCGGGAATATGTCCCTTGAACAGAAACCAGCCGTCGCGCTGACCTTCAACGATGACGGAGAGCTGCATGGATCCGGCAAAGATGATCATGGTAACCAGTGAAAGGGAGACAGAAAGCTCATAGCTGAGGATCTGCGCGCCACTTCGCATAGCGCCAATTAACGAATATTTGTTGTTACTGGACCATCCAGCAATCAGGATACCGATCACACCGATAGAGGAAACGGCTGTAACATAAAATACACCGATATCAAAATCAAGTGCTTGCAACCCTTTGGCAAACGGAAGGACCGCAATGGCCATAAACGTGGCGATCATGGTAATGAAAGGAGCCAGATTATAAAGGAACTTGTCGGCACTCTTTGGCATGATCAACTCTTTCATCAGCAATTTGATGAAGTCGGCGATGGTTTGCAAAAGACCCCAGGGGCCCACACGCATAGGTCCCATACGTTGCTGGAAGGCTGCGCAGACTTTCCTTTCGGCGTAGACCAGGAACAATCCGAAGAGCGCGATAAAAAGCAAATAACAGACCCCGATGACTGTCCATTCAACAATGGTTGTGGCCGTTGGAGACATCCGTTCCAAAAACCACAGGTGCATGTTGTGGGTCATTTCTGTAAAGTCGTAAATATTGAATCCCATTAGAATTATGATTTTCGATAGTTCAATCGTGTTATTACTAATTACCTGTCAATGTCCGGGATAACCAGGTCGAGCGTCGACATGATCGCGACCAGGTCGGCAATCTTATGACCTGCAGCCATCTTGTTCAGCGCGAAAAGATTAGAGAATCCCGGCGAGCGGAACTTCACGCGGTAGGGGTTTTTCTTGCCGTCGCTGACGACATAAACGCCGAACTCGCCTCTCGCTGTTTCGACCCGCTGGTAAAATTCACCCTCAGGCAGTTTGACCACAGCCTTCATTTTTACTGCATAATCACCTTCCGGGATATTGTCAATCAACTGCTCTATGATGTGGAGAGATTCACGCATCTCCTCCATTCTCAGACGGTAGCGGGTAAAAGTATCGCCTTTGGTATCCAGTTTTTCTTCGAACTGCACCAGCGGATAGGCGCTGTATGGATTGTATTTTCTGACGTCGCAGGAGAAGCCGGAACCACGTCCAGACGGACCGGTGACACCCCAGGCAATTGCATCTTCCAGTGAGAGATAGCCGATCTCGTCGGTTCTTTGTCTGAAAATAACATTGCCAGTAAGCAAACGGTCGTATTCGGGAAGTTTTGTCCTGAACTCCTTGATAAAATCTTTGACCCTCTTTTGGAAATTTGGATGGATATCGAACATCAGTCCGCCGGGAAGATTGTAATTGACAGTCATCCTGGCGCCGCAGGTCTCCTCGAAAATATCCAGGATATGCTCGCGGTCGCGGAGGCCGTAAAAGAAGGTAGTCAAGGCACCCAGGTCCATCCCCATGACACACCACCAAAGTTGGTGGGAAGCCAGACGGGACAGCTCATCCATAATGGTACGAATGTATTTGACACGTTCGGGAACCTCTACCTGAAGGGCATTTTCGACCAAAAGACAGACGGCTTCATTGTTCATGTGAGCCGAAAGGTAGTCCATGCGGTCGGTCAGGTGAATAAGCTGAGGGTAAGTGAGTGCCTCGCACATTTTTTCGATGCCGCTGTGGATATATCCGACATGCGGTTGGATGTTATGTACTACTTCGCCTTCCAGACGGACAAGTAACCGTAGCACCCCGTGAGTGGAAGGGTGCTGAGGTCCCATGTTCACCAAATATTCATCGGTATGGATCTTATCCGAGCTAATGATAATTTCTTTAGTTTCAGACATAAGGCTATCGTTCTACTATTCTTACTTCGTCTTTGTAATCTTTTCTCAACGGGAAACCCCACGTGTCATCGAGGAAAAGCCTGCGCAGATCGGTGTGGTTGTTGAATTTAACTCCCAACAAATCATAGACCTCTCTTTCGTGGTATTTGGCTGTCTGCCAAACATCACTGACGGTATCTACCTTAGGATCAAGACGATCTGCGGTATTGGTCTTCAGAACCAGAACGTGTCTGTGTTGGATCGATTCGAGGTGGTAGACGATCTGCATCTTTTCAGGATAGTCCACACCGGTCAGACAGATAAGGTAGTCAAAAGATAGCGTCGGTAAAGCTTTGAGCTTAGCCGAAGTTTCATGTAAATCCTCTGCCTGAACCACCATTTCAACGTACTGTTTGCCAAGAGTGATCTCGGCTTTTGGAAACTCGCCAGTCAGGCAAGCTTGAAGTTCTTCATTTGTCATTTCACTTAAAAATCAGTTGGTTAAGTGATTTATTGATAGATTGATTGATTTTTCCATTTCTGAGGCTTAGCATCAGGGTTGTGGGGTGTTTTTGTTTTGCTTTCTGGAGAAATAGCGCTGCCGCTTGATTTTCTTGTGCAGCTGCAACATTCCATAGAGCAGGGCTTCCGGCCGGGGAGGGCATCCTGGTATGTAAACATCGACAGGAATTACGTGATCTGCGCCCTTAACAACAGCGTAAGAATTGTAGAAGAAAGGTCCGCCTGAAACAGCGCAGCCACCCATGGCGACCACATATTTCGGATCGGCCATCTGGTCGTAGAGACGCTTGAGGACCGGGGCCATTTTATAATTGATGGTTCCGGAAATAATAATCAGATCTGCCTGACGGGGCGTGGCACGGGCAACTTCCATTCCGAATCTCGACATGTCGTGTCTGGAAGCGCCGACCGCCATGAATTCGATGGCGCAGCAGCGTGTTCCAAAAGTCAGTGGCCAGAGAGAATTTGCGCGGGACCAGTTAAGCAGATCGTCTAATTTAGCAAGTACGATACTTCCTCCTTCGTATTCGGCAAGGATCGGGTAATCATTTGCCTCAAACTCTTTTTTACTTTTTACTCCCATTTCAATGCATGTTTTTTCCATCCGTAAAACAATCCCAAACCTAATATGGCGAAGAAGATTACGATCTCAACAAAGCCTGTCATGCCAACTTCTCTCATCACAGTTGCCCAGGGAAAGACAAATACCGTTTCCACGTCAAAAATGAGGAAAAGGATGGCAAAAAGATAGTAACCGACGGTATACTGATTCCAGGTTTCGCCGATGGTCTCCATACCGCACTCGTAGGGTTCAAATTTTGCCGTATTGAAAGAGGTCGGCGGAACATAACTGGAAAAGAGAATGGCCAGTCCGACGAGCGAAATGGCCGTGATGAAGAAAAGTATCAGTGCACTACTTTCCATATAGAATTGTATTAGGTATTAATAAGAATTGTTCCAAATAACAGGTTATAAGGAATTTCATAAATCAGCGACAAAAATAGAAGTTTTTCCTTAACCGAGTCGTCCATGTTAAAATTTATTTAAAAAGATATGTAAATTATTATCCGCACAGCGTGTAAAGATCACGTTGTGAATTGATACACATCACTGATAGTTCTTCAGCGTGTTCGATCACAAAAGAATCATTGATTCCGAGGAGACGGTCGATCAGAGAGGAACGATGGGTAAAGGAGATAATCAAAAGTCCATTTTGAAAACTTAAAGCATGTTCCAGGGCTTTTTTTTGGATCTTCCAGGAAGAGGTATGACATTCGATAATTTCGTACGGGAATCGAAAATTTTTAAACAGGCGTTCGATTGAAAAAAGATTACGCAAAACGCTCCTTTTATCCTCGTCAAAGGTCTCTAACGCCTGGATCAGAGATACTTTAGCGCCATTGTGCCGTGCGAAGTAACTACTCCAAAGCGCCAAATCTTTGCTCTTCTTCATGTACCCTACCGGGACTGCAATCTTTTGATAGCTTTCTTTGGGATGTTGCTTCGCTGAAACAAATAAAAATGGGAAGCCGGAATGGGAAAGCTTTGGCAGGAGCTCTTTGCTTTTTGTTTTAGGTGCCACCAGTAACAACGCGTCAAACTCTTCAGCCAGTTCAGTCAGAATCGTGTCAAGTGGGTGAATGGTCACAAAGGTGTGAATGCGCGCTGAACCGAAAGTCTGCAATAGAGGGCCTGTCAATCCAATCATGCGGGATTCAGCCTCTTCAATATTTATGCCTTCCGCGGATGCATGGTAAATCAGACAAATTTCCTTGTCAAGGATCAGCGCAACCTGCACCCCATGCAGAATGGCCACCTCCGTTTCGGGAGAGAAATCGATCCAGATGAAGACTTTTTGTTCGCCGTTTGTGAGCGTCATAAAAAGATGACTAAGGGTTATTTACCAAATCTATAAACAAATCAGTAATTTTTAATTTTAATACAAATATATTTTTCTTTTATATTTGCATATTGGTTATGAAATATTTCGCTTTCATATTATCCTTTTACATTGTGGTGCTCACCGCAATTCCATGCATCGACAAGCCGGAGGATAATACCATTCAAAAAAATGAAATTTCCCCAAAACCAACCGATAGCCAACAGCAGGATATTGATCACTGTTCTCCATTCTGTACTTGTAGCTGTTGCTCCTCCCCAAAAATTCAACAAGACACGGAGATTGTATTCAATAGTTTTCCGATATTACTGGAATGCTTTTCTGAATCAGCATCCAATAAATTTGTCTCTTCTCTTATCGCCGCCATCTGGCAACCTCCCCAATTAAATTAGTACCAGGATTATTTGTCTTATCCATCTTCCAGGTTGGAAAGGTGGTTAAACTTTGGTATTAATTTATTTGTTTACAATATGATAGAGCATATTATCCATTTTTCGATAAAGAATAAATTCATTATTGGTTTATTCGTTTTGGCCTTGACCGGTTGGGGTACCTACTCCCTGATCCGTCTTCCCATCGATGCCATTCCTGATATTACCAACAACCAGGTACAGATTATTGCGCTGGCACCTTCGTTGGCGGTGCAGGAAGTGGAGGGCTTCATCACCGCTCCAATCGAGGTTGCGGTGGCCAATATTCCCGATATCATTGAACTTCGTTCCATCTCACGTCTGGGCTTGAGTGTCATCACGGTAGTTTTTAAAGACGATGTGGATCTTTATTGGGCCCGGCAACAGCTTAGCGAGCGGCTGAAGGAGGCAGAGGATGCTATCCCGGCAGGATTGGCGAAGATTGAGCTGGCGCCTATTTCATCGGGTCTTGGCGAAATATTCCAGTACAGATTGGCGGTCGACAAGGGTCTGGAGAAAAAATACAATCCGATGGAGCTGCGCACGATCCAGGATTGGGTGGTCCGGCGTGAGATGTTAGGCACACCGGGAGTCGCCGATATCAACAGCTATGGCGGTTTCGTAAAACAATATGAAATTGCTGTGAATCCGGAGCGTCTGAGAGGAATGAACCTCTCGCTTACCAATATTTTTGATGCGCTGGAGAAGAACAACGAGAATACAGGGAGCGCCTATATCGATAAGAAACCCAATGCTTATTTTATTCGCGGCATCGGATTGGTCAAAACGTTGGCCGACATTGAAAAAATTGTTGTCAAGTCGAATAGTTCCGGTATCCCGATATTAATCAGGGATATAGCCACTGTGAAATATGGCAGTGCGACCCGGTACGGGGCCTTCGTGGTAGATACCACCGAAGCCGTTGGTGGTGTAGTCATGATGCTGAAGGGAGCCAATGCCCATGAGGTCAATGACAATGTCAGCGAACGCATTGCCACCATCCAGAAGTCGATGCCAAAGGGTGTCAGGATTGAACCTTTCCTGAACCGTTCCGATCT
>DATCHD010000074.1:0-20226 GCA_036508555.1 Prolixibacteraceae bacterium
TGATGCTTAAATCATCCGCTTTGTATTCCGTCAGCTCGAAGTTCTCAGGTGTGGAAATCCCGGTATACCCAGTTGTCATGCAGCTAATCCAAAGCTTTTTATCAGTATTTGTTTTGAAGTAGAGTCCGGAAAAATCAGACAGACTAACAATTCCTTTTATCCCGGAAATTTTTTCCGGATCAAGTTTTTCAAGAAAGTTATCGCCTGCAAAAAGAAACAGCGATTCGGAATGATGGAGGATATGGACAATGTCATCCGGATTAAAATCCGGTAGAACAGGTACTGTTACGCCGCCATAACCTGAAACAGCCAAAAATGAAATCGCCCAGTTGGAGGAGTTTCGTCCAAGAATGGCGATTTTATCGCCCTTCTTAATACCACTTTCACGGAAAAAACAGTGGATCTGGCGGATCCGCTGTGCAACTTCGCAATAGGTGATTGAAGCCCCCTGAAAATCCGAAAAAGCATTTAAAGACCAGTGCTTACGAAAAGATTGTGTGTAAAGACCTATTAGATTTTCTTGCATAGACCGTTCTGGTTAATTTAATCTTGAGTTCGTTATCATTTAAGGAAATTCCTTAAAACTAATCAAACATCATCTATTTTGCAATCTAATCCCGGCGCTTCCCGAAGAATTCCTATCTGGAACATTAAGTCACAACAAATATCATTAAAGTGACTTATTATGAGTACTTTTGAGCTGTAAATTTTTACCACAAATTAAAAAGGAGTATTTATCCATGTTCGAAAAAAAGCAAAACGATCTCACTTCGCCCGACATTTCAAAGTTAAAAGCAGTTGTAATTGATTCGAAGACCATCATTTATGTTCAACTCGACGTCGATCCAGAAGTAGCACGTACCCGGTATTGGTCCCGTCGCCCTGAGATAGTCCACTCAAAATAGCACGCAGGTAAAAACCTTATGTTCATAATAGTCACGAAAGCAGGATTTTTGGTGCAATAGAAGGGTTGTGATTGAAGAAAAGATTAGTCGCAGAAATTTATTGCTTTTTGATGTACGGTGACAATCACGCAACAAACCGATCAATCTTTTGCTGTTGTCATTCCGGAAGGAAGGATTGATGCTTTAAAGATGGCCAACCGGAACATTATCCTGAGGGAAACTGAACGCTGTCAGAAGTATGCCCTACCCTATATTTTAAACAACAGCGCCATCGTGCTTGGAACAAAATTCTTTGGCGAACGGGGGACTCTCAGATATAATTTCGTCGGCATAGGCGGAGAACAAACCCAACTAAAATGGCTGGCTTTCAATGGTTATCTCCGGTCATATTTGCCGGAATATTCCTAATGAAAATTAAATTACCATCCATGAAATTTTTTAACCCACTTTCATTGATCATCCTGTCAGGATTTAGCCTTCAGGCTCAGAGCCAGGAACCAGTTCAACTGATCAATAGACAGATGACTGACTACTTCAGTGCCAACCCCGGAGAAAAAATTTTTGATTCATCAGGTAACGTGGTTGTTCAGGATCTGTTCCGCCTAAATCATGGTTCAGCCTCGTGTGACCTGGCAATACCTGCTGACCTGCCAAATGGAATACGCATAAGCTAAATTGAATAAAGGTTGAAACCTATATTATGAACGATCAGGACAAAACCAAAGAAAAACTGCTTGAAGATTTAATGGAGTTACGGCAAAAGTATAATTCCCTGCGAGAGTCCTTTGATGAAGAAACCTCCGAACGTAAGCGAGCCCAGAAGGCTCTGAAAGAGAGTGAGGATAAATACAAAATAGCTTTCCATTCCAGCAGAGATTCAATCAACATAACCGAACGTGATGGAACGTACATTGATATTAATGAGGGATTTACAAATATTACAGGTTTTACCAGAGAGGATATAATAGGGAAGTTGTCACAAGAAATAAATATTTGGGCTATCCCGGAAGATCTCGAAAAGCTTGTTGCCGGCCTCAAACAAAGGGGCTATATAGAAAATCTTGAATCAAAATTTCGCTGCAAAGACGGTTCCCTGAAAACTGCCATCATTTCGGCCAATATCATTATTCTTAACAATGAGCCTAATATTCTGATAGTTTCACATGATATTACAGAGCGTAAGCAAATGGAGGAATTAATCCTCAAAAGTAAAAAGCAGTATGATGATTTGGTTTCCAATATCCCTGTAGGGGTATATGTCATGCATTCCAAACCACAAGGTACTTTTGCACTTGATTACGTTAGCCCCAGAATGGCGGAAATGCTCGATATAAGTGTTGAAAATTTAACCGCAAGTGCCAATGCAATTTTTAAGGTCATTCATCCCGATGACTTGGAAGGTTTCAAAAGATTGAATGATGATAGCGCAATGCAAAAACGGCCATTCGACTGGAAAGGGCGTGTTGTCATAAAAAATGTTGTCCTCTGGTTGCATATTTCATCAATGCCGATGGAACTGGGAAATGGTGATATCTTATGGAATGGATTAATCGTTGATATCACTGAACAAGTGCTGGCTAAAGCAGAAATTGAACACCAGAACAAAGAACTTCAAAAAATCAATGCTGAAAAAGACAAGTTCTTTTCAATAATCGCCCACGACTTGCGAAGTCCTTTCAATGGATTTTTAGGCTTAACCCAGATTATGGCTGAAGAATTACCCAGTCTCACCATGTCAGAAGTTCAGGATATCGCCATGCGAATGAGCAAATCGGCCGAAAATCTATACCGCTTACTCAACAACTTATTAGAATGGTCACAAATACAAGAGGGAGCAATTCGTTTTAGACCTGAAGTAATTCATTTAGAACTAGTTATTGTTGGAATTATTGATATTATTCAGGAATCTGCAAAAAGCAAAGGAATTGATATTGAAACTCACATTCCTGATGGATTAGTGGTATGCGCTGATGCAAACATGCTTCAAACCATTCTTAGAAACCTCCTATCCAATGCTTTAAAATTTACACCCAAAGGAGGAAATATGAATGTCTCAGCAAAACCCACCAGCGATAAAAATGTTGAGATATCCATTCAGGATACTGGCATTGGGATGAACCAAATCTTGTTAGATAATTTATTCCGCATTGATGTTCAATCTTATAGAGAAGGGACTGATAAAGAACCAAGCTCTGGCCTCGGTCTATTGCTTTGCAAAGAATTTGTTGAAAAACAGGGTGGGGAATTGTGGGTTGAAAGTGAAGAAGGGATTGGCTCAACATTTTATTTCACCTTGCCAACAGTACTAAATCAATCATAATTCCATCTCAACCGGAATCCTTGAGCAATTAAAACATGATTAGTTACTTCCTTTCTTGAGCTGTCGCAAATAGTCCTGCTTGAATTCTTCAACATTCTTGCGCTTTTCACCTGCTTCATTTTCAAAAAAAGTCCCGCCAACAAATAAACATGCAAATCCACCAGAAGCAATGGCCCACGACAATGCTTCTATAAAATCTAACTTACCAGCAGTCCTGCGTTTCAGCTGTTCGGCAATCGAGGCTATTAGTCCGCCTGCAAAATTGTCCCCACAACCGGTCGTGTCCCCCTTTAGGTCAGCATTTTCCTTAACTTTTGAGGAAACCGGAAAGGAGGAGACAGCCATTTTCCGGAAAAGGTTTCCATTTGAGTAAACCGTAATATTTTCGGCACCATTGGTAATTACAAATGCCGATATATTGAGCGACTGAAAATAATGAGCAGCAGTTTCAATAGACGAGCTACCGCTGATTTTCAATGCTTCTTCCTTATCCATGAGCAGAATATCAATAAACTCAGAGCTTTCAGTAGTATTACCCAAAGGCCATTTTTCCCCGGGATGAGCTTTTTCATTGCGAAAGTCGTAAACCGTATTAACCACTGTAACGCAATGGTGGTGCTTGGCCTTTTTGAGCAAATTGGTCAGATCGTCGTGAATTTTGGGGACCAAAGCTGTTCCTCCGAAACAAACGATATGTGATTTGAAAAAAATCTCTGGCAAGCTTGCTGGAGTATAGTCCCAGGCAGCACCTATGTTATTGACAAAAGTTCGTTCACCGTTAAAATTATCAAAGGAGGGATCAGAAAAAACATCGGTAAAAGGAGTTGTATCTTTGCTTCCTGGAATATAATTCGAGATATCTAGAGGAGTCTTTTCGAGCAATTCGGTTACAAATTTCGAAATCTTATCATTCCCCGTAAAGCCATAGAATTTTACACTAAACTCTTTTCTGTCCAATAGCTGCGAAACATGAATCAGGGGAACCAGGCCAGGCCCTCCTAAATTTATCGAAGCTGGATGTGAACCGTTTGTAATTTCTTTCAAAATATCTGCGTAGGGTTTTCCGGCATACTTTTCCAATTCTTCCAGAAATACCAGTTTCCCAGGACTTAATCCCCCATCGCCATCAGCTCTGGATAAATATTTTCGGAATTCAGCCGATTGAAAGGAAATATTTAGGTAGATAAAATCGGCAAGTGCGCAACCAATTCCTGAAATTACGATTTTCTTTCCAGGCATTTTTAAAGGTATTTATGATAATCGGAGACCAATAAATAACGCGGTTCTTCGTCTTCAATGATTTCCGGAAATCGTCCTACTGTTGCTAAGAATCGATTGTCAGAAGTATCATCATTCACAGAACTGACTTCTCCGACAAAAACCTTTCCTTTCCCCTCTTCGCCATAAAACCTGTGATAGATTCGTTGTTCAAGACAAATACTTTCACCGGGTGTAAGGATAATTTTATCGCCAGGAAGCAATGACCTGACCACACCATCCGTTTTCACTTGAAAAGGCTTATCAGAAAGCAATTCCGCTGAAGTTGAATTGTACAGTTCAATCACCAGGTTTCCACCCCCACGGTTAATAATATCCTCCATTTTGCTCCAGTGGAAATGCATGGGTGTTTCCTGCAATTCTTCTACAATCATGGCCTTTTCTGCGTAAGTCTTTTTGTCTTTTTTAAAATTCCCGTTGCGAATTGTAAACAAGATCAATCCACAATGATGGAAATCATTGCTTCCAAAATCAGTAAGATCCCACCCTAACATGTTGTCAACAACTTCACTGCATGTTTCATATTGCCCACGCCATTGCTCAGGTTTCCAAAACGCCCAGGGAGGAAGTTTAAAATTCATCAAGTTTAAAAACTCAATTGAATTGATAATGAGTTGATTTATTTCGCTTCGCTTCATTGTACTCAGATGTGGAAAACTATTAAGTCGGTGTATATTGTAAAATTTATAGATTATTCTTAACCCCAGAAGTCTCTGCGGCTATTTCCTGAACAGGAGCACCGGGTACTTCAATATTATCAACCTCTGATGCTGCAACCTCCTCTTTCTTCTCGTCAAAATGACTCTTGTAGAAGATGAATATGGCAACGATGCCAATAGAAATGGAGGAATCCGCTATGTTAAAAACTGGCCTGAAGAAAATAAACTCCTGTCCGCCCCAGATCGGAAACCAACTGGGGTAGTGGGTGTCAATCAAGGGGAAGTAAAACATGTCGACCACCTTGCCCAATAAGAAAGTGTTGTATCCTCCGCCGGCCGGGAAAAGTGTTGCCACCTGTCCGTGAGATTCATTGAAGATCATTCCGTAGAAAGCGCTATCGAATAGGTTTCCGGCCGCTCCGGCCAGAATTAGCGAGAAACAGGCAGCGAGTCCGAAAGGAATGTCCTTCTTCCAGAGTTTGGAGAGATACCAGGCCAGTGCACCGATAGCGATGATGCGGAAAATGGAAAGGAAATATTTCCCGATACTGTTACCAAACTCAAAGCCGAAAGCCATCCCGTTATTTTCAACGAAATGTAGGATAAACCAGTTTTTGAAAATGACGACCTCTTCGCCCAGCATGAAATGGGTCTTGATGAAGATCTTCAGCACCTGGTCGGCCAGCAGGATCAAAAAAACTAGCAGGATGGATTTATTTTTTACACTCATAAATTTTTTCAGACATAAATTGGACAAAGAAAAGAATTCCGGCTCTTCAAAACGGACCGGCAAGCACTCCTGACCAGTTTACAAATTGATCAATGTTGTGAATTTTTGGCGTCAATGGATAACGTCGCATGCGGCACCGCACGAAGCCGTTCTTTGGAAATCAGGGCTCCGGTTTCACGACATATGCCATATGTCTTGTTCTCGATACGAATCAGGGCCGCTTCGAGGTGCTGGATAAATTTCTGCTGACGTTGTGCAAGCTTACCTGCCTCTTCTTTCGATAAGGTCGCAGCGCCCTCTTCCAATACCTTGAAAGTCGGGGAGGTGTCCTGCGTATCATTGCCGTCACCCTGCGTAATCGCGTTTTTGTATAGTTCGTAATCCTGACGCGCTTTCCCCAGTTTGCTCAGAATCAAAGCCTTAAACTCCTGGAGCTCTTCGTCTGAATATCTTGTTTTCTCTGACATAATGTTTAGCTTTTTGTAAATATAATCTAATTAGGGCCTGTTTCTACCTGCTTTCGCAAAAATTTATGAACAGCCCCGGTTAATCACTTTTAAACTTTCTTTACCTGGATCAGCGTCTCTAATCCGGGTTCTATTTCAACAAGTTGATCCGCTTTCATTTGTGAAATGTCAGCTAAATTCAGTTTCGTTGCAAGTGTCTGAATACAAATGTACTCACCAAATTTTCCGAGTGCAGCTGTCAGTTCCGGATGCTGTCCGACCGTAAGTTCAATCTTATCAGTAACCTCGAAACCGCTCTCCTTCCGGAGATTCTGAATCCGGTTGATCAGTTCGCGCGCAATGCCTTCCAGCCTTAGTTCAGGGGTTACATGGATGTCGAGCGCGATGGTGAGATTTCCCTCGCTGGCTACCAGCCATCCGGGGATATCTTCGGTCAGTATCTCTGCATCCTCAGGTTCCAGTTGGACGGCCTCTCCTTCGATGAGGATGTCGAACGACCCGGTCCGCTCAAAAGAGATGATCTGTTGCTGATCCATGGAAGAGACAACCGCAGCTATCTGCTTCATCAGCTTGCTATATTTAGGCCCGAGTGTCTTAAAATTGGGTTTGATTTTTTTCTTGATGATTCCGGACGAATCGGTCAGGTACTCAACTGCCTTGACATTGACCTCCGTCAGAACGATGCTCTCGATCGCCTCAAACTGCTTGCGGAAAGTCTCGTTCAAAACAGGGACGATAATCCTTGACAGCGGTTGGCGTACTTTAATTTTTTCCTTCCGGCGAAGGCCGAGAATCATGGAGGACGCTGTCTGTGCCATCTCCATCCGCTCTTCCAGCGCCTTGTCAACCAATGCACTGTCAGTCTGCGGAAATAGAGTGAGATGCACGGAGACATCCTGCTCCTTCCGGGCTACCTTGTTCAGGTCGCGGAATAATTGATCGCTGTAGAAAGGTGCGATCGGCGCCATCAGTTTGGCTACAGCCGAGAGTGCAGTATACAACGTCTGGTAAGCCGAGATCTTGTCGGCATCGTATTCGCCGCCCCAGAACCTTTTGCGGCTTAGGCGCACATACCAGTTGGAGAGGTTTTCCGATACGAAATCGGAAATAGCCCGGCCGGCCCTGGTTGGCTCATAAGTTTCATAGGACTCTGTTACTTCGCCGACCAGCGTATTGAGCAGCGATAGAATCCATCGATCCAGCTCCGGCCGCTGCGAATAAGGTATTTCAGCTTCCCGGTAGGTGAATCCGTCTACATTGGCATATAAAGCGAAGAAACTGTAGGTATTGTAGAGTGTGCCGAAGAATTTTCTGCGCACTTCATCCACGCCGCCGAGGTCAAATTTGAGGTTGTCCCACGGTTGTGAATTGGTCATCATGTACCAGCGCACGGGGTCGGAACCGTATTTCTCGATGGTAGCGAAAGGATCGGCCGCATTACCCAGACGCTTCGACATCTTGTTCCCCGCAGCATCCAGCACGAGCCCGTTGGAGATGATGTTTTTGAAGGCGACCGAGCCTTTGGCCATGGTGGCAATGGCATGCAGCGTGAAGAACCATCCACGCGTCTGGTCTACACCTTCCGCGATAAAGTCGGCAGGGAAAACAGTTTCGAAAATATCCTTGTTTTCGAACGGGTAATGAATCTGTGCGAAAGGCATGGCCCCGGAGTCGAACCAAACATCGATCAGGTCAGACTCACGCACCATCTTTGCCCCTTTCGGGGAAACCAGAAAAATATCATCGACGAAAGGACGGTGAAGGTCTATCTTCTCGTAATTTTCTTTGGTGAAATCGCCCACCACAAAATCTTTGTAGGGGTTGGCTTTCATGAAACCGGCCGCCACGGATTTTTCAATCTCACCCATCAGCTCTTCTACAGAGCCGATGCACAGCTCTTCCGAAGCGTCTTCTGTACGCCAGATCGGCAGCGGTGTTCCCCAGTAACGCGAGCGGGAAAGGTTCCAGTCGACCAGGTTCTCCAGCCAGTTGCCAAAACGCCCTGTGCCGGTCGACTGCGGCTTCCAGTTGATGGTCTTGTTGAGTTCGATCATTTCATCCCTTACTGCTGTTGAGCGGATGAACCATGAATCCATCGGATAATAAAGCACCGGCTTGTCTGTCCTCCAGCAATGCGGATAGCTGTGTTCATATTTCTCTACCCTGAAGGCTTTACCCTCTTTCTTCAACTGAACAGAGAGGTCAATATCGAGGGTCGCGTCGTTGTCGGTAAGCTTATCGTCGTAACTGTTTTTCACGAAACGGCCCGCGAACTCTTTGTACGCCTCTTTGTTGAGGTTTGATTTGACAAATTTGGGATCCAGATCTGAGATTCTGAAGAAACGGCCCCGACGGTCGACCATCGGCTGGCGCTTACCCTCATTGTCGATCAGTAACAAGGGTACGATGCCAGTCTGCTTGGCCACCCGGTCGTCGTCCGCACCAAATGTTGGCGCGATATGCACGATTCCGGTACCCTCTTCCGTGGTAACGAAATCACCCGGGATAACCCGGAAAGCCTCACCCATCGGTTTCACCCACGGGAAAAGTTGTTCGTAATTGACGCCAACCAGCTGACTGCCGCTGAACTCATCGAGCAGTTTGTAGGGAATGTTCTTCCCCTCGCCGTGAAAGCTTTCCAGCGATAGCAATTCGTTCTTTTCCGGGAAATAATGGTGGAAAAGATTCTTAGCCAGAATCACCGTAATGGAATCACCAGTGTATGGATTGAAAGTCTGAACCTTAACATATTTGATGTTGGCGCCAACAGCCAGGGCAGTATTGGAGGGCAATGTCCAGGGGGTGGTCGTCCAGGCCAGGATGAAAAGATCGGTCGTGACCTGGTCGAACAACTTGGCCGACTGTTCATTACGAATCACCTTGAACTGCGCGATACAGGTGGTATCCTTCACATCGCGGTAGCACCCGGGCTGGTTAAGTTCGTGGGAACTCAGTCCGGTACCGGCGGCAGGCGAGTACGGCTGAATGGTATACCCCTTGTACAACAGGTTTTTGTTGTAAAATGTCTTCAGTAGGTACCAAAGCGTCTCGATGTAACGGCTGTCGTAGGTGACGTAGGGATCGTCCATGTCGACCCAGTAACCCATCTTGTGAGTCAGGTCTTCCCAGAGATCGGTGTATTTCATCACCTCGCGGCGACATGCGGCATTGTAATCGGCGACTGAAATATGCTTGCCGATATCCTCTTTGGTGATGCCTAACAACTTCTCGACACTCAGTTCGACGGGAAGTCCGTGGGTGTCCCAGCCCGCTTTCCGCCTTACCAGGAAACCCTGCTGGGTCTTGTAACGGCAGAAAATATCCTTGATGGCTCTCGAAACAACATGGTGAATTCCGGGTTTACCATTGGCCGATGGAGGTCCTTCGTAAAAGATAAAAGGCTTCCCTTCCGCCCTGGTCGAGACCGACTTGTGAAACGTGTCGTCTTCTTCCCAAAACTTAAGAACATCCTTGTTGATTTGCGAAAGACTGAACTCCTTGTATTCCCTGAATTTCTTACTCATAGCGTGCTCCAACTCCCTTTTTTTGAAGAGCACAAAGATAGTAATTATCAAATAAAAAAGTGGCTGAATCTTATCGAAAGAATAATGCTAAGCCGTTCCCATTTCTTCAGCGAAGGCCTTCATTTTCGAAAGTCTGGATTTGAATGCATCGTATAATCCATCCGATGTTTCAGTCAAAGTACGTTTAGAATTAGTATGTGGGTTAACCGAAGTAGCATAATCAACCTGGGTAATCAATTCTTTTGGCAAAGAACCAGCACCTGTTAATGCGCCTGATATACCGGTGGCAACTGCTGCAAGGCAATCTGTATCGCGACCCATATTAACGGCAGCCTTCATTGCTTCCCATGTATTGGCCTTTGTCATCCGGAAAACACAGACTCCTTTTGTGACGATTTCATTAGCGTAACTATGACTATAGGGTACACCTTCACCGCTATATATTTTATCAAATTTTCTTCTCATCTCCCGGAAATCAGTACAGTCGGCAGTTAATTTCAATGCCCTTTCTATCTCGCCACGAATGCCTGCTGGTCTAACAAAACGTTTATCTGCCTTATCACAATTATCAAAAATAGCCCCTATAACACTATCAACAGTCGCATTGGGTTTTGTGGCAGCCGCTATTGCAGTTACGACTACTTCTGCCCAGAGGATACCCCTGCTGTTGGCCGTGTTATAAAGTTGTCCTACATCACGAATATCATCTATTGCCCCCTGAATATCACCAGCATTAATGAGACCGATAGGATGACACGACCTGGAGAGGGATACCAGACCCGAATAGTCACAGTACTTGCCAATATCTGAAGCAGGGATATTTGTCTTTGCCATAGCCAAAAGATTTTCTTCAAAAGGTTCTGAGACGAGTCCGCCTGCTTTCGGATTCATATGGTCGACCCACGACCGACGAAGATCTTCCGCGTTGATTCTATCCTGCTTCTCAAGGATTGCCGTAATCATAAGCTTCTGCCGCTCAATACCATCTTCGGTAGTACCTGCTTCACGCATCCAATTGTTGCTTGTCCCGTAATGATGATAAGGTAATAACTTATCAAGTGTCCCAAAATCCTTTTCAATACTTTCGTAGGAGTGTCCTTCATTAGGAGCTCCCATCGCAGAACCAATATGAGCGCCGGCTATGCAACCAAAGAATTTTTCCCGCAAACTAACACGATCTTTCCCTTGATTTTCCCCTTGTTTACCATCCAAACCTGAAATGTCCTGAAAACCTTTAAAGCCAAACAAGGGTACAATGGCTGCTGAGGATGATAACAGACCGACCTGACGAATGAATTCTCTTTTTTCCATATTTTTAATAAAAAATTAACGTAATCACCCCTTCATAACCTGATGCTTCCTTATAAACTCCGGGTCAATGTTAACACCCGATCCTGGTCCGGTGGGCACTTTTAGCTTCCCATTAACGACCTTTAAAGGTGATGTCGGACATTCAAACGGTACATTAGAATCCAATCCCTTGAATTCGTGATGAACTCCGGCATTGGGAACTGCGGAAACAAATTGCATGTTATAAAGGAATCCCAGTCCTCCTCCTGACATGTGGGGAATAATGGTTTTCCCAAATGCATCTGCCATACGGGCCACTTTCATCGAACGGATAAGTCCTCCAAAATAATAATTATCGGGTTGAACAATATCAAGGCCATCATTAGCAATTGACCAGCGAAAATGTACAAAACTCTGATCCTGTTCACCGTTTGCAATAGGTAGCGTGAGTGCGTCGGCTACTTCTTTGATATCTTCGAAATGGTCATACATAACAGGTTCTTCAAAATAAACATATTTATATTCTTCCAAAAGTTTACCGACCCTGATCGCTTCTGGAACATTATAGTAACCATTTGAATCAGCATAGAGGGACATACTGTCACCATATTCCTTACGAAGGAGCGGGATCATTTTTTCTGTCTTTCCAATGGGTACTTTGTATCGAATATCTTTAGACCCGGCGAACTGATAACCAATCTTTACTTTAAGTGCATGAGTATCGTATTCGGACACTGCTTTTTTAATCAGATCAAAATGTTCTTCCAGCGGTCTTTCACGAAATTCAGTAGCTACATAGATACCAACCTCAGGATTATGGATTTCTCCGATCAACTCTCCCATTGTTTTACCAGCCATACGACCAAGCATATCCAGAATGGCAAATTCGACAGTTGCTAATGGTAATCCAAGGGCAATGCCATTCAATCTGAAGTTGAAATTGAAAATATAAATCCGTTCTAAAATTAAATCCAACTCGCGTGCATCCTGACCAATAAAATAAGGCTGAACCGTTGAAAGGAAAATAGGGAAAAGGGTAGACATCCCGCTATGCGCTACCGAGATACCTTCAGCCCCGTCCTTCGAACGAACCCGGCATAAATAGCTTTTCCCAAAACGCAGCAATTCAACGGATTCTATAATTACAGGAGTTGTAAACAATTCCTTTTTAAGAACAGGTTGCTGAAGGATTTGATCAAGCCTGGCATATCTTGATTTTAAGTCTGTCAGAGGATTCGCTGTTTTTTTCTCTGATCCGCAGGCTGATAACGGAATTGTAGCAGCTGCCAGTCCACCGGTTAGGACGGTCGAAATAAAATTACGTCTATTCGTGCTCATATTATTGGTTAAATTTATGAAAAAATATTTTCGTATTTCGTAGTTCCTAGTTCAAATTTAGCAGTTTATCCGAACCGCTTGCCCTCTCGCTCCAAACTATCATACACTTTTTTATACTTTTGTCGTTTATTCGAACTTATGGACACACCCGATCCCAAAATCATCACATTCCTCAAAAAACACCACGTGCTTACCCTGGCAACCGTTTCGCAAGATCAGCCATGGGTTGCCAACTGTTTTTATGCCTTTATGGAAGAGCAGATAACTTTTGTTTTTACATCCGATTACGAAACAAGACATATCCAGGAGGCGACTCAGAACCCAAAAGTGGCGGGAAATGTTGTTCTTGAAACCAGCATCATCGGTAAAATTCAAGGTATTCAGTTTTCCGGGACTTTGGAACTGGCCGCAAATGAGAAACTTGTCATAGCCGAAAAAGCCTATCTGAAACGCTTCCCCTTTACTGCCCTGATGGACACCACCCTCTGGATTCTACCTATTTCCTACCTGAAGATGACCGATAACCGGCTGGGATTTGGGAAAAAGTTGCTTTGGGAGCGCGAAAAAGGATAAACGCCATTTGGCGCCAGTGTTGTGTTAAGTACCCGCTATCCCTCGTTTGCAACGAGGGATAGTATCGTGATCCCGAACTTGATTCGGAATCCCCTGATAATGGGATGCTGAAACAAGTTCAGCATGACGCTGAATGCTTAAAACCAGCTCCAGCGGATTTGCAATCCGCAGGTTATACCATGCCAGCGGATTGCAAATCCGCTGGAGCGTTCCTCCATTTTTCACTTTTAACTCGTCACTTTTATAACAGATATTTGCAACGACTCTTAAAAAAACTAGCCCAGGGGCGTGAAATTTCAGGATTAGCAGCATATGAATAAGCAAGATATTTCAACTATAATGAACGAGCATGAATATGCGGAGATACTGCAAAGGGCTGTTTCAGGAATTCGCACAGCTCGTACATCCATTGCCCGTCAGGTAAACAGCACTACTAATTCCGTGTACTTGGAATCTTGGCAAACTACTCTTTGAAAAACAGTTAGTTGAGGGATATGGCAGTGGTGTGGTGAAACAATTGTCGGTTGATCTGAAAATTGAGTTTCCCGATATGGGCTTATCCCCACGCAATTTATGGAACATGAAACGCTTTTATGAGCGTTATTATCAGGCAGATACAAAACTGCTACAAGCTGTAGCAGTTTTGCCTGAAATCAAGATGGATACCTTTACCCTGGCACAAAGGCAAATAAAATCGAACAACTTTGACATTAATTCTTAACAGTACGAATTACAAAATGAAGAACGAAATAGTGCTATATCAATCAAACGAACTACCTGAACGAATTGAGGTAAGGATAGAAGAAGAAACTGTATGGTTGAATCGACTGCAGTTGGCTGTTTTGTTTGGTAGAGATGTAAAAACTATTGGTAAGCATATTAATAATGTATTTTCAGAGGGAGAATTGGTTAAAGATGTGGTTGTCGCAAAATTTGCGACAACCACTCTACACGGAGCAACTAAGGGAAAAACCCGCTATCCCTCGTTGCAAACGAGGGATATCAGGCAGGCTCAGGGACCGGTAGACTATTTATTTTTTCACTTTTATCACAGATATCTGCTTGATATTCTTCACATCCGTATAATCATACTGGTAAAATCCATCACTCCCAATCATCAACAGTGATTTTCCAAGCGGGATCACGTCGTAGGCCTGGATACCTGGAAATTTTGCCAGCAGGTGTTCGGCGATCAACAGCGGGTCGGAGGCATCATAGACCTTCAAACCGGAGGTTCCGTCGCAGACAAATAAAATATCCCCACTGATGCCCAGTCCGTAAGGGTTGTCCATGTTGTAGGACCTGAAAAGAACGGGCTTCAGAACATTGGTAATATCCAGGACATCCAACCGGTTGATAAGACTGTTGCACCGATTTCCGCCCCGAATGGTCACATAAGCCCGGTTATTTTGGACGACCACGGGATCGCATCCTGTTGCATGCCAGAACGTTGAAATATAGGTGGGTTTGTTGATATCGGTGAGGTCGTAGATCAACATCCCGGTAGTAGTACCTAAAAACATGTACTTGCCGTAAAGAAACATCGTTTCAATTCCCCAACCCTGGGATTGGGAGGAAGAGAGCCTCGGATCTGTAGGCACAGTCAGATCGAAATTGTAATATTTATAGGTGTCGACAGCCAACAGCGAATTGCCAGTCAGACCGAATCTGGCCATCGACCCGCCAACGCCGGTGCCGGAAGTGCCGGAATTCTGCGAGGAGGAGCTTGGTGCTGCGGCATAGTCCATAGTGGTTTTGGCTCCGAAATACATCGGAAAAATAGGATAACTGATCGTATTGATCTCCCTTCTTACTTTTTTAACCTCCCAACTTATGACTACGCCTTTGGTATTATCCACCTGACCAATACGGTATTTCGTTTCATTGTAAGGAGGTACCGAATATGGGAAAACGTTCTTAACCCGGCCAGCCTCCTTCGCCTTGGTGGGATCTGTGATATCAATGGCCACCAGATCGAGGTAGCTATCAGCGTACATGATGTTGTTTTTCACGGCAATATCCACATTACCAGGAATGTTGATGAATCCGGCATATTGGGGTGAAGCCGGATTGGTATTGTCATATATGTGCACTCCCTTCATATTTTCGTTGATGAAAATATAGTTGCCGATGGTGTAAATTTTCCCCGGCCTGACCAGATCCTGCTGATTAACCATTTTCACGGATACTCTCAAATCCTCAAGGCTCATGTAAATCGGTTCCAGGGAGAGGTACTGTTCAGTATAGATATCCTTGCATCCGGCAAGAACAATACCGGTAAAAAATAGGGTGATAAAAATATTTTTCATGGCTCTTCTCATTTAAACAGTAATCCAACTTTAATTGTCAAACGCCGGTAATCAATATCAATTCTATAATCGTCGGTTCGACCGTAACTGTGTCTCATCCAACGGTAGCCCGCACTAAACGTCAGGGCAAAATTCTCGTTGATAGGTGTTTGAATGCCTATCGCCGGACTGATCAGAAATCCGCCGTGTGCGGAAACCGGATCATTCGTATAGGAAGGAATCGGTCCGGGCCAGATCATTGGGCTAACGCGGATATCATTAACCGCGTAAATAGTTTGCGAATAGGAGCCGCCCAGCGCAAAGGAATACCCTGCCTGTAGCGAGATAAATGGCAACGGACGCCTGCCCTGAAAGTAATACCTGAAATCGGCTACAACCGGGAGATAAGTCTCATTGGATAATTCAACACCTATACCCAGACCAGCCGAATATCCTTTGGGAAAATACCAACTGTTGATATTGGTCAGCGTAAACGGGGCCCTGGTAGCGTTGGAAGAGTTGCCCGCCAGCACTCCCAGTTCTGTCAGATTAAAATAACCGGTTTTGAAAGGTATCACTGCCGGGGAAGGTCGGGTGAGGCTGTCAATCTGATCAAAAGTAAAGACCCAGAGATTGTTGTCTTTGGTCTTCAGTTTGATCAGTTTACCCGGATCCTGAAGCACAATCGTTCCCTTCAGGATACTCCCATTTTTCAGGTAAACCACATCTTTTTTTCCCCTTTGAGCAGAAAGTGTAAGGCTGCATAAAACAGCCAGAAGCAATAAATATATTCTCATAATTAATTAGTTACAAGCGGATTTTCAACTTTTCCGGCAAATAGAATCGCTCCGGTATCCTCCTCCGTGATAAAAAAGAGGAACGGACGGGTCAGGTAAAAGGCCGGTGGATCAACGGGCATGCTGGTATAGCCGATGCCTACGGATGTAACAGCTGCAGCTTCGGTGCCCGATTCACTGACATCGATGTAGGTCTTATGGATGACTTTTGTGATATATAGGTTGTTAACACCTGTGATCTGCGAAAAGTCCGCCCTGTTCGGATCGAAAGCGATGTCCATGCCCAGAGATGAGAGCACTTCATTCATGGTCTTTTCCCAGGAAAATTTCCACTTTGGTATCCAAACCGCAACCTTGACTTTATTCTGCAGTGCGGTAGTCAGGGTCGCCCAGCTGGTTGGATTCAACGAAGCCGCCAACTTGTCGGGGGTCGTCCCGGCATCGGGAAGCAACAGAACCATTTGAAATTTATCAGCGCCATAAGGCATCTTCAGTGCTTTGTATCCGGATTGGACAGTGTAGCCAAAACTACTTTCCATTTTCATCATGGGTACAGAAACGATTTTTTTGTCGGTGCAGGTAAACTGTTCATTTGCAGTTTTGGAGGTCTCGAACTGGTATTTCCACTTGCCGTTGAAGTAAATGGCATTGATCAGAAACATGATCTCGTTGCTGGCAATGGTCGATAAAATGGTTGGGATCGTCCCACTTGTCTTGTCGCTCACCCATTTGTTAATCGTTGTGACCGCTGCCGGATTGAAATCCAGTTTAGAGACCTGCGCATTGTAATAGGTCTGGTTTGTTGTGATGAATGGATCCAGGACAGTAAAATCTTTCCTGATCCAGATGGAATTGGCGATGTTCATCACCACATTCGGATCGGCCTTCAGCAAAGCAGTGGTCAGATTGAGATAAATGGAATTGATATCATCCTTGGTAAGATTCTCATATCCAAGTGTTTTCAGCATGGCTGTGAGGGTCGTTCCGGATGCGCCGTTGAGTGTCATGGAAAGTGCCAACGAGACACTGAGCGGTGAAATCATCCTGTTCTCCAAGGTTCCGTCCAGGCTTTTGCCGAGCAACGAAAAACTAAAGGAATTGTTAGCCTGCACCAGCTTCAGCGATTTTTCGCTCAAAACAATTTTTTCCCCTCTTGGTGAAGGCACTGTATCCTTTGTGCAACCTACCGTGAAGAAGGTACCCAAAAGAAGTAACAGAAAATATTTTGTATACATAATGTTTAATTGTTTAGTACATAAAGCTGTAGCTTTATAGATTTTGTTGTTAATTTTCTCATTAATCATATATATCAGCTTCATTATATTCATGTCTGATACTGGATAGTTTTCCGTTTTTAAAAAACAATCTGACTGATGAAATTCCTCCTCTTCCTGGTTTGACTTCGTAGGAAAACGTAAATCCCCATTCGTCATAATTAGCCATGTCAGGATCGAAAGGTTTCTCCAACGACTTATCCGGCAGAATAATTTGATAATCACTATAGGTTGGAATTTGGTAAATTGCCAACAACTTTTCGTACATTTTGTCAATCGGGTCATTAACATGGATTGCAATTTCATCCGATGTATTTTGAGGCCATGAGGAAGTATCGTCCAACATAGCTCCACCAGTTTCGATTGAACTCACTTTGTCTTGATTAAATTGGATAAGAACCCGTTCTATTACTCCTGATTTGCTTTGTAAAGTAATGGTGCGATATAAACCAAGAAAACTTCGTATTTCTTCTGGTTTTGAAAAAGGTTTTCTATACACTATTGCCACAGCGTCAAACTTTTTCTCTATACCTAATTGTTGAAGTTGGCTATAAACTTCTATGGGAGAACTCCCTATTTGAAGTGTCCATTTTTCCCCGCTGGTTATGCTTTCAATTTGCGGAAAACTGTCTTCCAGTTCACAGGAGAACAAAAATAGAACAGGAAAAATTAATATGATTATTCTTTTCACGAGATATAATTTGTTTTTTAATTGCCACATGGAATCGAAGATTTGCGAAGCAAATACCCTCAGTATCATTTTCTGTTGGTCCCGACATGTCGGGATGGGTATTTCATTATTTAAAATTCTTGTTACCAATTCATACTAATTGTTCTACTGAACAGTCGGTCACAATCTATCATTTCCACATTTCCACATTTCCCAATTTTCACATTATTTTATTGTCTTCATCCAGTCAACTACCTCTTTGGCATTCGGAGCCAAATTCTCCTGTGACCAATCTCCAACCATAGAGAGAATCACCCGTTTGTATCTTTTTCGATCGGCTTCGTAACGATAAAAAGCATAAATCCGTTCACCGGCATCGGCCATCGTCATTTTAGGATCTGTCATGGGGCCATCAGCGCAGGTCAGTGCCTTGGCGGTATACAGTGAGAGCTCGTTCGAAGCTACATGTTCCAGGAGTGAATCACAGACGTTTAAGTTTTTCTGCATATCTTCCTCAGAGATGTAACCAAGCGAATCTGGAAATACCCATGGTGCATTCTTCTGAAATCTTTTCACAAGGCCCGAACCATCCATCATCCATCCGGTGTGGTTATAGCCCCAGGCATAGTTCGTGTATTCTGACTGAAAGATAAGTGGAAGGCCCAACATAGGAGGATCTACCTCTTCCCGGCCAAAATCGTTAATTTGGAAACATCCGATCAGGGAAATCAATACAACTGCTAAAAAGAAATATTTTTTCATACGTATATAATTTGTTTTTTAATCAATACGATGCCGAATCAGTGAAACGCTACAAAATATCAAAGTTATTTTGGCATGAGTGATGTTTGTTTGCTATTGAGAGGATCGTCATTCCTGTTAGAATGAAATCTTAAAATTAATACCGGTAGTCGTTTGGTTCAGACTGCCGGATGTCTGTCCAGGAGAAGGAATCTTTGCATAGGGCTCAAAATGTAATAGAATCTTGTCTGACAGCTTAGTCTCAAATCCCACCATTAAATTGATCCTGCCTGCAAAATCAAATGTTTGCAAAGGGGTCACCGTATTTTGTGTCACCGACACCTGACTCACAATTTCATACGTCTTTACATCACTACCTCCTACCTTTAAGGATACGGGAACCAGGAGGTTGGAATATTTTGTATTTACATTCTCCTGATTAAGATAGACCAATGAGGACAACCCGGCTGAAACATACCAGGAATTTGATTTGACAGAAAAAAACTTCCAGATAATATTCAGAGGTAAATCCAGATTGATTAGCGTGGTCTTTGTCTCATCCTGAGGGGCAGTGGAGGAGGAAACTATTCCCGCTACTTTTTGCTCCATATGCTGGTTTTGGACCTGTAGACCTGTGGACAACTGGAATTTGGAAGACAAGGTGATATCGGCGCTAACACCCCCAGTGTAATCCAGCGAACCTGATGATTGTGACGAGTTTAATCCCGGAGAGAAGTTGATTCCAAATCTTACCTTTCGTCCGGAAGCAACCGCAAGATCCTGATTCTCTTTTTTGGTTGGTATATTCATAAAAGTGTCGGAAGGTTTTCTTCTGATCGTATCTGAACTGGTTTTTACCGAATCGGCTTTATTTTTATTTGACTGGATCGAATTGCTGGCAGTAAAGAGTGTGATATTTTTTGCGGAGTCAGCCTCAACACTCGAATTCTTCTGATTTCCGGCAGCTTTATTTGTCCCTTCGGCAATTAAATATTCCTTCATGTCAGGATTGGTTTTCAATACGGTTCCTTTCGATTTGTCGCTTTTGAAAGTAGATTTAAGGGACGCAACCAATGGGGTTGATTTTTCTTCAGATTTTTTTTCGATACCGGGAGTTTCCCTGACAATAGGGACAGTTTGTTTAACCAATGAATTTTCAATATCCTTCTTTTCAAAATGGAGATAAGTAAGACCCATAAATCCTATCAGCAGACAGGCAGCGATGCCGGAAGCTATTCGTAAAAAGAGTTTTCTTTGGCGGACCCTCCTTTTTTGCAAAAAATTCTCCCATGAACCCGGGATATACGTCTCTTAGTAATTCTCGAGGGACTGTTTTATCTGCGTAAATATTTCGCTCTCGTTTATATCGTTT
>DATCHD010000075.1:0-31328 GCA_036508555.1 Prolixibacteraceae bacterium
CATTGTGGTCGTGCCAGTCCACAAGTACATAAATGCCCTCAGAAATGGCTTTGTCGATCACAGTATTCATCAGTTTCAACTGCTCTTCACGGTTGGCTAAATAGCCTCCCGCGGGCTCTACACCCATCGATGCACGTAACAATGAAATGTGGAAATCTTTGACCAGCCAGTCTACCACTTCCTGGTTATAGTATTTTTTCCCTTGCCATATGCTCCACGACAAGGATATCCCTCTCAATTGAGGAGGCAAACCACTTTTGCCGACCATTTGATTGCCCTCTACCCGAAGTGCACCATGCAATTCAACAGGAGATTTAGGCTGTTGAGCCATTAAGCAGGTGCCACAAAGCAAAATCCCTGCCACAAGTATTGACGTTTTCATATCTGTCTGATAGTATATTATAAAATGTTTTCCTTGTTAACCACTAACACAATGCCTCATCACTCATTTTTGATGTATCTTGAAGGAATGACACCGAACTCATTTTTAAAATGCTTGCTGAAATATTTCGGATCATTGAATCCTACCTGAAATGCTATCTCCGACACATTCAACTGGCTTTTGGAAAGCAGAAGGGCTGCCCTTTTTAACCGCATTGAGCGGAGAAACTCTAATGGTGGTTTACCAGTTAATGCCAGAATTTTCTTGTAGAGCAGGGTTCGGCTCATCCCCAAATCGTGACTCATTATTTCAATGGTATATTCAGTATTGGCAATATTTTTTTCAACCAACTCAAGAACCTTGTGCATGAATAGTTCATCCAGGGAGGTAACCGTGATATCTTTGGGTTCAATATGAAGTTTGTCTTTGAAGACTGTCCTTAAGTTGTGCCTTAATGAAAAAATGTTGTTAATTTTAGCCTCAAGTATTTGAAAATTAAACGGTTTTGTAATGTAATCATCGGCGCCCATCTCAATTCCCATCAGCTGTTGTTCATCGGATGATTTGGCAGTCAAAAGGATAAGTGGAATATGGCATACAGTCTTGTCCGTTTTAATCCTTCTGCACAACTCCATGCCGTCTATTCCCGGCATCATAATATCGCTGATAATCAAATCCGGCATATACTTCAAAACCAATTCCAGGGCTGCATCGCCATTCGAAGCTTCCAGAATTTCAAACTGATCGTGCAAATTGTCTTTCAGATAAAAGCGCAGATCATCATTATCCTCGGCAATCAAGATCAAAGACCTTCCTGTTACCACGGATTTCGGATCATTATCAATAGTTACTATTGGTCTATTCCTTACCTCTTCCAATGGCTGTGCAAGAGCTTCGTTCTCCATACCTGACTCATATACCGGTAATTTAACCGTAAAGCAACTGCCTTTACCTATTTCGCTTTTGACGGTGATCTCTCCTCCATGAAGTTTGACAAATTCTGCGACCAGGGAGAGACCAATGCCTGTACCCTTTTCAACCTGACCTATTGTATCCACCTGAAAGAAACGTCTAAAAATTTTATCCAGTTTGTCTTCAGGTATCCCGATCCCGGTATCTGCTACCTCAATGATCAGATTGGTTGCGGAGTCCAGATTGTTGTATGTGCTTCCATTTGTTTCAACAGATAGTGTGATAGACACCTGGCCGTTACCGTGAGTGAATTTAAAAGCATTGGAAAGCAGATTAAAGATTATTTTCTCCAATTTATCCTTGTCAAAATAGGTATTTAGTTCACTGATTCCGGATGTAAAGAGCAGTTTAATATGCTTTTGTTCGCTCAGGTAATTGAAGGAAACGACCGACTCTCTGATAAATGAGACAATATCACCGAATGATGGGTTGTAATTGAATCCCTGAACCTCCAATTTTCTGAAATCCAGCAATTGATTAACCATTTGCAATAATCTCCTGGCATTCTGTTGAATTAGCTCCAGGTATTTTTTTTCAGGTTTATCCTTTAATTCTGAAAGCAATTTTTCAACAGGAGCCATTATTAAAGTTAACGGGGTTCTGAATTCATGAGAAATATTGGTAAAAAACTTAATTTTCAATGAGTCGATCTCGTGTACATGCTGTGCATCAATTCGTTCATGCTCGATACGGGCATTGGTCCTTTCGTTGACCAATATTAATCGGCGCAGAAGCAGCAAAACCAGTAAAATGAAGATGGCATACGAAAGATATGCAAACAAACTTTTCCAGAATGGCGGGAGAACTACAATAATTAGGGAGATCTCTTTCCCCGTAGAGTTTTCATTCAGTTCTTTAACCCTAAATGTGTAGGTACCATTACTCAGGTTGGTATAGGTGGCTGAATTATTTTTCCCTGTAGTAGTAATCCATTGTTTATCAAATCCATCCAATTTATAAGCATAGATATTTTTTTCGGGGAAAAAATAATTGAGTGCAGTAAATTCAATCGTAAATGAATTTTCAATGTATTTTAATTCGATCTTCTCAGTATTAAAAATCGGCTTTTCGAGAAGAACCCTGTTGTTGTATTTTTGCCCGTAATCAATGCTTTTGTTGAAAATCTTAAAATCCCTGAAGATCATTTTGGCAACAGAACTATCTGATTTGATTTCGTCCGGATAAAAGGCATTGAGTCCATCAGGACCTCCAAAAAAGATCTCGCCGTCTGAGGTACAAAGGGCCGACGAACGGTTAAACTCTTTCCCCTGAAGACCATCCGTTACATCATAGTTGAAAAATTTAAAATCAAAACTGCTTTCATTTCTAACATTTGTCAATTCCATTCTGGAAATGCCATTCTTTGAACTGATCCAAAGGTTTCTGTGCTTGTCCTCCACAATACCGTGCACACTGTTGGAAGGCAGACCATCCCTAATCGTAAAATGTCTGAAGGCGCCATTGTTTCTTGTTAACAGGTTAAGACCATTTTTAGTACAAATCCAGAAAAAGCCTCTGCTGTCTTCGAAACAGTTGACCACATTGTTATCGCTTATAGAATTACTGTCATTCTCCTGGCTTTGAAAGGTTCTGAATGAATTGTTCCTGTAATCGTAAGCAGACAAACCATATTCTGTAGTTAACCACAACATATCGTATTTGTCGCGGTAGACAGAGGTAATCATGTCAAAGCAGAGGGAGCTGTTACGTGTTGTGAGGACTTTGAATTTCCCGGTCTTGTTATCCAGTATGTTTACCCCGCTACCAAGCGTACCTGCCCAGATCTGGTGGAGTGCGTCCTCACCGATACCATAAATTCTATCATCAGAAATGGAAGTACTGTCATCAGGCTGATGCATGAAGGAGATGAACCGACCCGAGGCGGGATCATATTTATTCAACCCAGCAAAGTAGGTTCCAATCCACAATTTGTGTTGGCGGTCAAAGTACAAGGAAACAATGATGTTACTGCTTAAGCTATTCTTTGGCGATTTATTAATAGCTACTCTAGTTATATTCTGTGTCTTTCTGTCCAGATAGTTGAGTCCTCCTCCGTCGGTACCAATCCAAACATTACCATGATCATCTTCAACAAGAGCATTTACATCGTTGTTGCTGAGCGTATTGACATCTGTGGCCAAATTCTTGTAAATCCTGAATTTATTAACATTGCTTTTATAAAAATTAACCCCTTTTTTGGTTGTACCCAGCCAGACAATTCCCTCTTTATCGCAACAAACAAAAGAGAGACCATCAGATTTAAGCTTCTGATCAGCAAAAGGTTGATGTTTAATATTTTGGACATTCCAGTTTTGTTTGTTGATGACAAATGCGCCTCCCCCGTCGGTTGCAACCCAAATCAAACCATCATTGTTTTGAGAAATAGACCCAATTCTTTTTAATCTGTCCGGCTCACTTATATTGGATTTAAAATTACTTTTCCAGACCTCAGTTTTTAAATCAAGCAGATACAACCCCAGTAAATTACCTACCCACAGATCGTTATCCTTATCTACGAAAAGCTTGGTAAGACAATTTGACAACTTATCCGATTCATCAGGTATTTTTAACTTCTTTGTCTTTCTATTTTGTAAATTATATTTTATCAGATAGCCATTTTTTGAGCCCATCCACATATTTCCATCCTGATCCTCAGTGATTGAGGTAATACTATTCATAGGAGAGGTGCAGTCTGGGGGATCTATTAAAATCCGCTCCATGGAACCGTGAACTACATCATGGTAAATGACCCCATTGTTGGTGCCAATCCAAAGATTACCGGCCCTATCTACTGCCAACGCATTAACATACCGGATGTCACCACAGCGGGCTGTAGATAGGCTACTGTAATCAAATTCCCTGAATTGATAGGTTTGGCTGTTAAGCATACTGACACCATTGCCGGTACCAATCCATAGGTTGCCATTTTTATCCTCTGCAATGGCGCTGATGGTATTGTTTGCGATGGATCCTTTGTCTGATTTCTCATAGGAAAAAACCTCAATGGAAGAACCGTCAAAACGATTCAGCCCCGCATTCGTGCCAAACCAGACAAATCCTTTCGAATCGCGGTAGATACAATTAATCTGGTTTTGGGAAAGCCCGTTATTTACATTCAGATGAGAAAAAACATACCGGTTTTCCTGCCCTGACGACTGATAATTCATAAGGATTATCCCCAACATTGCTGTAAAGGCGATGCTGACCCAACGCAAGAGTAATCCTTTAGATGAAAAGTTGCCTGAGACAATGGGAATTGTCAATAATTCTGTTTTTTTCAAAAATTTATTAGTTCAAAGAATTGTTTTTAAGGTCATGTAAAGTCTGATTTCTCATTAGCATATTAACCTTTGTTAAAGATACAAATTATTGAGGGTTTAATATCTAAAAAATACATAGATTAACAATTGACCCCAATTTCTGAAACAAATTACACCCATACAATAACAAACAGTCTACATTTAAAAACATACGATGTACTCCTGTTATTGCGGCAAGGATTATATTTGATAACATATTTTAACACTGTTTAACTAAACGGTCTTAAAAACAAACACTGTTTTATGAAAAGTAAAAGACACACTTATCTGGCCATTGAGGTGACCATCTATCTGATTATTGTAATTAGTATTCTCATCTTAATTAATAATTTATGAATTATTTTTTTAAACTGATTAACAAAACATCTGATTTCCAAAGACAAAGTATTAACTAAACAAATTCTTCTTTATGCATTAATTTTCTTGTCTACACTTTACACTCGAACTAATATTTTTTAATTTTTAATCTTAAGTTTATGTATTTATGAAACCAATTAGACTTAGTTTTTCGCCAGAAGGGAAATGGGCAGGAAAATTCCTCTCCATGGTTCTTTTAATGGTAATGCTTGCAGGAATGGCTTTTGCACAACAGAAGACCATTACCGGGAAAATAACTGATGAGTCTGGTGCTCCTGTTCCTGGAGCCACAGTAATCATCAAAGGAACGTCGACCGGTACCGTCAGTGACATTGATGGTAATTTTTCTCTTGGTGTTCCGGCGACGGCTAAAATCCTTGTTTTTTCTTTTATTGGATTGAAAACTCAGGAGATTTCGATTGGTAACCAAACCAACTTCTCTGTAAAACTGGCTAATGAAACCGTCGGTATTGAAGAGGTGGTGGCAATTGGTTATGGTGTCCAGAAGAAAAAACTGACCACAGGTGCCACTGTTCAGGTAAGCGGTGATAATCTGCAAAAACTGAGTACTTCCAGTGCCTTGAGTGCTTTGCAAAGCCAGTCACCGGGTGTTGAAATCACACAGAGTTCCGGTCAGCCAGGATCTGGCTTCAAAGTAACTATTCGTGGTTTGGGAACTATCGGTAACGCATCTCCTCTTTATGTAATAGATGGTGTGGCAGGTGGAGATATTAATGCTTTAAATACTTCGGATATTGAATCTGTTGACGTATTGAAGGATGCAGCTTCTGCCGCAATTTATGGATCGCGGGCTGCCAATGGTGTAGTTTTGGTAACAACTAAAAAAGGTAAATCCGGAAAACTTCAGATTTCTTATGATGGTTACTATGGGGTGCAGTATTCGGCTAAAATGCCTGCGTTGCTTAATGCCAAAGAATATATGGCTATGATGGATGAAACCCGGTTCAATGAAGCGAATCCAGCAAATGATTGGGCAAACATACTTCCGAAAGACCTCTATAATACGATTATGGATGGTTCATGGCAAGGTACAAATTGGTTGAAGGAGACATATAACGCAGCAGCTCCAACTCAAAATCATGCGTTTAATCTGACAGGTGGTAACGATCAGTCTAAATTTGCATTAGGTTTTTCTTATAATTCACAAGACGGTATTTTAGGAAAGCCGGTTCAGTCTAAATACGACCGGTATACAGTCCGTATCAATTCAGACCATGTATTATTAAAAGTGAAAGATTTTGATGCAATCAAGATTGGTCAGACGTTGAACTACAACTATAACACTACATCGGGTATTGCTACCGGTAACATCTATTGGAATTCGATTCATAACCTATTGGTTGGTAATCCATTACTTCCTGTTTATGATACGGAAGGTAACTTCTATGATTATAACGACAAGGTGGCTAATGGCTGGAACTATGATGGTAATACTGGTAACCCGCTTGCAGGAACTGCTCTTTCAAGTCAGGGATTGAACCTCAACAAGTCTTATGGGCTTCAGGCAAGTGTTTATGTAGAAATCCAACCCATCAAGAATTTGGTTTTCAGATCTCAGTTTGGTTATAAGATGTCTGCAAACGCCTCCCGTTCGTATGATGGAATCCGTCACTTGTCTAACAATACAAATGTTACTCTTGATAATGTTTCACAGAGTGCAAGTTCCGGTTTTAGTACTACACTTGATAATACCTTAGCCTATAAATTCATAGTTGCCGAACAGCATCAGTTTGATGTTATGATTGGTCAGTCTATTGAAAAATGGGGAATGGGTTCAAGCGTAAATGCAAGTGGCCAAAATTCTATGTTTCCCGGTTTATTTGATTATGCATGGGTTGACAATACCAAACCGACCGTACTGTCACAACGTGGTGCAGGTGGATCACCCTGGGGATCGGGTGCGTTAGCCTCTTTCTTCGGACGTGCTAACTACAACTTCAAAGAAACCTATATGGCCTCTTTCACCATGCGTGCAGATGGTTCTTCAAACTTTGCACGCGGAAAACGATGGGGTTACTTCCCTTCAATGTCTGCCGGTTGGGTTATAACCAACGAATCTTTTATGAACGGTACTAAAAACTTTATGGATTTCATGAAACTTCGTGGCAGCTGGGGACAAAATGGTAACAATGCAATTAATAACTTTCAGTATCTTTCTACTATTGCATTTGATACAAGTAATGGTTATTATTTTTCACCTGACAAGTTAACACAGACCGTAGGTGGTTATGCTGATATTTTGGCTAACCCCGATGTTAAATGGGAAACTTCTGAACAGTTGGACTTTGGTTTTGATTCCCGTTTTATGAACTCTCGTTTAGGCTTAACATTCGACTGGTATACGAAGACCACAAAAGACTGGCTTTTAACGGCTCCGATTCCTGGTGTATGGGGATTAAACGCTCCTGCTGTGAATGGTGGCGACGTTGAAAACAAAGGTTTAGAAATCGCACTGAACTGGAATGACAAAGCTGGTGAATTCAAATATGGTGCATCGGTGAATTTAACTCACAATGTAAACAAAGTAACCCGTATTGCCAATACGGAAGGTATTATTCATGGTGAAGGTAATGTGCTCAGTCAGGGTACCACGGAAATGTATCGTGCGCAAGTTGGGTATCCTTTAGGTTATTTCTATGGTTATAAGACCGCTGGGGTATTCCAGAACTGGGATCAGGTAAACAGCACTGCTGCCAGGTATGCCGGTGCACAACCTGGTGACCTTATCTTTGTGGATACGGATGGTGACGGTAAGATTACGGAAACCGACCGGACTATGATTGGTAATCCACATCCTGACTTCACATTGGGTCTGAATTTGAACTTTTCGTATAAAGGGTTTGATTTAAATATCACGGGTACAGGCGCATTCGGACAGCAGATTGCAAAGTCCTATCGTTCATTTGCGGACTCTCCGCTTCAAAACTATACGACTGAAATTTTTGGTCGTTGGACAGGTGAAGGTACCTCTAATAAATTACCGCGTCTGACTTCTGGTAGCAACATCAACTGGCAGAATATTTCTGACATTTATATTGAAGATGGCGATTATGTAAAAATTCAGAACGTTACGATGGGTTACGACTTCAAGAAACTTTTCAAGAATATGCCTCTTGGGCAAGCTCGTTTGTTTGTAACTGCTCAGAACCTTTATACGTTCACAGGTTATTCCGGTATGGACCCTGAAATTGGTTATGGTTACGAACAGGGTTGGGTATCAGGTATTGACTTAGGTTATTATCCAAGCCCAAGAACTTTTTTGGTAGGTGTTAATCTTAAATTTTAAATGAGAGGATGAATATGAAAAAAATATTCTATTTTGCAGCTACTGCTCTTTTGTTTATGAGTTGCGAGAATTACCTCGATACTGAGAGCTATACTAAAAAGAATACCGGAAATTATCCGACATCGGCAGATGATGCCATTCAGATGGTTACTGGTGTATATGCCACATTAAATAAACCAGTGGCCAATTGCGGGAATACCTATTACTTTGCATCAGAATTGGCTTCTGACGATCGTTTTGGCGGTGGTGGTGAAAATGATAAAGATTTTCAGGTAATAGACCATCTTATGTATACCAATTTGGACCGTTTCAAAACTTTCTGGTCCGATCGTTACTCTGGGATTAGCCGTGCCAACATGGCTATTGCTAATCTGGACAAGGTGACAGATGAAACTCTGAGAAATCAGTTGATGGGGGAAACACTTTTCCTTCGTGCTTTCTTCTACAATGAATTGGTAGAGATGTTTGGTAGTATTCCTTTGATTACTCAGGTTCCTTCCACAGTGGCTGAGGCATCGGTATATCCAAAACAATCCACTACTGAAGAGGTGTATGGTTTTATTGCTGCAAGCTTGAAAGAAGCAATAAGTATTATGCCTGCCAAGAAATGGGATGAAACTATTTCAGGTAATGGGCATGTGACAAAATGGGCTGCCGAGGCTCTATTGGCTCGCGTATATCTTTTCTACACAGGTTTCTACCAAAAGGATGCACTTCCTTTGATGGGCGCTGATGGTAAGATCTCCGGTTCTATTGCAAAAGCTGAGGTAATTACCGGTTTAGAGGATTGTATCGCCAATAGTGGACAAAGTTTGGTGCCTGATTATCGTAGTTTGTGGCCTTATACCAATACGCTTTCGAAGAAGGATTATCCCTATGCCAAAAATGCTCCGGCATGGGTAAAGGATGGTACTAATCCTGAAACTGTATTTTCTATCAAATTTTCGCATTTGGCAAGTTGGAGTACAACCACTGGTTATTCAAACCAGTATGCCCTGTTCTTTGCAATTCGTAGCACTGGTGCTGCAAATCAATACAAAAACCTTTTTCCCTTTGGAGAAGGTTGGGGTGCAGGTCCTGTAAGCCCGAATCTTTGGAAAGAGTGGAAAGCTGCAGAACCGACAGACCCACGCCGTGATGCTTCTATCCTTGATGGTTCAGCAACACCAGACTATATCTATGGCGCTGATAAACAGATGGAAGAATCTGGTTTTTGGTCGAAGAAAGTTATTGCCACAAAAGGTGCGAAAACATATAATACTGATGGTACACTTGATGCACTGTTCAATAGTTTTACCTCTTCAACGGAGTATTACGGAGATGGTGCAGCTGATGACTTCCAATTGGCTCATGAAGTTGATATTAATGTAATCCGTTATGCTGACGTTCTTTTAATGCACTCCGAACTTACGGGTACTGCTGACAAAATGAACTTAGTTCGTGCCCGCGCAGGACTACTTCCTGTTACCTATTCAGTAACAACTCTTCGCAACGAACGGCGTTGGGAACTTGCTTTCGAGGGAACACGCTGGAGTGATATCCGTCGTTGGGGCATTGCAAAAGACGCACTTTCAGCTCAGCTTGGTTCAGATATATGGAACCGTGGTATTGCTACTACGATGAAAAATCAGGGCGCAGGATATTCTGCTCGTTACGATGCGTGTAAGGGTTTTATGCCGATTCCGCAGTCTGAAATAGATCTTTCAAGCGGTGTTTTGAAGCAGAATGCCGGTTGGGATGCATCTGCGTTATTTGTTAGTTGGAATGAATAGTTTAGATGTTTAATTTAAAATCTCAATTTGAAAAATATGAAAAAGGCATTAATATATTCTATGTGGGCCGCCACAATGATGATGGCTGCCTGTGATCCTACAGAGAACAGAGATGTTATGTCCGGGGCTATTACAGCCAACGACTTGCAAATCTCTGCTACTCCGGTATTGGTGAATGGTAAAAAATCGAATAATATTGTACTGAACAGTGACAAAGTTGGTTGTCTTACCTCCTGGAATTATGGAAATGGTACAACAGTTAGCACAAATACAACGGTTCAATTAGTTTTGAAGGGAGCCAATGACATTGTGTTTACCGGTTTGAATCACGATGGAACAACTATTACTAAAACGTTAACCGTGCAGATCGATACACTTATTAACGTTCCTCCGGAGTGGGGTATTCTCTGTGGTACCGGCGAAAAGAGTTGGGTGTGGGATAACACACTTTCCTCTGTATGGGGTAATGGTGGCTATAAAGGCAATACTTCTCCAGGTTGGTGGGCGGTTGCATTGTCGGATATGGCTGCTCAAACTACTGGTGAAGGTGACGGAGCTGAAATGATATTCTCAGTGAAAGGCTCTTCGCTTACAAAGAAAAAGACCGATGGTACTTCTATGGTTGGTTCTTTCTCTTTCGATATGACAGCAATAACGTTAGACGACGGTAGCGCTGTTTGGGCAAAAGGTAAGTTAAAGACTAAGAACGTGACTGTTCTTAGTGGAAAACAACCTAACGGTGGGAATGCACCTATATATGATTATGATATACTAAAATTGGATGACGCTAAAATGGCTTTGGCGTGGCCAGAGCCCGGAGCTGGTTCCTGGGGAACAGCCTGGTTCTGGATGTTTAAGGCTAAATAATCAAAAGCTTTAAAAATCATTGAACTATAGAGAGGGCGGGCATTTTGTCCGTCCTCTTATTTGATAAATAGTCTCTTTTTTAGTTTACTTTGCTTCAGGTGTATGATTTGCACAAATAAATTATTCTTTAATGATGCTTCGATATTTAGTTTTTCTTTTGATCCTTGTTGGTTGTCAATCCGGTACTGATTTAACGATTAAGGGTCATCTGCCGGATACTTCAACGGATGGTGCATGGATTTTTCTCGTACCACTCGAAAATGCTTCAAAGGAAAGGGTTGACTCGGTAATGATTGCAAATGGAGCATTTCAGTTCAAAGGATCAGCAGAAGTGCCTGAGATATACATAATAAGAGCAAAACCTGTATTGAGGTTAACACTTCAAGAACTTCTTGTGGTGAAAGAACCTGGCGAATTGATTGTGAATATTGGTAAGAACAGTTCGGCTGGTGGCACAGCCCTCAACGACTCACTTCAGCATTGGAAGGAAACAAAAATGATGGCGGATTATCTTCATGAAGAACTTTGGCAGAAGTTTAAAACAGCCGACGTCGCAGAACAAGCAGTGATAAAACAGAAGTCTGACTCACTTAATGCCCGCATGGTTGATTTTCACTATAACTTTGTCCGGCACAATCAGGATAATATTGTTGGAAAATTTGTGAATAAAATGATAGGGGATTCTTTTTCTCCTGAGCAAAAAAAGAGTTTAAATCTAAAATGATTATTAACCTCATCTTTTAAATGATTGCTTACGAAAAAAAACGGTTTGGAATTGTAGCTTTAGGGCTTACGTTTTTGAGCTTTCTTTTTTTTCAGCTCTTTTACGCTTACCATCTGTTTTTTAAAGAGCAGATACAATTGTTTCTTTACACTTCAGATTATTTTCTCTCTTATTTCAATAAACCTGCATGGCTGGCCAGTTATACAGGCGATTATCTTACGCAATTTTTCTATCTCCGGGGTGGTGGGGCAGTGGTGCTCTCCCTAATGTTCTGCCTCGAATGGCTCCTCTGCTCTTTTGTAATCAAACGAATATCTGCCGCAAAAAATGCACCTCTCTGGGCTTTACTCCCGGTTGCGATCGATTGGATACTTCATTGCGATTTATCACACCGCGTATCCGTTTCTGCTGGTTTTATTGCGGTATTATTTCTGTTCCTGATTTATAGTACAATTTCGAAACGATGGCTTTCCTTAACAACAGGACTGATAATGGCTTTAACCGGCTATTGGTTGGTTGGCAGTTCCTTGCTTGTTTTTCCGTTATTGATAGTGGCTTATGATTGGAAAAGGGGAAAGTTCAGTTTGTTTAAATGGTTATTGATTGGTGCAGTGGCTTTTTCAATTCCATTAGTGCTGAGGCATTTTTACTTACTCACCACCAGTCAGGCCTGGATTTACCCTGCGATGAACCAGCAAAGCATGTTTTTACCGGCCTCTTTAATTTTCACATTATTGGGCGCTTTCTTCCTGAAACGGCTTGAAGTCAAATATCAGGGAATGATCGATGCCTCGCTTTCTTTTGTTTTCATCATATTGTTGTTTTTTGGAATTCGGGCAAATGCCAGTTTTAATCTCGAAAAGATACTGTCGCTTGACAGCGAATATTATTTTGGAAATACCGACCGGGTTATTGAGCTTTCGAAAAAGTATAATCTGAAGAACCGGAATGCCACCTATTTTACCAATATGGCACTGGCTAAAAAAGGGGTGTTGCCTGAATATCTATTGGACTTTTACCAGCCGGCTTCCTATGGATTAATATTGCCTGTGACACCCGACGAAAATTGGCAATCTATCTTCGTGAGCAATGAAGTATTTTTTCTGTTGGGAGATATGAACCTTGCTCAACATTCGGCAATGCTCGGCAATACTTTTTCTCCTTATCAAAGGTGCTCACGCATGATCAAACGTCTGGCTGAAATCAATTTGATTAACGAAGACTCAACCGCTGCCAATAAATATCTGCTGATACTTTCGAAGACACTTTTCCATAAAAAATGGGCTGAAAGCAGTCAGGCAATGAACCATGCCTCTGCGTCAAATAAATGGCTGATCGAAAAGCGTGCCCAGATTCCCGGTATCGACACGATCCGTAAATCGAATAATTATTTGGCTTCTCTCAATTTTCTTGTCGGGCAAAATCCGAATAATCTGATTGCCCTTGATTACCTGCTTTGTTATCATTTACTCAATAAGGATTTGAAATCTTTTAGAAAAGTGTATGATCAATTTGGTCGGTTGATCGAACGGCCCGTACCATCACTTTATAGCGAAGCGTTATTAATTCAATTATTCGCTTCGAATGCATCTCAGGGTGAGCTTGTAAGTTATGCCATTTCTGCGGGGAAAATAAAGGACTTTGCAGATTATACACAACTATATGAAAATACAAATGGCGAAATGAACGCCTTGAATGGACGTTTTGGTAAATCATACTGGTTTTATTATCATTTTGCCACAATTCAAAAGAAATGAGGAGTTTTATACTTTCTGCCATTATAAGCATGTTTCTGATGTCGTGCAGCGGGCCAACAGACGTGAAGATAAGTCATATACTTCCACCCATCTATCCCGACTATATCGATGTGACCATTCCGGTTAATGCGGCACCACTTAATTTCCTTATGCGAAATGAACCAGATAAAATGGTGGTGACCATTAAAGGCAGCAAAGACTCAATTATCGTTAACGGGACTCAAAAAATTAATATCCCTTTGAAAAAATGGAAGGCGCTTCTTGCATCAGAGCAGGGGCGGAGCCTGAGCATCTGTGTAACGGCCTGCTTAAATGGGCAATGGATTCAGTATGAATCGTTCTTTTGGCATGTGAAGAGCGACAGTATCAACCCCTGGCTAAGTTATCGGCTGATTGAACCCGGTTATGAAGTGTGGAACAAAATACAGCTTGTTGAACGTCATATTGAGTCTTTTGATGAGCGCGTGATTGCTGACAACAACTTAACTGATGGCTCTTGCATGAACTGCCATATCTATGGTAATCAAAACGCCTCACTTTCGATGTTTCATCTGAGGGGGAAGAATGGTGGTACTATTTTGAACAGAGATGGCAAACTACGAAAAATCAATACGCGGGGTAAAGGAATGATTTCGAATGCAGTTTATGGTAATTTCCATCCCGGAGGGCGATATGCCGTTTTCTCTGTGAATATTATCATCCCCGAGCTGCATGCCTATCGAAGCGAACGCCTCGAAGTATACGATACAGCCTCCGACTTAATCGTGATGGATTTTGATAAGGATGAGGTCATCACCCAACCTTTTCTCTCTGATTCCACCGCTTTTGAGACTTTTCCGGTATTTTCGGCTGATGGAAAGTGGATTTACTATTGTATGGCATCGGCTGTACCATTGCCTGATAGCATCAAATCATTGAAATACAATATTTGTCGTGTGAGTTTCGATGCAGAGAAAGGGATGATAGGCTTAAAAGCAGATACGATTTGGAATGCCCGAAAGATGGGTGGGTCTGCCTGTCATCTGAAAACGTCGCCCGATGGCAAGTACCTTCTTTATACCGTTGCCGATTATGGCACTTTCCCCATCTGGCATCGCGAAGCCGATTTGCAGCTAATGAACCTGAAAACAGGTGAAATTGATCGTTTGAAGGAAGTTAACGGACCAAATTCCGATTCGTACCATAGCTGGTCGTCGAATAGCCGCTGGTTCGTTTTTGCTAGCAAACGCGATGATGGGATCTATGGCAAACCTTATTTCTGCTACATCGATTCTACAGGTAAGACATTCAAACCATTTGTTTTACCACAGCTCGATCCATCAGTTTACGACAATACACTTAAATCGTTTAATATTCCTGAACTCGCCAAAGGTCCGACACCGTTTGATGCAAAGGATATTGAACGGGTTTTTTGGGATCAGGAGGCTGAGCACGTGAAGTGATGCGGTTTTTCGTTCAATTTTTAATAATAAATTTATAATGAAGTTATAACATATTCCAAATGAAGATATTCTCAATCGAAAAACTGCTCTCGCTTGTATTTGGATTAATGGTTTTTGCTTTTTTTGCCTTTTTATACCCCTTTCATCTGAATTACCAGGAGCAGTATCAAATGTTCTTATTCTCTCCTGACTATTTCTTCCAGTTCGTGGCCAAACCAGGTGGGTTTAGCGACTTTACAGGTAATTTCTTCACGCAGTTTTTCTTTTATTCCTATGTAGGTGCGATTATCATTGCCACCTTATTGACGCTTCTGCAAAGAACCGTATGGTTTATTTCGCAGCGACTGGGAGCAAAGCCATTGTTTGTGCCAATCACGTTTATTCCTTCGCTGCTTTATTGGGGATTACTTTGCGACGAAAATTATTTATTCGGAGGTCTGGTGGCCATGTTACTCACGGCTGCCTCTATTTGTACCTATACGCTGCTTAAAACAAACCGGATCCGTGTTATTTTCGTCTTGTTATTTATCCCTGTGCTTTACTGGCTTGTAGGAGGTGCATTTTTACTGCTGCCCCTGTTTGCCATTACACGTGAGATAATGAGAAAAGAAATTATAAAAAAACATCTGATATTATTTGCGTTGGGATGTATTGTGCTCTCTTTGGCATTTCCTATACTAAGTAAGACCTATCTTCTACAGTATCCCATGCGGCAGGCATGGATTGGTGTCAATTTCTTCCGCTTCCCTGTAAATATTCCTATATCCATTGGCATCATTGGCCTTTTCATCGTATTCATTCCGATCACCCTTCGTTTTCTTCAGGCTCCGGTGAAAAAAAACAGGATGGTATTTATAATCGTTGCCCAATTGTTTGTGTTGTTATTTGGTGGTTCCTTTTTTATCAGCCGGGCTACTGATATGGAAAAGGAAGAGGTGATGGCATACGATTTTAATGTTAGGATGCGTAAATGGGATCGGGTGATTGCACTTGCCGACAAGAAGACACCATCAAGTCCGCTTTCGGTATCATGCCTTAATCTGGCTCTCGCCAAACAGGATTTGCTGGCTGAACGCATGTTTTACTATTACCAGAATGGGATTCAAGGTTTAATGCCCGATTTTACGCGCGATTTTACCATACCAATGATTGCTGGTGAGGTATATTATCATTTGGGGTTTATAAACACGGCACAACGCTATGCTTTTGAAGCAATGGAGGCTTTGCCGGACTATCAGAAGAGTGTACGTGCGGTGATGCGTTTGGCTGAAACCAATCTGATAAACGGTGATTATGCAGTTGCCGGGAAGTATTTGCGTATGTTGCAAAAGACTTTTTATTACCGGGGTTGGGCTACAAACGCGCTAATCACCATGAAAGACGAAAAATTGATTAACCAACATCCCGAATGGGGATGGTTGCGTCAATGTCGAACCAGGGAAGATTTTCTTTTCAGCGAAGGTGAGAAAGATATGATGCTCGGAATTTTATTCAATCAAAACAAAATGAACCGGATGGCCTATGAATATTTGATTGCTTATACCTTACTTACCAAAGACTTAAAACGTTTTGTGCAATACTTTCCTTTGGGGGTTTCACTAAATTACAGGTCTATTCCGAATAGTTATCAGGAAGCACTGATCTATTTATGGGAGAAGACAAATACCGACCCGACAAAGGAAATCCCCTATCCGGTCAGTCAGGTAACCAGGCAAAGTTTCAAAGCTTTCGAAAGGATCAGTCCCAATCAAATTAATCCTGACCCTAAGCTGTTTACTGCATTTTCCAATACCTATTGGTACTATCTCCATTTCAGAAAATGATGCTAAAAAATGACATTATGACATTAAGTGAGAATATTATAAAAAACAAGCTGCTGGCTGTCTTCAGTCTTCTGTCCTCCATCTTCCTGCTTCTTGCCCTTTCGGCTTGCAATGGAAAGGTGGTACCCACAGAAGTATTAAAAGAAAAACCGACACTATTCCCCGATTATGTGGGTGTGACTATTCCTGCTACGATTGCGCCTTTGAATTTTATGGTGGTGGCCGAATATACTGCCATTGATGCCATCATTGAAGGACGAAACAAGGAAGTGATCCACCTGCAGGATGCGAAAGAGATTTGCATCCCGATCAATAAATGGGCGAAAATACTCTCCGATTCCAAAGGAGACAGCCTTCGGATAACTGTTTCCATTAAGCAACATGGCAAATGGAAACAGTTTGCCCCTTTCCCAATGTATGTGAGCGAGGTGCCTATTGATTACGGATTAGTCTATCGCTTGATTGCTCCCGGTTATGAGGTTTACAGTAAAATGGGAATTTATCAACGAAATCTTTCAAATTTTGATCAATCCCCTATCATTGAAAACACGCTGATTCCCGGAAGCTGTGTGAACTGTCACTCTTTCCGGCAGTCAAAACCTAAAGATATGAGCTTTCATATCAGGGGTAAAAAAGGGGGCACCGTTTTATTAACCGATGGTAATATGAGCCTTTTAAATACCAAAACCGACAAAACAATTTCGAATTTTGTCTATCCTTTCTGGCATCCTTCTGGCAATTATATCGCCTATTCTGTAAATAATACGCACCAGGTTTTTCACGAAGCACAAGGAAAAAGAGTTGAAGTTGGGGATTCCAATTCGGATGTTGTTGTTTATGATATAAAAAATAATCAGGCGATTAGTTGTAAGCTGTTGATGCAGGACAGTATTTTTGAAACTTTCCCTTCGTTTTCAGCCGATGGACGAACCCTTTATTTCTGTAGTGCCCGGCATAAAAAGATGCCTGCTGAATTTAATGAAGTAAGATATAATCTTTGCAGCATCTCTTTTAATCGCGATAATGGAACTTTTGGCGATCGGATCGATACGGTATTTAATGCAGCAGCATTGCACAAAAGTGTCACTTTCCCGCGTTCTTCACCCGATGGGAAGTACATCATGTTTACGCTGATCGATTACGGGAACTTCTCTATCTGGCACAAAGAAGCCGATCTTTATTTGCTCGATTTGAAAACGGGAAATAGTCGTCGTATTGATGAAGTGAACAGTGACGATACGGAAAGCTACCATTCATGGTCGTCGAACTCGCGGTGGTTTGTGTTTAGCAGCCGACGCCTGGATGGTTTATATACACGGCCTTTTATCGCATCAATGGATGAGAACGGTAAAGCAGGAAAACCGTTTTTATTGCCGCAGAAAGACCTTGAATATTACGACCGGCTGCTGTTTTCTTTTAATATTCCTGAATTTATAAACGGAAAAGTTGACGTTAATATTTCTGAATTAGAGAAATTATTGGAATCGCCGATAAAGAAGGTGACGTTTAAACAATGAAAACAAGAGCATTAACCATTTTCATATCCATCTTATTTTTTGCTGCATTGCTTGTTTTCTGGGGGGTGTATTATCCCAATCACCTTATACAGAAAGAGCAGATGCAGTTGTTTTTATTAAGTTTTGACTATCTGGTTGATCATCTTTCACTTCAGGGAGGTTTTGCGATTTATTTGGGTGAATTTCTGACACAATTTTTCCTATATCCCTATTTTGGATCCTTTGTGGTAAGCGCACTGATCCTATTATTCCTCATTTCAATCCAAAAAGTCTTGCATCTGCTTTTTGGTGACCCTTTTCATGTTTTGGCATTTGTTCCGGCCGTGGGCTATTGTTTTATGCTGTTCAACGATTTCTATTTGTTGTCAGGATTACTTGCTGTGACTATAACTGTTTGGATGATTGTTTTATATATAGGCATATCAAAAGCAAATATCAGGTTCCCGGTTGGAGTTATTTTAATTTTGCTGATTTATTGGCTGTTTGGTGGATCTTATCTTTTATTTCTCCTTTCAATCATTGCGATCGAACTGTTAACCTGCTTTAGTACAAAATCAGCAATCAGCAAATTTCAGAATTGCATCATAGAAATACTATCCTATTTTTTATTGGGAGTAATGATCCCATTGATTGCCAGACATTCAATCATTCGGGACACTTTGTTGCAATCTGTTCTATCCTCAGCGTATTACAAATTCTCACTGGTATTTCCAGTCTATTTGATTTTGATATTTCTCTCGGTTCCTTCCATTATTCTGGCGCACGGAATTTTAACTACCAACACCAAAGCTGGCCGTAATCTGCAAATATTCCTGGGAGCAGTAATACTTCTCTTTTCGGGGTATGGTTTTTTCACTTTCCCCGATTTCAAAGAGGAGAAGGAGATGAAATATGACAATCTTGTCTACAACCAAAAATGGAATGAGGCAATAAAACTTGCCGAAACCGATCCGCCTAAGGGTCAAAAGGGACGTTTGGCATTGATGCTATCCCTGGGTCAAACAGGACAGCTCAGCACACGACTGTTCTCATTCAACCCGGATTCCACCAATTTTTTTATTCCTTATACCTTGCATGGAATGGCGCCGCTAATCTCCAATGAGCCCTACTTTTATCTGGGCTTGACCAACTTTGCACAGATGCTGGCAATGGAAACCATCGAATCAACACCGGATGGCTCCATGCCGGTCCGATCTGTAAGAAGATATATTGAGACATGTATCATTAAAGGTCAATACGATGTGGCAGCCAAGTATTTGCGATATCTCCAAAATACACTTTTTTATAGAAAATGGGCCTCCGATGCCATAGCACTTCTCTATTCAGACGACAAAGTGAATACCCATCCGGTTTGGGGAAAGCTTCGCGCTAGAGAGGTAAAGGACAATTTCTACTTTCAAAATGGTAAAAATGATTTAGCTTTGATTTGTTTGCTTCGCGGTAATTTGGATAATCAATTGGCATATGAATATTTGATGTCCTCTTTTTTATTGCAAAAAGATTTCGATCAGTTCTTGAAATTTCTACCATTGAGCAAGTCAATGAATTATCCTGAAATTCCACTGGCGTATCAGGAAGCACTTGCCTATATCGAAACACTTTTGCCTGAAACGCCTGATGCTCTGAAGCAGTTTCCTGTCGGCGATGATGTTAGAACCCGGATCAAGCTTTATGCCAATGCATTTCAAAATGGAGGAAGCAAAGATCCGGGGATGATGAAAAAGGCATTCGGGAAAACCTATTGGTATTACGTACATTTTTCTGAACTACATGAAAAATAGTTGGTTAATAATATTGATGTACCTGATGTCAACTATTGCCGGATGCAGACCCGTACCTGATCATCCAAAGGAGTATAAGGAGGCAGGTCGATTACCGATCGTCTTTCCGTCTGATAATGGAGCGACCATTCCATACAACATTGCACCGATTAATTTTAGGCTAAAAGAACCTGGCAATGATCTATTTGTATCCATAAAAGGCCATCATTCCATCTTGGAACAAGGATTTAAAGGGAACAAGACCAATTTCCGGGTTGACAGCTGGTTGAAATTTCTATCTGACAACAAGGGTGACAGTATCCTTTTTACACTCTATCAGTGTCAAGACAACAAGTGGACAAAGTACAAACCGTTCAGCTATTTTGTAGCGCAGGAGCCCATCGATGATTATTTGGTTTACCGTTTAATTTACCCCGGATACCAGGCCTGGAACAAGATGGGAATTTATCAGCGCTGTTTGTCTGCTTTTAAAGTCGAAACCATTCTGGACAACCACATTATGCCCATGACTTGCATGAATTGCCATTCAATGGCATCCAATAATCCGGATCATATGTTGTTGCACTTGCGGGAAAACAATTCGGGTACTATTCTGATCAGTGGAGATAAGGTTCAGAAACTTGAAACCAAAACACCTACTACATTTTCAAGTGTGTCATTTCCTTACTGGCACCCCTCTGCCAAGTATGTTGCCTTTTCTATAGATAAGGTGCGCCAGCTTTTCCCTTCTATAGGGCATGAACGTGCCCATGCTTTTGATGCAGAATCAGACATGGTGATTTATGATGTGGAAAAAAATGAGTTTTTTACCTCGCCCCTTTTGTTTTCAAAGGATGCATACGAAGCTTTTCCTTGTTTTTCTCCTGAAGGAAATCGGCTCTTTTTTGTCACGGCAAAGGCAGTACCCATGCCTGAAAACATTAAGAAAATTAGGTACAGCCTTTGTTCACTATCATTTGATCCTAAAACAGCGGCATTGGGATCAGTGGTCGATACGTTGATTTCGGCATCATCCCTTGGCAAAAGCGTAACCATGCCACGTGTTTCTCCCGATGGTAAGTATATCCTGGTGACCATTGCCGATCAGGGCAATTTTCCAGCATACAATAAGGAGGCCGATTTGTATATGTATCATCTCAAGGATTCTACGCTTGTGAGAATGGATGCCTTAAACAGCAATGATGTTGAAAGTTACCACTCCTGGTCTTCCAATGGCCGGTGGATCGTGTTCAGCAGTCGCAGGATGGATGGCTTGTACATGAATGCATACCTTGCCTATATCGATGAAAATGGCAATCCTAAAAAGCCATTTTTATTGCCACAGGAGGATGCTGATTTTCACCAAAAGTTTTTGTATTCGTTCAACATTCCGGAATTCTCAATTAAACGTATAAGTGTCAATCCTTACCTTATTGAAGAGGTCGCAAAGAAATCGGAAGGGGAACAAGTAAAATTTGAACCAACACATTGATGAAGATATAGTCTAAATTTGAACCAAAGAATTATAAATGTTAAAATCATATCATATATACAATCCGAAAATTACGGGAAGTGTTTTTCAGGAATGGGAACAATGCCTTGAAACAATGTCTTACGATTTTCGTTCCGGCAAAAGGTTTATCAAACTCAGTATTTTTATTAACTCAGAAGACTTTCAAAGCTTTATCAGTTCTCATAAGATGATCGGGGAGTCTCTTCTCTTTACTTTTAAAGGGGCTTGCCCTGCTTTTTGTGTAACTGTTCATCCCCCTGGATTACCTTTTAAAGTTTCAGTAGAAGCTGCATATATTTCGGATAGCAATCAGGATATTAATTATAATACTTTTGAAACGACTCCTTACGTAACTTTTAAGACAGAATACGGGAAAGAAGTTTGGGTCTGTGGTCTTGGTAGCGGAAAGTTTTCTTTAAGTACTCAAAAATCAGCCCGATTTGCATTTAATCAAATGGTTGAGATATTGGAATCCGAACATATGACTATGGACAACGTTGTTCGTCAATGGAACTACATTGGAAATATTTTGAAAGTCGAAAATGGTTATCAAAATTATCAGATTTTTAATGAGATTCGAAACGAGTTTTATCAACGTTATCGCAAAGTCCATGGATATCCTGCTGCAACAGGTATCGGCATGAAATTTGACGGGGTAGTGATAGATTTTCTTGCAATAGAAGCGGACAGGTCTTTGCGAGTTAATTCCATTGATAATCCTCGCCAAATTAATCCTTATACTTACAACCAGCAAGTTTTAAAAGGTTTGGTTTTCGAAGGTAAATTGCAAAATCAAGCACCTCAGTTTGAAAGAGCCCTTCTTCTGATTAATAATGAATTATCAACAATATACGTTTCGGGTACTGCCGCCATTATTGGTCAGGATACGATTGGGAAAGATGATGTAATTCAACAAACGATTGTTACAATGGATAATATTACCAAGATAACTGATAAAGAAAATATTTCACGGTTTTTTGATGGTTCAGACAACTTCCCAAGCAAATATTCATTGTTAAGGGTTTACATAAAAAGACAAAAAGACTTTGAGGTGGTTAAATCAGTCTGCAATAACTATTATTCAAATGTCCCTATTTCATATATTGAGGCAGATATCTGTCGCGAAGAATTGCTGGTGGAAATTGAAGCAGAAAATTCATCAACAAAATACTTTCAATAAATGTATTTATCCCAACGCTTTATTCTCATTTCTCTCTTATCCGTTTTGATAACAGGTTTAATTTCATGCAAAGAAAAATCTATTGCTCCAGTTCCTGAAGAATCAATTGATGTGGTGATCGATACTCCCAACGAAGTACCTGATCTGCCGTTTGCCTCTTGGATTCCCAAAACTGTGACACTTCCGGCAAGCTTCGAGGAAGTTCCTGCTTCGACTGGATTAAAAGCGGTGGATGTCACCATCAATTTTTCAAAGCGAATCTCAAAGGTATCCAGGTATGTGACCGGAAACAATGCCAACTGCTATACCGGTTGGATGCAAAATGATGCTGCCCTGATGAAAAACATCAACAATCTGAAAATGGGAGTCATGCGCATTCCCGGAGGAAGCCTATCGGACGAATTCTTTTGGAACAGAAAAGAGGTATACAATAATCAAACTATTAGATCCTTTGATCCCCCACTTCCCGATGTTCCTTCAAATATGAATGTGAAAATATGGCCAGGAAAGAGGGTTGAGAGTTTTGAAGACTGGGCCATGGGAGTCGATCAATATTACCAGATGATGCAGATGACTGAGTCTACCGGGATGGTTACTGTAAATTATGGTTACGCAAGATATGGCACAGGGCCAAATCCTGTGGCCCAGGCGGCACATCTGGCAGCTGATTGGGTTCGATACGATAATGGGAGAAGTAAATTCTGGGAGATAGGAAATGAAGTATCCGGTTCCTGGGAGGCAGGTTACGAAATAGATCTTTCACTTAATAAAGATGGTCAACCCAAACGAATTACCGGTGATCTTTATGGCAAACATGCGTTGGTTTTTATTGATTCCATGAAATTGGCCGCAAAACAGATTGGCAAAGAAATCCTTATTGGAGTGGTTTGCGATCAGGAAACCAACACCAATATGCCAAACTGGAACAAAGAACTGATTTCCCTGGTTGGAGGAAAGGCCGATTTTTACATCGTCCACTCCTATTTCACTCCTTACCAGGAAAATTCGACTCCCGAAGTCATACTCAATTCACCCACAAAAGTTGCCTCCTACAAATCCTTTGTTAAAACAGAGTTGGCGCTTCAGGGCAAGCCTGATGCACCTGTTCTCCTGACCGAATGGAATATTTTTGCAGAGGGTTCCAAACAACAGGTATCATTTGTCAATGGAATGCATGCCACGCTCATGCTGGGAGAATTGATCAAAAACAGCTATGTTGCGGCAGTGCGCTGGGACCTGGCCAATGGATATGCCAATGGCAACGATCATGGACTTTTTGCAACATCACAACCAGGCGATGAGCCAGGAGTGGCAAAATATGCCGCCCGTCCTGCCTTTTATTACCTTTACTTTTTTCAAAAATGTTTCGGCGATATCATGGTTGAATCTACTTCCACCAATAGTAACATCATTGCCTATGCCTCTCAATTTTCTTCAGGAGAGGCGGGTATAGTTTTGGTAAATAAAAGTAATGCTGAATGGGTCGTTGAACTTAACCTTAAAAACTTCAAAACTGGTAGTCGTTATTATACCTATATTCTGACAGGTGGAAGCGACAATGGGCTTTTTTCAAGTAAAGTTTATGTAAACGGCTTGACAACTTCAACAGCTGGAGGAGGTCCTGAAAATTACGAAACGATTAAAGCCAGATCCACGCTAATCAATGGCAACATAATGCTGAAACTACCCAAATTTTCAGTGAATCACTTACTTGTAGAGAAAAAACCTTGAACGATTTACAAGATTGAAATATTAAGCTCTATTTATTTGATTACCAAGAAATTGAATGTTTTTCTCACCTACAGGTTGCGTTCAACATAAATATTGTAATTTTATCTCAACTAAAATGATTCTCCTCATGAAAAAACTATATCTGCAACTGGCTTTGCTGGTTATCTCCTTTACCCTTTTCGCAAGGGAAATTCCCAAATATGCACTTGTCCTACATGGTGGCGCAGGAGTCATGTCTGAAAAAATTATGACACCCGAAATTCAAAAGCAATACCATGAAGCCTTAAACCGGGCACTGCAGGTCGGTGATTCTGTTCTGAAAGGGGGCGGGACCTGCATGGATGCCGTAGAGAAGACCATCATGGTAATGGAGGATTCGCCTCTATTCAATGCCGGGAAAGGGGCAGTTCTTACGCACGAAGGTACTGCAGAACTGGATGCCTCTGTAATGGAGGGTAAGTCATTAGCAGCCGGAGCGGTGGCGGGTGTAAAAGATATTAAAAATCCGATCAGACTGGCCCGGACCGTGATGGAAAAGTCTGAACATGTTCTTCTGACCGGGAGTGGTGCTTCTAAATTCGCCGTTGAGCAGGGATTTAAGCTGGTCCCAAATAGTTATTTCATCACAGAAAAGAGGATGAAAGAACTGCAGCAATTGCTCAATAAAGAGCGGGAAGCGGGAATTAATGACAAACACGGAACTGTCGGGTGTGTTGCACTGGACACTTACGGAAATATTGCAGCCGGGACTTCTACGGGAGGAATGAGCAATAAAAAATTTGGCAGGATTGGCGACTCCCCCATCATCGGCGCCGGTACTTATGCGAATAATGCCACCGGTGGATTTTCGTGCACAGGTCATGGCGAGTACTACATTCGTCTGGGGTTTTCAAGGGATATTTCTGCGATGATGGAATACCGGCAAATGGATATTTCCAAAGCATGTCGGGCAGAGGTTCAGAAACTGACTCAACTGGGCGGAACAGGAGGGGTAATCGGTCTCGACAAGCAAGGAAACGTTGCGATGGAATTCAACACTTCAGGCATGTTCAGGGGTTTTGTTAAATCGAATGGCGAGAAATATACCGGAATTTTTAAAGAGGCTGCCTCCTACTAACCGAGACAGCCTCTTTTAATTCAAAAGCGATGTTTATGGTTTATAAAGAACCGGCTTTCCTAATTCCACGGCTTCCAGCGGTTCCAACTGTGTCTTTGCATCACCGACCACGACATAATACATTTTCGCCGGATCGATGTATTTATTGGTTATCTGAAGTTGTTTCTCAACGGTCAATCCTTTAACATAAGCTTCTTCCTTCTTGATGTAATCCTCAGGAAGATTATTATCTGTCATTACATTCAACATACCGAGCAATCCACCAAGGGTTTCGAAACGAAGCGCATTGCCTTTCAGCAGCGAAGATTTTGTAAAATCAACATATTCCTGGGTATTAACCTTGCGGTATTTCTCCATCTCGGTTTTGAAAATGGTCACTGATTCGACAGTCGAATTTGTTCTAACCTTCGAAGAGGCAGAAAATTCGCCATATTCTTTCGCTCCCGAGAAGCTGGATCTTGCACCATAAGTAAAACCCTTCTCTTCACGTAGAATCAGGTTGAAAACACCGTTAAAAGAACCACCAAGCTTGTAATTGGCCACATAGGCTGCATAAAAATCCGGATTACTTCTCGGTAAGGAAGGAGTACCAATGGCAATCACAGATTGTTTGGCTCCCGGAACATCAACGAAATAAATCTGCGATTTCTCAGGAGCTGCAGGTATTTTCACCTTAGGAATTTCGACATTTTTTGCCGCCCATTTTGAATTCAGAGATGCCAGCGCAGCCTTAACCCTGGCTTGGTCAACCGCCCCAACTACCAGGAATTTGGATATTGAAGGTGACAGGTATTTGCTGTAATAATCTTTCAGATCGTCCAGTGTGATGGCCGTTACTGATGCTTCCGTACCGGAGGTTTCGATGGCCAGAATATTGTCTCCAAAGATCAGTTTATTCAGTGCTTTGGAGGCAAGATATTCCGGATTGGCGGCATTACGTTTGAGCCCGTTGATGATACGGCTCTTGACTAGGGCAAATTGCTCTTTATCCCATCTGGGCTCCAGTAGAATTTCCTCAACAAGGGCCAGCGACTTTTCGAAATTACGGGTAATCATTCCTCCCATCCCACGAAATCCGGGAGAGCCAACTTCAATGCTGATATCTTCATTGTCCGCGCTTACCCTGATCGAAACACCCAAAAGACCAATCGCGTCTTCCAGTTCTGCAGGGGTCTTGTTTTTGGTTCCTTCGTTTAACATAGAAGCCATCAGATTGGCAACACCGGCTTTTGCTGCATTGTCAAGTTTGTGCCCACCGTCAATTTTGATGGTGTACTCAACCAAAGGAAGTTCCGTTTGTAGAATGCCGCTAACTTTCATCCCATTGGCCAAAAATGTATTCCAGGGTTTAGGAATAGTTACATCAGGGTCAGGACCAAGTGTCGGTTTAATGGAACGATCGAGTTTGGTTTTTGTCTTAACTACTGGTTCTTCTGCAACGGCAGCATCTTTCACCTCGGCTGCTTTCGTAACATCCTCTTCGACGATTCCGGCATTAACCGAACCGGTAACGATCAATTTTGCCTCTCCTTTGGGAACGAAACTCGTCTCTACATAATTCTTCCCCTTGAGGTATTTCTCATACACAGCCTTCACTTCGGCCATCGTCACAGCCTGGATATTGGCAAGATCCTTCTTGTAAAATTCAGGATCTCCTTTAAAAATGTTGTATTCAGCCAAAGTAAATGCCTTGCTCTGAATACTTTCGAATGAGTTATAAAAACGGGTCTCTTCCGCGGCTTTAATCCTGGTAAGATCCTCCTCTGTAAATCCATCTTTTTCAAATTTAGCACAACCTTCGAAGATAGCTTTTTCGATCTCATTTAAATTCACTCCAGGATTTGCTGTTACCGAAAATGTAAAAGATCCTGCTAATTCCTGCGATCCATTCCTGGCCATTACCCTGGATGTTAGCTTTTTATCCTTTACCAGGATGGTGTAGAGTGGCGATTTCTTGGTCCCTGCCATCAGTTCACCAAGGAAATTAAGGGCATAGGAATCTTTCGAATAGCGTTCTACCGTAGGAAAGACCATCGTGAGCATCGGAACCTTGGCAAAATTATCCTCGTGATACAACTTCACGGTAGATGCAAGTTTAACTGGCATCGCTTTTCGTACCCCAATTGGTTCCCCCTTCGGGATTTCGCCGAAATATTTTTCGATCATTGCCTTGACGGCAGGCTTGTCAATGTCGCCGGAAACAACCAGGGTCGCATTATTAGGTGAGTAGAATTTCTTATGAAAGGCTTTTACATCCTCTACGCTAGCGCCTGTAAGATCTTTCATCTCGCCGATAACAGTCCAGTTATAGGGGTGTCCTTTGGGATAAAGCGTTTTGGCGATCAATCCGCTATTGAATCCATAAGCAGCATTGTCGACACTTTCACGCTTCTCGTTCTGAACCACATTTTGCTGGTTGACAAGAGCTGACTTGGTAACCATATTCTCGAGATAACCCATCCGGTCAGACTCCATCCAAAGCGCAATTTCTAAGGCATTTTTTGGAACTACTTCATAATAATTGGTCCGGTCCTGGCTCGTACTTCCATTCAAAGTGCCACCGGCACCCTGAATATTTTTAAAAAACTGATCTTCAGGAACATTTTCGGATTTTTGAAACATCATGTGCTCGAAAAGATGGGCAAAACCCGTCTTGCCTTCCACTTCCCTGCTCGAACCAACATGATAATAAATGGCAACAGCTGCAATTGGATCTGATTTATCCTGATGTAAAACAACTGTTAATCCATTTTTAAGATTGTACTTTTCAATCGGAATCGAAATTCCGATTTCTTTGACCTGTGACTTGGCTGAAAATTGTGCGAAGGCCACAAAAAGAATCATCATCAAAACTACTTTTTTCATAAATGAATTTTAGAGTGACTAAAAAAAACGAAAGTAACTAAAGTTAACTTAAGTGCTGAAAAATTTCTACTTTTACTACTCAGAATCGACGCTATTTACGACTAAATTTTTTTCCATGACTATTTCCATGCAAAATAAGTCGGGGTACTTCACTCCCCTCTTGTTTGTTACTTTTGCCTTTATCTTCCTCCATACCCAGGCCCAAAAAAGGGATGGAAAACTATTGCAGGGAGAAAAGTGGCAAAAATATAAAACGGAAAATACCCTTGCAGATTTTTATGTATCCCCTTCCGGGAATGATCTTTGGAGTGGCACTTTGCCGGAACCTAATGCCTCCAGATCAGATGGTCCGTTTGCCACGCTTGAGCGGGTTCAAGAAGCTATAAAAATCTTGAAATCAAAAGTTTATCTACCAAAAGATCCTCCCGTGGAAACAAGGTGGATAGGCTCTCCTCACTTACTCGGACGGGGAAAAGACCTCTTGGTATTGGTTCGTGAAGGTCATTATTACCTTTCCAAACCCTTGCTTTTTGGTCCTGAAGATGGTGGAGAAAGAGTAGAAACCAATCTACCAACAGGCGCCTTTGAATACCATAAACTAAAAGACCATTACGTAACTTATGCGGCATATCCCGGAGAAAAACCTGTGATCTCCGGTTGTCAACCCATCACTGGTTGGAAACAAAAGAAAGGTGTATGGTCAGCTCCATTCGTAACGGATTCCGTAAAAATGTTTTTAGTGAATGGGAAAAAACAGACCCTGGCCAGAAAACCTAACTCCGGCTACTTCATGCCGACCTCCGTCTCTAAAAAAACGGATGAGCTGAATTTCGGGAAAGGTGACCTGGAACCATGGAATGATCTAGCCGGCAACAGGGTTGTCATGTTGTTACGGTGGCATACGGGTATCAACAGTTTCGGCAGCATAGATGCAAAAAATGGGATCGCACGTCTGAAAGCGCAGCAGGAAGGTATCGTCATTGTTCCTCCGAGATATTATATTGAAAATCTGAAAGCCTTACTGGATAGTGCAGGAGAATGGTTTTATGATAAGAAAGCCAGAGAATTGAGTTATATTCCTTCAAAAGATGTTTCTGATTTAAACTCCGCGTTTTGCTCGATTGCTAACTTGAATCAATTGTTATCTGTCAAGGGTGAGAAAGGTCATCCTGTCCGTAACCTTCGTTTCTACGGACTAACTTTTGAAGGTGTCGGGGCCGGCAACAGTGCACTTTCCTTCGAATATGCCAATGCGTGTGAGCTGGCTGAGAGTACAGTCCGCTCTTGTGGTGGTACAGCAGTGGCTGTCAGTGCAGGATGTTACCAGATGAAGATCATTGAAAACCGCATCGAATCGGCCGACAATGGTGGCATCTACGTGATCGGTGCACTCAAAGCTTTATGGAGGACGGTCGGAGATTTTAACAAAAATATCTCCTTTAATTCAGAATACGACAGTCCGAAAATTATCAGGGAAACCCTGATTTCCTACAACCACATCTCAGACTGTGGCGGCATTGGCATTTATGCAAACAACACTTTGTCTACCACCATCTCGCACAACTACATCACGAAAACAAAGGGCAGGTATGGCATAGACGTTGGTGACTGGTCGAACCAGGAAGATGCCTTGGACGGCAACTACACTATCGAATATAACCACCTGGACGATGTTCAGCAGGATGCCGACGACTCGGGCGCCATTAAAACTGCTGGGATGACCTTCAATTCCATCGTACGGAGAAACTTGATTCACAAGGTTCACGCTGGATTTTTCAATGATAATGTGGCATTTTGGTTTGACAATATGTCGCAGGGCTGGATCAGCGAGGAAAATATTTATTACGACCTGGAACAGGGTGAGATGAAATATTGTGCCGCACAGCCGGAAGACAATATCTATCGAAATAATTTCAAGATAGAAATACCAGCAAAGGCGCCAGAGACCTTTATTGACGGGTTGCCGAATTTCCAATACTCTGATCTTGAGATTATTCCATCTGGCAAGCCTTCCGGCTCCTACCCCGCCGGCAGTGCCATCCAGTTATCGGCACAGGTATTTAACAATGGATCAAGCGGCATGGCGCCTGTCGAAATGTACCTGGATGGTAAGATCTATGAAAAGAAATTATTCCCGGTAGTTAAGAATAACAGCAGATCTATTGATTTTCAGCTTAGAATCTATGATGCCGGCGAACATTCGCTTGCCATCGGATCAACACCTTATCAGAAAATCCTGATCGAGGGAGAAAAGCCAGTTGTCGTCTATGAAAACTTCAGACTTTCTGTCGACAGATGTTTGGAAGGCGAAAAGACTGTCATTCAGGCTACTGCTAAAAATCTTTCCGCGACACCACAAAAATCTAATGGCATAGTTTACCTCGATGATAAATCCGCAATGAATCATCCTATTGAGCTGAAAGCCAACGAAACTCGTGAAATTCGGCTGGAAATAGAAATTCCGGCTGGCAAGCATGCTGTCCGAATCGAAAACAGTGCCGTCGAAAATATCCTGGTTCAACCAAAGACCCTTCTGGATCTGAGCAAGGTGAAAATAGAACAGTTTGGTTCACCCAGAGCTAAGCCGTTCACAATAAAAGCAGATGCGCAAAACAACAGATTTAAGATAGCAGCCTGTGGATCTGATTTTTACCATGCCGAAGACTCTTATGCTGCAGCATTTGTAAAGGGCATCAAAGGCGATTTCGTGGCAACGGTTACCATCAATCAGTTCGGTGAAAGAACGCATGAGTGGTTCAGAAGCGGACTCTTTGTGCGCAACGATATTTCGAAGAGTTTCGATGTTCAGCCAGGCAGCAAAGGCTCAGTTTTACTTTTTGGTACTCCTGGACGGGCTGGCATCGAATATGACGAATTTGCCAATGGGTGCATGCACAAGGCCAGCAGTCAGAACCTGCCCGA
>DATCHD010000076.1:0-27321 GCA_036508555.1 Prolixibacteraceae bacterium
CGTATTCACCCTGCAAGGATCGAGGAGGTCGTCAACAAGGTGAAGAAACAAGTTGAAGAAGAGATCATCGAAACAGGAAAACGTACTACGATCGACCTTGGCGTTCACGGAATGCACCCCGAATTAATCCGTTTAATCGGAAAGATGAAATACCGTTCTTCTTATGGACAAAACCTGCTGCAGCACTCCCGTGAAACGGCTAATCTTTGTGCGATCATGGCGGCCGAACTGGGTTTGAATCCAAAGAAAGCCAAAAGAGCCGGTCTATTGCACGATATTGGCAAGGTTCCTGACGATGAACCGGAATTACCGCATGCTTTGTTGGGAATGAAGCTCGCCGAAAAATACAAGGAGAAACCAGATATTTGCAATGCCATCGGTTCTCACCACGAGGAGGTGGAGATGGAAACCTTGCTTGCGCCGCTGGTTCAGGCCTGTGACGCCATTTCTGGTGCCCGTCCGGGCGCCCGTCGTGAGGCGGTTGAGTCTTATATCAAAAGACTGAACGATTTGGAAAATATGGCACTTTCCTATCCTGGTGTCACCAAGACTTACGCCATTCAGGCAGGCCGTGAGCTGAGAGTCATCGTAGGAAGCGATAAGATGACAGATGCAGAGGCTGAAAGTCTCTCTTATGATATTGCCAAGAAAATTCAGGATGAGATGACTTATCCGGGTCAGGTTAAGATTACTGTCATCCGTGAAACAAGGGCAGTTAATTACGCGAAATAGGCTGTGAGAATTTTTCTAATAAAGGCCGTCCATTTTGGGCGGCCTTTATTTTTCCATTCTGGCAATTAATTCCAGAAAATCATTCGTTAATTGAATTTTTTGTGGATCGCCTTCATCCGTATAGATTCTATTCATGAATTTTAGGAGTTTGCTGATTAGGCTGATATCTGATTCAACTCCCGTGACCCCTTTACCATATTTCTGGGACTTATCACACAAGAATTGCACCTCTTTGGGACTGATAACTGACCCACGATGCGCTACATTGATGTAAAACAGATATTTATCGCTTGCAGAACCATAAGCCAAAGAAGAGGCAAGGTTATCCTCGTACACCAAAAGTAATTTATTGGCCAGCATAATGGGCAATAAATCAAGATGTAAGCTGCGGGCAAGAATTAGATACAGCATCGTTAGGGAAAATACATCTCCCTTTCTTGAAAACAAAAGATTGTCGATCACAATGTTTTCAACCCGAGGTACATTTTGTCCGGAAATCTCAAAACCGTTGATTCTGAAAAGAATATGATTGATTATCGCAACCTTTTCCAACGAAGTCATCGATTCCGCAATTTCCAACCAGGCATCCTGGTAAATATTATGAATGCCTTGTTCTATCTTCTCTTTTGAGATGTTGGGATGATGAATGGAAGATATTAATAACCAGCCTTCCAACATGCTTTTGTCTCCACTATTGATCCAATGCCGCATCTTTTCAACCAGAATTTCTCTTTTTATCTGAAAGATAATCTCCTCAATTTTCCTGGCATGTTCTGCCGATCCAGCTGAAAAGATCGCTTCCTCCAGTTTCACAAGTATTGCTGTTCCCATAGAAAGCAATTTAACTCTTACAGAGCTATAAACTAGCTCATCCTGATCATCCAGAAGGGAGAGCAGTGCGTCCAGAGTGGAATCGGAAGTTGCCATTTCAAATTCGATCGAGTACTTTCTTTACTAATTTGGCCATCACCGGCTTATAATCTTCATTGGCCTTCTTGGTAACTCTGTTGGCAATGATTATGCATACTGTCAATGACTGATGGCCTAATAATCTACTCAGCCCGTAAATAGCGGAACACTCCATTTCGTAATTAGTGATTCGCTGATCCTCAAATCGGAAAGACTCTATCTTATCATTGATCTGCGGATCAACAATTTTCAGTCGGAGTTCACGCCCCTGAGGTCCATAAAAACCTGGTGCAGAAATTGTTACACCAGGAGTAAATTCTTCATCGATGAGCCTGTTAAAGAGAGCTGGATCACATGCCACCACATAAGGGGAGGGCAGATGCTCATTCCACCCAACATATGATTTGAAAGCCTTTTCAAAAGGCAAATCAGAAATCTCATCTCTGCCTTCATAGAAATTTAACAAGCCATCAAAACCAATGGCTTTCTTGGAAGCCAGAAAAGCATTTACCGGTATATCGCCCTGAAGGCCGCCGGAAGTTCCTATTCTTATGATTTTTAGAGATTTATGCTCTGTTTTTACTTGTCTGGTCTTCAGATCGATGTTAACAAGAGCATCCAGTTCATTGACAACAATATCAATATTATCCGTACCGATGCCAGTAGATAGCGCTGTGATTCTTTTTGAGCCATAACGACCTGTTGCCGAAACAAATTCTCTGTTTTCTGTCTGTGATTCCAGCTTATCAAAAAAGGATGCGATCATTTTTACCCTTCCAGGATCCCCGACAAGAATGATATTCTCAGCCAGCTGTTCTGGCTGCAAGTGAAGATGAAAAATAGATCCATCCGGATTGAGGATCAGCTCTGAAGGCTCAATTACTCTCATGTTTGATATTTTGATGCAGTCCAAAGTTAAAAAAAAGTAGGATGATAGTTAATATTTTTAATTTTGTGTCCTATAATTTTCGACGTATGATTCAAAGAATTCAGACTTTATACCTGTTGGCGGCCGACCTGTTGGTATCCGCACTTTTTCTCTTGCCGTTCGCGGAACTATCCGGTAAAGAGGGTAAATTATTTCTGTTTCATTTAACAGGACTCATAACCTGGACTACCGGTAAGGGAGATATTGTGCTGGATACATGGCCTTTACTGGTCATAACCTGCTTGATTGCTGCCTTGCTAATTGTGGTAATTTTTCAATATAAAAACAGGCAACTCCAAATCAAACTCTCCTATTTGGCGGTTTTTCTACTGGTTGGTTTGACGGGATTGATCTATTTCTATGTTTGGAAAGGCAGTGCCTTGACAGGTGGGACCTATTCGTTCAAGGTTTGCTTTACTTTTCCGCTCATTGCAGCAGTTTTTGTTTGGCTTGCCACACGGGGGATCATTAAAGATGAAAACCTGGTCAAATCAATTGACCGTATCCGTTAGAAAAATTCAACCAGTTCCCTGGAAATTGCCGTAAGAAACTGTTCATCTTCGTCCGAAAATGGCGCAAAGGCATGTGAATCAATATCAATTTCGGCTACAAAATTTCCATCTTTCAGAATTGGAACAACTATTTCACTTTGAACATCTAAACTACAGGCAATGTAGTTATTCTGCTTCCTAACATCCTGAACAATAATGGTTTGCTTGCTCTCAGCCACCTGGCCGCAGATGCCTTTCCCAACTTGAATATGCGTATGTTCCGTAGGTTTTCCGGTAAACGGGCCTAAAACCAGGGTTTGACCTATTGGATCAAGAAAATAAAATCCGACCCAATCATAATGCGGAATTTCAGAACGCAATAAATCTGCCGTCAAGGTTAATAGTTGGGCCTGGTCCTTATTTTGTGCTTTGATTTCAAGGAACTTCCCGAGAACGGTTTCAAACATTGGTCTCATAATGCTTACTTAGATAATCATTATTTCGTTTTCATTGGTAATTTTTTCACAGTAAAAGCACTTCATTTCAATAGGTTTATCATTGATAATCTGAAATTTAGTCATTACCTTCTCGGCATTGGTAATGCATTTCGGGTTAAAGCATCGCACAATTCCATTCACTTGCTCAGGAATCTGCACCACACGTTTCTCGATGACTTCGTAATTTTTGATCGTATTAAGTTTGGCATTTGGTGCAACCAGAGCGATCTTGTTTACCTCCTCATCTTCAAAAAACCGGTTGGCAATTTTCACAATGGCTTTGGTTCCCATCGCCTTGCTGTCGAGGTTATTACCGAAGGTGACCATGTTTTGGAATTCATCCAATTTCAAAATCTGAATGACTTTAAAAAGCGCTTTGGGCGGAATATGGTCGATAACGGTTCCGTCTTTGATGGCGCTTACGTTCAGTTGCTTTTCCATATCGAATAGGTTATTGAAGATTTAACAAATGGGAGATAATAGCCATTCTGGTGAATACCCCGTTTCTGGCCTGATCGAAGTAGTAGGCTTTTGGATTACTGTCGACATCCGTATGGATCTCGTTTATTCTTGGAAGCGGATGCAGAATCTTCACCGTTGACTTGGTTCCCGCTAACATCTCATTCCTGAGGATATAAACATTCTTAACTTTTTCATATTCTACCGGATCAATAAAACGCTCCTTTTGGACGCGTGTCATATAAATTATATCTGCCTGATTGATAATGTCATTGAATTCTAAATGCTCAAAATACCGGATGCCTCTTTGTGATAGAAAGAGTTTATATTCATCAGGCATGGCCAGCTCTGGCGGAGCGACGAAATTAAAGATTGGATTCTTGAACTGAGACATGGCCATCAGCAGACTGTGAACCGTTCTGCCATATTTAAGATCACCGACAAGAAACAGGTTAATGTCGTCCAACCGACCCTGTGTTTTCATGATGGAATACATGTCAAGCAATGTTTGACTGGGATGCTGGTTGGCACCATCACCTGCATTGATTACCGGTACACTGGCAACTTCTGCGGCATATCGCGCACTGCCTTCAAGAGGATGTCGCATAATAATCATGTCGGCATAATTACTAACCATCTTGATCGTGTCGTGCAAGGTCTCACCCTTGGAAACGCTGGAGGAGTTTGAATCCGAGAAACCAATAATTTTCCCACCCAATCGATTGATAGCAGTCTCAAAACTTAGCCTTGTGCGGGTAGACGGTTCGAAAAACAAGGTGGCAATTACCTTACCCTTCAACAAAGACTGAGCCGGATTGGCTTCGAAATTTTCAGACAATTCCATGATCTTCAGATATTCTTCTTTAGAAAAATCCGTGATCGAGATTAAATTTTTCTTGCTCATAATCTATCTGTTTTTGGCAATTAGTCCTGTAATATATTTTGGCTGATGACTCCTTCAATCTTATCAGTCTTCATTTTAACCATCTCCAGTTTAGCTGATCTGACTTTCAACCTGATAATAGATTGCATATCAAATTGTGATTCAACAATTTCAAGCTGTTCCTCTTTTATTAGTTGCATCAAATCATTCATGGCATTGTATTCAAAATGTACCTCCAGGAGATGTTCTATTGTTCCGGTAATGATCTCTGAATGGTTGATAGCATCCAGGGCAGCCTTTTTGTACGCTTGAATTAATCCGCTGACACCTAGCAAAGTCCCACCGAAATACCGAACTACCACCACAAGTATATTGGTTAATTTAAATGACTGAATTTGCCCGTAAATCGGTCTGCCTGCAGTTCCGGATGGCTCACCATCATCATTGACTCTGAATTTTCCTTCTTCTGTACCCAGACACCATGCAAAACAACAATGTCGAGCTGAGAAATGTTCCTTTCTGATAGTAGCAAGAAGGACTTTTATCTCTTCTTCACTCTTGACTGGATAGGCATAAGAAAGGAACTTACTCCCTTTATCTTTAAACAAGCCTTCGGATGGTCCTGTGATAGTCAGAAAGTTGTCACTTAACATCAGAAATAGAGTAAGTTATAAAAAAAGCAAACTTTTCAGTCTGCTTTAGAAAAATTACATTTTCAATTTATTTTCGATCTCTTCGATACTCAGCCTAAAATTCTTATCAATCTCTTTCAGATTGGTTACAGTTCTGCAAGCGTGAAGGACTGTTGCGTGATCTTTACCTCCAATTTGCGATCCAATGGAGGCGAGGGAGGACTGGGTCAGATTCTTGGAGAAATACATGGCAATCTGTCTGGCTTGCACGATCTCTCTTTTGCGCGTCTTGACAGATAATGAATCTACAGGAATGCAAAAATAATCGGAGACCACCTTTGAAATATAATCGATGGTTAACTCACGTTTCGTATTGTTAACCAGTTTGTTAATCATTCTTATAGCCAGATCCAGTGTAATTTCCTTCCTGTTCAGCGTGGCCTGGGCAAGCAGGGAAATCAGGGCGCCTTCCAGTTCCCTTACATTGCTGTTGATATGGGAGGCTATGTATTCAAGAACTTCCTCAGAAATTACAATACCGTCTTTGTAAATCTTTTTCCTGAGAATGTTCATCCTTGTTTCAAAGTCAGGCATCTGCAAATCAGCCGTCAGACCCCATTTGAAGCGGGAGAGTAGGCGTTGTTCCATGCCCTTTAGTTCGATCGGCGATTTGTCTGAAGTAAGTATTAACTGCTTGCCGGATTGATGCAAATGGTTAAAAATATGGAAGAAGGTCTCCTGGGTTTTCTCTTTACCGGCAAACTCCTGCACATCGTCAATAATCAAAACATCAATCATTTGATAGAAATGCAGAAAATCATTTCTGGAGTTGTTTCGGGTGGCTTCCGAAAACTGTATAAAGAATTTGTTGGCGTTGACGTACAGAACAATCTTATCAGGAAATCTTTCCTTTACTTCGATACCAATCGCTTGTGCAAGATGGGTCTTTCCCAAGCCGGAATTACCATAAAACATCAGCGGGTTGAAAGCTGTTCCCCCTGGCTTCTGGGCTACAGCATAACCTGCACTGCGTGCAAGACGGTTGCACTCTCCTTCAATGAAATTGTCGAAGGTGTTGTCGGCTTTTAATTGGGAATCAATCTGAATCTTTTGTATTCCTGGTATGACAAACGGATTCCGAATTCCTGTTTCATCCGATGGAAGAAAAGCAGAGACGGGTTTGTTTTTTAAGTTATTACTTTGATTGGTAGGTAGTTTGATGGTATATGGCTTATTGTTAACACTGTTATTGTTGTCAACAACCACATTGTACTCAAGCTTGGCACCGGCTCCTAATTCCTTTCTGAGGGTTTTCCTCAGTATGTCAATATACTGCTCTTCGAGGTATTCATAAAAAAAAGGGCTGGGAACCTGAATCGTCAGTACATTGTTTTCAAGTCTTAACGGAACAATTGGCTCGAACCAGGTTCTGTAGCTTATATTTGGGACATTATCTTTAATTATCCTCAAACAACTATCCCATATTAATGCGTGATCTTTCTCCATTTAGATTTCGGTACTGTTTTTTTTAAAAATTAATTGCTTCAAATAAATGTTCAGAAATGGATCACGCCAAATAATGTATGTATAGTCGAGTTCATCATTAAATTAAGTATTAATCAATAAAATAATTCCTCTAATATTTCTAACTACCTTAATATCAATTAATAAGGGTCAAAATGCCGATTCTGTGTTATTCCGTCAAATTTATTTCCCTAAAAATTTTTGATGTTTAATTCTCTGACGGCCGTCAAAAAACTTTAAAAATCAATCTTTTTTCGTTGGGTTAAATTAGTTAAAAATGATCAATCAAAAATTACTTGGAACAAATTTTTAAAGCTTTTTTTAAAGATATCTCCTGATTGTCTTCGTAAGCTTTTAAAGAGGCCTGAGGAAAAGATAGTTGCACTTTATTTAGAAGCGTTCTAATTTTATCATAAGATTTATCCTCTCCGGCGAAGTATAAAAAATTTGATTTTTCAATTAATTCAGTCACATTTCTAATCCCTTGAAATATTGGAGAATCCATTGGAATCTTAACCTTTGAGGAGAATAAAAAAACTTTAAAGTCGATATTTTCAATCGTCTTATAAGTTGCTCCCGGAGCGGGATAAACCTCTTTTCCGAAGTCAAAAGCGGAGATTTTAAGGTAGCGGTGGGGATTCCTCTTGAGGTCAATTAGCAACTGATTGAGGTTGTCGCCCGATTCTGCCAGACGGGTATATAGGGTAGAATCCTTAATAAGCATCCCAAGCGATCCGTTCGCTTCGTTCACGTTTTTAAGAATCGTTTCCAATCCAGTAACCGATTTATTGATATGAGTCAAGGTAGATTTCAACTCTGAAGGATTAATCGAGTCTCCTATAGACGAAAACTTGTTTAAAATATTGCCTAATGCCTTAGAATCATTGTTGAGATTTTCAGTTAGTTCTTTGAGATTGACAATCGTTGAAGTAAGATTGTGTCTTTGTTCATTAACGACAATATTTAAATCGCTGGAAATCTTTTCAAGATTGCCCATTGTCAGACTGATCTGCTCAATACTCTTGTCTATATTCCTTCTTGTTTCACTGTTCAGCAAAAGCGAAACGCCTGTAACGATTGAGTCCAGCGAGACAATAAGGCGTTCGGCCTTCGCTTTTATCGGGGCGATCTGCTCTGTAACCTGCCCCATAAAATCAATTTCAATCTTGGATTTGATTGTATCATTGTGCTGGTAGTAGTGAGAGGATTTACCTAAATTCAGTTTAACAACCTTTGATCCGAGCAAATCACTATTGGCAATCTCTGCAACTGTTCCGACGGGTAAGGGAAATTTATTGAAAACTGCGATTTTGACCATCAGATCACCGGAAAGATCCTCCGCAAAATAGACCTCCCTGACATATCCAATTTTTAGTCCGTTAAGGTGAACTACCGTTGAAGGTGCTAATCCGGCCACATTTTTATACCGGGCTATGTAGACTGTTTCTGTCCTGAAAATATCACGTCCCTTCAAGAAATTAATACCCCAGACTAACGCTGTAAAGCTGATAACCAGGAGGATTCCTATTTTGGATGTCTTTGAGAATTTCATGGCTTGCTTATTTTAGACAAAGGTACAGAGGATTTGATTTAAATCTCCATCATTAGACTACTATCTTTAGGATTTTACCCTATTTTTTTCCAGTTCAGTCTTTTATCGCCCTGATCTGGTTATTCTTGATCGAAACCAAAAAGGCATTAGCAAACTTTGTTTTTACTGCTGAGAAATTCTCTTTCGTCGTTTGAAGGGAGTTGGACTCAAAGCAGAAATATTTGTATTTGCCGTCAATTTTTATTTCCCTTACTGGCGACGTACCCTTGAAATATTTGGATCCAGGTTCAATTTTTTTTATAAATGCCCCAATTTGGAAGGCGTAGGTTGTAAGATTTGGAGAAGCTACTTTTGTTGCCTTAGGTGCTTTCGCGGTAACAGGTTTCTCTTCAACCACCGGTTTGGTAAGTTTTTCTTTCTGATTCTGAATGTTCTCAGAAGTCGCTTCATGTTCTGGAACAATGGTCAAATTATCTTTTATGTCAATCTTATTCAGGTAGTTGACCAATGAACCATAGATCGAATGAGCAATTTCACTCCTTCCTGCATCCGTCATTAGAAAGCTGTTCTCCTTTTTATTACTCAGGTAGCCGGTTTCTATCAGGACACTGGGCATCGAAGTCTCTCTCAGTACCAAAAATCCTGCCTGTCTGACTTCCCGGTCGCGTCGCTGGGCCAGTTCCTTAAAATTGGATTGAAGAATAGATGCGAACCATACACTCTGATCCAGATAGGCATCCTGAAGCAATTCAAACATGATATAAGACTCCGATAGATTCGGATTGAAGCCCTCGTACCGTTTGGTATAGTCTTCTTCCAATAAAATTACACTGTTCTCTTTTTTTGCCACATTCAGGTTATCCTCCGTTCTGTGCAAACCGAGTACGTAAGTCTCTGTTCCATAGATCTCAGGACTTCCACAATAATTCGCATGAATGGAGATAAACAGGTTGGCGTTGATTTTATTGGCCATTTGAGCCCTGTCCATCAATGGAACAAAATAATCGCCATCCCTGGTATAGACCACCTTTATATTCTTTTGATTGTTCTTAATCAGATTTCCAAGTTTGAGGGCTATATCCAGCACGACGTTTTTTTCTCTCGCAACACCTACAACGGTACCGGGATCCTTGCCTCCGTGACCAGCATCGATCATCACAATCCTATTTGAATTAGCCTCCTTTTTTTGGCCGGCAGCAGCATAAGAGATTAAAAATGAAATCGTCAACAGACCAATCATTTTGAACCCAACGAAAATATTACCACACTTTGTCATCTTTAGCTAAATTGCCCTATCCATACTGTAGGAAACCTGTACAAAAATAGAAGATTAAATTATTTATCAATGAACCCTTTTAGTCCGGCAGGATTTTTTACTTTTGCCTGTCAGACCAGAAAGATTATCTATTGAATAAAAAACGGTCTAACTCTTTAGATTTGGGCACTATACGATTCTTAAAATATACACTTCTACTGATTCTGTTTTGGCAAACTTTAGTTTTTGCTCAGGAACCTGCCCAAAACAAAAACATCAGATACAGGCAGACCATTTCTCCTTTGCTATCTTCAAAAGAAATTCAAAAATCTGTAAGAGACTCATTGCCAGCAATTAAACGTGATTCGATATCCACAGATTCCCTGCATATAAAGAAACCCATAGAGGATTTTGATGCCATTGTGGAATATAAAGCCGATGGCAAAGTCACCATCAACAATTCACAGAATAAAATTTTCATGTACAAGAATGCCCAAGTGAAATATAAAGATATTGAGCTGACGGCAGACTATATTGAGCTAAATCGCGACAGTAATCTGATTCATGCTACCGGCAAACCTGACTCTACCGGAACAATTGTGGGAAAACCTGTCTTCAAGCAGGCTCAGCAGGAGTTTCAGGCAGATGAAATCCGTTACAACTTTCTAACGAAGAAAGGAATTGTGTATGGAGTTGTTACGGAGCAGGAGGGGGGCTTCATTCAAAGTGGTAAAACAAAGCTTGTTAACGACTCAACATATAACATGAAAGATGGCAAATATACTACCTGTGATGCGGAACATCCCCATTTTTACCTTCAAATGACCAAGGCAAAGGTCATTTCCAATAAGAAAATTGTGACGGGTCCTGCCTATCTGGTCATCGAGGATGTGCCCATCTATTTTCTGTTTATTCCTTTTGGTTTCTTCCCCAACTCACCAAAATATTCGTCCGGATTCCTGATGCCAACTTATGGAGACGAAATAAACCGTGGATTCTTCTTACGGGATATGGGCTATTATTGGGCTGCCAACGACTATTTCGATGTGGCTCTTCGTGGAGATATCTTCTCAAAGGGGTCAAGAGGGTTGAAATTTCATTCAAATTACCGGCTGCGTTATAAATTCAGCGGTGGACTCGATGTTAATTTTTATAAGAATGTCTTCGGAGACAAAGGCCTGCCTGATTATAAATTGCAAAATGATTTTGCCATCACCTGGAACCACTCAATGGATTCTAAAGCCAGCCCGAACCAGACTTTTAGTGCCAGTGTCAACTTCTCGACAAGCCAGTATGACCAGAATAATGCCTATTCTACCCAAAACTACCTTACCAATACAAAGCAGTCGAGCGTTTCTTATTCCAGACGCTGGGAAAATACTCCTTTTACAATGTCTGCCAACCTCAGGCATTCTCAGAACAGCCGGGATACAACAATTAATTTGTCGTTACCGCAGATGACCTTTAATGTCAACAGACTTTATCCTTTTAAGTCGAAGAATTACTCGGGGAGAGAAAGATGGTATCAAAAGATCGGGATGAGCTATAGCTTTGATATGCAGAATTCTATCAATACAAAAGAGTATCAACTTTTCAGTTCAAATCTTTCCAGGGACTGGCAGAATGGTATGAAACACACCATACCTCTGAGTACCTCATTTAAGATGCTAAAATTTATAACAGTTAGTCCATCAGTTAATTACAATGAGAGATGGTATACTAAACAAATCAGAAAGGCATACAATCCCATCAAGCAAATGGTTGAGGTGACTGATACTATTTTCGGTTTCACCCGAGATTATGATTATTCTGTCGGTTTTGGGGCCTCTACCAAGGTATATGGAAATTTTATGGTCCGGAATCCTAAGTCTAATATCAAGCAGATCAGACATGTGATGACCCCAAGTCTGAGCTTCAGCCTTCAGCCCGACTTCAGCAGTCCTGGTTATGGAATGTATGGAAACATAGAATATTTTGACAGCCAGGGACGACCGGTTTCTTTGAGGTATCCTTACCATGAAGGTGGTATTTATGGAACTGCCGGTTCAGGAAAATCGGGTTCTATAGGATTTAATTTAAATAACAACCTGGAGATGAAGGTGTTAAATTCTAACGATACTCTCTCCAAAGAAAAATATAAGAAGGTAAAACTACTTGATCAATTGTCCTTTTCAACCTCATACAACCTTGCAGCAGACTCATTGAATCTGTCTAATTTCAACATCTCCGCTCGGACAAAAGTAGCCGGAGTCGACATCAATATGGGAGCAATAATGGATCCGTATGTCTTTGAAAATGGACACCTTATCAACGTTTATCAATTTGCCAGAGATAGAAAAATTGCACGTTTGACCAGCGCAAACCTCTCTTTTGGATATTCCTTCAAATCTATATCGAAGGATGATCAATCTAATCCGCAACAGGGTGCAAACGATAAGACCAAGCCTAAAGAAAAGCCAGAGGATCAGAAATTAATTGATACCGCAAGAAAGAATTATCCGGATATTCCGGAATATGCTGACTTTAGTATTCCATGGGATTTTCGTTTTGATTATAGTCTAAGATACAGCAAGCCGGACCCAGTAGCAAAACCGATGATAAATCAAACTGTCGAATTCAACGGAAATATCAGCCTTACAAAAAATTGGCAGATTGGTTTCTCTTCTGGTCTTGATATCCAGAAAATGGAGGTTTCTTTTACACAGTTTAACCTTTTCAGGGACTTGCATTGCTTCCAGATGTCGCTCAATGTGGTACCTTTTGGTTACAGGCAGAGCTACAGTTTTACCATCAGGGCAACTGCTGCCATGTTACAGGATTTGAAATTGAGTAAACAGGATAGCTTTTACGACAAACAAAAGTATTAGAAACAGGGCTTAAAGGAAGAGTTCACACCACTCTTCAAACCGATCGACATTAGATTTTCCAAAAGATGCAATAGTTTTTCTGACTTCATCCAACGATTTTTCCCTGTAAATGTCCTTGCTTTTGGAGAAAAATTTATCCGAAAAGGCAATGATCTGCTCTTCCACCGATTCGGGTATCAGATCTCTTGGAGGTAGTGGTAAGCCTTTCTCCAGGACTTCCTCCCTCGAAATTCCCACTCCGGTGTGCCTTTCACAAACTAATCCGTGCTCCGGAAAACCCAATCTGGAAATTAAATCACATCCAAGATAGCCATGTGCAAGATATGGGTAGTCTCCAAAGCAATACAGATTGGGTGCATTGGTCATAAAAATACCGATATCATGAATCATGGACGCTTCTTCAATAAAGGTCAAATCGGGATTTAGTTCAGGGTGATTTTCAGCAATTTTCAGCGCTTTGGCGGTTACAGCACTGCTATGTCCGACCAATATCTCATAAGCCCTGGATTTTGGCCTGTAATATTTCGAAATCAGAACTATTGGATCCATAACTTTCAGGGTACTGGGAATTTATATCAAAATAAAGCAAAAGATTTGATTAATTATTTTTTAAAGCTTTCAAATTGCTTAGATTAGGTGTTATTAGCTATTTTTAGACCGAATTTGAATCAGAACAGAATAAAGGGACCTTTGCGATTGCGATGGACCTGGATTTCGATTGAAATAACAACCATTGGAATGAACGATATTTTTAAAACATACCCGCGAAGTTTCAGGCGCGGCATTGAAAGCCTCGAAAAAAGCAATACCGAAAAGGGGGCCAAACGGATAGAAAAAAGTCTTGAGGCTGGTTTTAAACCAGCTCTTGTATTCCTTGACCTATTGCGCCATAGTCCTACGCCAAAGGAGGCTATAGACCTATTTCTTGCAGAATACCAGCTGGATTTCGTAAAAGCATCGCTTGAAATTGGAGTAAAGTACTTCACTGGAAAAGATAGGATTCAGTCGTTTAGTGATTCTGTTCAGTACTTTCTGGAGTCTGCCAGGGCGGGCGGTATTGAAGCATGCAATTATATTGGCAGCATGCGTGAAAAGGGCGAAGGACTGCCTTTGGATCTGACGAAGGCTTTTGAGTGGTATGAAAGAGGTGCCGAGCGGGGAGACAAAGCGGCAAAATACAATTATGGCCGGCTACTTTATTCGGGAGAGGGCGGTTACAAGGATACAAATGAGGCTGTCGATTATTGGTATGCCTCCGCAAAGGAAGGATATTTGCCTGCAATTTACAAAGTTGGTGAGGTGTTTGAACTTGGTTTGACGGTACCGGTAAAGCTTGAAAAGGCTTATGAATGGTACATCAGAGCGGCTCAGGGGGATTATGAACCAGCCTTTCAGAAAGTGGGACTGTTCCTTTATGAAGGCAAAGGAGTCGAGAAAAATGTTGAACAGAGTCTCGTCTGGCTATCCCGTATTGAAGGAAATGTAACTTCGGAAGTAGCGCTCAGATTGGGAAAGATCTATTTGCTTGGTATCGATGCGGAAAAGAATCTTGGGAAAGCTAAATCTTACCTGGAACAAGCGGTACAGGCCGATTATTCTGAAGCAATCTACCTGATGGGGGTACTGAATGAAGAGACGAATGAGGAGAATTATCTGGAGATGTATCAAAGAGCGGCCGATCGCGGATTTGCCGAAGCCCAGGATGCACTTGCGAATTATTACCTCAGACAATCAGATTATCAGGGTGTTGAAATGCTTATAAAGGCTGCTCAGAACGGTAGCGCCGAGGCTATGGTACAAATGGCCAAGCGCCATGAAACCGGCGAAGGTGTGGATAAAAACATCAAGACTGCGGTAGATTATTACCGGAAAGCAGCAGAAAAAGGTAACCTGGAAGCCCAATATCAGTATGCAAGTATCTGTCTGGCTGGAGAGTGGATTGAGCGGGATAAATATTCGGCAGGAGATTATTTCAAAAAGGCAGCAGAATCTGGTCATCCGAGAGCATGTTATTTGCTGGGGCTCTTGCATGAAAAGGGTGAAACATACTGGTCTGACAAGGACAAGGCTTATGAATGGTATCTGAAAGCAGCGGAAAAAGGGGTTCCTGGTGCTATGTTCAAGGCAGCCGTTTACTTGGAAAACGGCGTAAAGGTTGAGAAGGATCTGAAGGAAGCATTGATTTGGTACCGTAAAGCATCAGCTGCCGGTTATGCTAAGGCAGCTTTTAACCTGGCCATCTTGTTTGAGACAGGACAAGGCTGTGAATTAGACATTGAGAAAACCATTGAACAATATGTTGTCGCTGCTGAAGGAGGCATTGCCGAGGCAATGAACAATCTTGGTAATTTATATCATCAGGGAAAGGGAATAGAAATCGATTCACTGGAAGCGTTCAAATGGTACACCCGGGCCGATGAAGCCGGATTCATGCTCGGATCCTATAATCTGGGTGTAATGTGGTATTTCGGTGAAACAGGCGAAAAGAATCTTCAAAAGGCCTGGTTCTATTTCAAAAAAGCAGCTGGCAAGAACTATGCGCAGGCCCAGTATAACCTGGCCGGGATGTTGTTCTATGGTGAAGGTGTTGAAGAAAACAAAACCGAAGCGCTGGAACTTTTCCGCAAGGCGGCTGACAATGGTTTCGCTGAAGCCTGGATTAGCCTGGGTGAATTTTATACGACCGGTGAAATTGTTTTAAAAGATATCGAAAAGGCGATCGAATATTTCAACCTGGCATCTGACCATGGTTTAGGAGAGGCAGATTTTTTGCTGGCCAAAATATATGAGTCAGAGGAAGGACATGTTGATCTAGTTAAACACGGACAATGCCTCGCAAGGTCAGTCAACAGGGGTTATAAACCAGAAGCGTAAACTATCCATTCTCTTGCGTTCACAAAAGCTTCTACCCAAGGGGAAACCTGGTCATTTTTACGATCGTTCGGGTAGAAACCCCATTGCCATGGATAGATCGCACGCTCGAGGTGAGGCATCATGGCCAGATGTCGGCCATCTTCCGAACATATTGCAGCTATATTGTAATCTGAACCGTTTGGATTACCAGGATAGTTAGCGAAGGAGTACTTCATCGGAATCCGGTACTGTCCTTCGCCTTCAGGAACAGCGAATTTCCCTTCACCGTGAGCTACCCAGATTCCTAATCTTTTACCAACCATTGACTTGAGCATAATAGACTCATTATCAATAATATCAACATTCAGGAATGAAGACTCAAACTTGTGTGATTCGTTATGCAGCATCTTAATTTTCTCTTTTTTCTCCGGATATATGAGATCCAGTGCAACCATCAGCTGACATCCATTACAAACGCCCAGACTAAGTGTATCATCCCGGCTATAGAACCGTTCCAATGCTGCTTTTGCTCTTTCATTGTACTTAAAAGCGCCTGCCCAGCCAATAGCAGATCCTAATACATCAGAATTAGAGAACCCTCCAACGAAAACGATCATGCGGATATCTTCCAGGGTTTCTCTTCCGGTAATCAGATCCGTCATGTGGACATCCTTCACGTCAAAACCGGCAAGATAAAGACTCCATGCCATCTCCCGGTCTCCATTAACACCCTTTTCGCGGATGATAGCTGCCTTAATACCAGAAGGTTGGCGACGATTGTTATCTATCTTATAAGAGGAAAATTCACCCGTAAATGCTCCGAAATTGAAGGAAAGCTTGTTTTTGCTGAAATTCTTCTGTCTGCTGGCGGCTAATTCATCTCCACATTGCCTGCAATCCAGTAGATAGGAGGGTCTGAACCATTTTTCCCTAAGCGAATCTATTTCGAAATTGTATTTTTCCGCGAGATTTTTAATCCTGATAACTCTTTCATCGATAGGATTACCTACCGGAAGGCAGGAAATGTTGTTTTGCTGAAAGAGTTTAACCAATTTTTGTGAGTCTTTTGCCTGGACAATAACCCCCGGGTTCTCGCTAAAAAGTAATTTTACGCTGTCGCATTCACCCAAGGCAGACAAATCGGCTTCGATTCCACCCTTATTCTGTGAGAAACACATCTCAAGTAATGTAACTATCAGTCCACCAGATGATATATCGTGCCCAGAAACAATGAGATCCAGATTAATAGCTTCCTGAAGCGTCTCGAAAGTAGCTGCGAAGTAATATGGATCAGATACCTTTGGCGTCTCTTCTCCCAATGCTGAGAGGATCTGGCCCAAAGAACTTCCGCCAAGTGCCTTCCCCGACTTGGAAAAATCGATGTAGAAAAGCGTTTTGGCAGGATCATTAACCAAGACCGGTTCAACAATCTTTCTAAGATTAGATATTTCACCAGAAGCCGATATGATTACGGTTCCCGGGGCATAAACTACCTCATCCTTGTATTTTTGCGTCATTGAAAGAGAATCCTTGCCTGTAGGGATATTGATGCCGAGGGCACAGGCAAAGTCGGAGGCAGCTTCAACTGCCTGATACAACCGGGCGTTTTCGCCCTGGTTTTTAGCCGGCCACATCCAGTTGGCCGAAAGGGAAATTCCTTTGAGACCATGGGTGAGAGGTGCCCAAACGATATTTGTAAGTGCCTCAGCAATAGAGAGTACAGAACCGTTTTCCGGGCTGATCAATCCGGCCGCCGGTGCATGACCAAGAGAGGTTGCAATACCCTTTACTCCCTGATAATCAATGGCTACAGCTCCAAGATTATTTAACGGAAGCTGCAACTCCCCGGCACACTGCTGTTTGGCAATCTTACCGGTTACTGATCGGTCCACTTTATTGGTGAGCCAGTCTTTGCAACCCACAGATTCGAGCTGTAATATTTGATCTAAATAATTATATATTTGCTCTTTAGAGTATTTTATATCAACAAATACTTCAGATGGGGTAGTGTCTTCCAGAACAGTCCTGGGAGGCTTTCCAAACAGGGTTGCGAGCTCCATATCTATAGGTCGATCCCCATTTTTGCGGTTGACAAATGTGAATTTGTGATCGCCTGTGGTTTCGCCGATCACATAAAAGGGAGATCTTTCACGTTCTGCTATGCGTTGGATCCAAGCCAGATTTTCTTTCCTGGTTATGAAACCCATCCGCTCCTGTGACTCATTCCCAACGATTTCTTTGGCAGATAAGGTAGGGTCTCCCACAGGTAACTGATCAATAAATATCTCACCACCAGTCTCTTCAACTAATTCAGAGAGACAGTTCAGATGACCACCGGCACCATGATCATGAATGGATACGATTGGATTAACATCAGATTCCGCCAAAGCACGAATCGTATTGTAGGCCCTTTTCTGCATTTCCGGATTCGCCCGTTGAACGGCATTCAATTCGATGTGGCTCTCAAAGGCACCTGTATCGACCGAAGAGACTGCTCCTCCGCCCATGCCGATGCGGTAATTATCTCCGCCCAGCAGGACCAGGCTCTCACCCGTTTTGGGTATTCCCTTCAGACTGTCCTCTTTTTTAGCATATCCGATACCACCTGCCTGCATGATGACTTTGTCGTAGCCATATTTCTTGTTATTCTCAGCATGTTCGAAAGTAAGAACAGAACCATTGATCAGCGGCTGACCAAATTTATTGCCAAAATCTGAAGCGCCATTCGATGCTTTAACAAGAAGCTCTTCCGGATTGTGATACAGCCACTTGCGGGGTTTAAATTGTTGTTCCCAAGGCCGGTTGTCTTCATCATTTCTGGAGTAGGAGGTCATATATACCGCTGTTCCTGCTATCGGAAAACTCCCTTTGCCTCCTGCCATCCGATCACGGATTTCTCCACCGGTACCAGTTGCTGCTCCGTTGAATGGTTCAACGGTTGTTGGGAAATTATGGGTTTCAGCTTTTAGCGAAAGTACTGTTTCAATATCTTTTACCTGAAAATAGTCGGATGTATCGGCCGAAGCGGGTGCGAATTGTTCCGCCTTTGGTCCTTCGCTGAACGAGCAGTTATCCTTATATGCTGATACAATGGTATTTGGATTTGTTTTGGTTGTTTTCTTGATCATCTCAAACAAGGTAGACTGCTTCACTATGCCATCGATGATAAAACTACCGTTGAAGATTTTATGACGGCAGTGTTCTGAATTAACCTGAGAAAATCCAAACACCTCACTATCAGTTAGTTTACGATTTATTTTCCCTACAACACCTTCAAGGTATTGGATTTCATCATGGCTCAGTGCGAGGCCTTCCTTAATATTGTATGCAGCGATATCTTCGATGTAAATAACTGGTTCCGGCTCGTGATAAATGGTGAAAATGGTTTGGTCCAGGCCATTGTAGGAAGCCTGTAACATTGGATCAATACCAGAAAGATCGTCGGAAGCGATGAATTCCTCGATCCGCACAATACTCCTGATGCCCATGTTTTGGGTAATTTCAACCGCATTGGTACTCCAGGGAGTGATCATTTCTTTCCGCGGACCGATAAATTGCCCTTCGAGCTGATCCTTGCGAATCCATTCAGCTTCGCCAAACAACCAAATTAATTTTTCGATATCAGCTTGATTCAATGAAATTTGAGTGCCTACAGCAAGAATTTTGCCGCTCTCTTTGAAGAAGAGGATCATGGGTGAGAAAGATTGATTACTACGGCTGCGAAGATAAGGAATTTACGGTTTATAGTAGTTTTACGATCGGGTTTAAAAACTTATTACCGTGAACGTATCGAAAATTGAACACATTGGCATTGCCGTTAAGAGTCTGGAAAACGCCATACCTTATTATGAAACTCTCCTGGGCAGCGCCTGTTATGTCATCGAAGAGGTGACGAATCAAAAGGTGAAGACCGCATTCTTCAGAGTCGGTGAAACGAAAATCGAACTATATAATTTGACTGGTTTTCCCTATCCTTCTGCGACCAGTAATAGCAGTAAGTCTTCGGTCAATATAATATAGTTATAAAGGAACACATTTCCTAAATTATATATATATTATGGAATATATTCCCTGATATACATAAATATCGTGGATCGAAATAGAAAAATATTATATTTGCAAAAAAAAAGATGAACATAGAAAGGCTGATTGAAAAGGAGATAGTATCACGGTTCTTTTCGAATAAGGCAATTATTATCACCGGACCCAGGCAGGCTGGAAAAACTACAATGGTTGGAAAACTGATACAACCATTTCTGAATGAAACCCTAATCCTTGATGGCGATGATCCGAATACTGCAGTTATAATGAACCGCCCAAACACAGAACAATTAAGGTCAATCATAGGCAGAAACAGAGTTGTATTCATCGACGAGGCTCAAAAAATACCGGAAATTGGACTTACTTCTAAAATTATTGTCGATCAGTTTAAAGATGTACAGTTAATTTTAAGTGGATCATCATCGTTCGACCTGATGGAGAAAACACAGGAACCACTTACCGGGAGGAAATGGACTTTTAACCTGTGGCCCGTTTCCTGGGAAGAGTGGCAGAACCATTCGGGATATGTAAAAGCAGAACAGGATCTCGAAAACAGGTTAGTGTTTGGATGTTATCCGGATGTATTGACGAACCCAGCCGATCAGCAGATTATCCTGAAGGAACTTGCTTCGAGTTATCTCTACCGGGACGTATTGATGTATGCTAAAATAAAGAAACCAGAGATCTTAATAAAATTATTGCAAGCGTTATCCTATCAATTGGGCAATGAAGTATCTTACAACGAAATTGCATCTTTAATCGGGCTTGATGCAAAAACAGTGGCCACTTATATTGATATCCTTGAAAAAGCATTTGTCATTTATAAGTTGTCGGCCTTCAGTGGTAACCTGAGGGATGAAATCAAAACAAACCGGAAAATCTATTTCTATGATAACGGGATAAGGAATGCAGTTATAGGAAACTATAACCCTGTTCAGTTACGGAATGATATTGGCCCGTTATGGGAAAATTTCCTTATAAGTGAGCGGTTGAAATTCAATCAATATCACCGGATTGAATCAGCATCCTTTTTCTGGCGTACTGCACAACAACAGGAAATTGATTATGTTGAAAAACTTAATGACAAAATCTTTGCATTCCAGTTTAAATGGAACGAAAAGTGGAAAGCAAAATTCTCTAAAACTTTTACTTCGAATTACAATCCTGAAACCATGGTTGTAAACAGGCAGAATTTCAGGGAATTTATTAACGTTGTAACGTATCCACCCCATCAAATCCGACTTACCCCAGTAAATTTTTATCGATAAATTGCGGTAGCAGATATTTTAGCTCAGATGGTTTTGTATCGTTGATGTTTTGCATGGCATAGGTCAGCCACTTTTGCGGGTCGATGTCGTTCTTGGCGCAAGTTGCAAAAAAACTATAGAACATGGCGATATCCTTAGCCGCATCGTGTGAGCCTGCAAAGAGGAAGTTCTTTCTTCCGATTTTTCCGCACACTATCAGACACTCGACTGCATCTCATCTACTTGAATCTGGTACAGATATCAATACTATACGAGCTTGGTTAGGTCATGTATCAGTTAACACTACCAATATCTATGCAGAGGTAAATGTACAAAAGAAAGCCAAAGCACTGAAAACTTGTGAGATAAAGCAGAAGGGTAAACTACAGAAATCTTGGAAGACCGATAAAGGGCTGATGGATTTCTTGACAAGTCTTTAAAAACTTATGTTGGCTGAAGGGATTGACTTATTCTGAATTTGAGTTTGTTAAGCTACGATGCCAACATAAGTGTCATGCCAACATAAAGCCGGAAGAACTCCCTGTCCTGTGGCAGCCATGACGGGACCGAAAGGACGGCTTTGATCTATTCCCTGGCTTGTTCATGCAGGCTCAATGGGATTAACACCTTCGAATACTTTACTGATGTACTAAACAGGCTGGCTTACGTCAACACAAATGCTCCCGATGAAGTATTCCGGGAGTTGCTACCCAATCGCTGGATGAAAAAATAAGGAACGGCTGTTGCCTGCAAAAAACCATGAATGGGTATCGTGGAGACGCTTACAAAATAATTGAGCAAATCAGCCAAGAACCTGCGGAATATACCGTAGAATGCCCTGGTCAAATTGCGACATCCATGCCAACAAAACAACGTTATAAAGTCCGGTTTGATACAAATATCTGCAACGATTGTCCATTAATAGAAAATTGCCAAATATTTTAAAACAAGGGGAGATACTATTTTAAGCATGAAGATTATCTGTTAGGCAAACGGAACAGCAACATCAGGAATATCCCCAAAGAACGGCGAAAGATCAGGCCAAATGTTGAAGCTTTAATGAAAGAGTTTAAAGCCAGAACTCAAGGTGGAAAAACAAAAGTCAGAGGGCAGTTTAAAACAAGTCTCTTTGCTTTTAATACAGGTATTGCGATAAATTTCGGAAGGATATTTAGATATATTATTGAATATGAACTATTTAATAATTTTTTCCTTCCAATCGCCTTGCTTTGCATGAAAAGGCTACCAAAAAACAATCCTATGGCTATCTTTACAAGAAAACCGGATCGCTGTCAATCAAATTTCGAACTCATTCGGGATTACTCAAAATATTTTTCAAATTCACAAGCCATAGCGGCTTGAAATTTATTACGTTTTTAAACTGGACTCAATAATGTCATAATAATTTTTTAAATAAATATCATGAAAGAAAAAGCAATACATGCGAAAGACGGGAAATACCCGACAAATCCTTATGAATTAGGTAAAGAAGTGCCTATTCCGCAAGGCGATGTTAATTTTCCGGCAATTGTTGCCTACTTAAAACAGTTAAATTTTAAGGGCAATATTACGATTGAATATGAACTTGCAGAGACAAACTATGAATATATTGTAAAGACAAAAAAATATTTAGAAAAACTAATTTCAACGATAAACTAAATTTCAACAATGAAACTTACATCAAAAGAGAGGGTCAACTATGCGATGAACCTGCAACGGCCCGACAGGGTCCCATTGATGTGCCAGTTTAGCATTGGCAGCATGATGCATCAACTGCGACCTAATCCCGTGGAGTTTTGGTATGACAAAAACGTCTTTGCAGATGGCTTAATAAAGTTATGCAAAATGTTTAAGTTTGATGGAATTTTGGTAAGTCTTCATGGTCATTCGGATAAATGGAAAAGAGATTTGATCAAATATGAATTAATTGAAGAGGAAAGTTACAGACTGACTTATCCCGATCGGACTGAAGTCCATTCCCATGCTGATCTGCCATTGGTTTCATTTAAACAGAAGAAAGTCCAAAAGTCTATTGAGAATATAGATATTGAACTGGATATACCATCTGTGATCAATTATATTCCTGTTTCACAAAATCTTTACTTCGACCTTGACAAAGAGGGTTTATTCGATATCTTTGATATTCTTCATGCAAAAGTGGGGGATTCAGTCTCTGTTCATGGAGAGATCACCTCTCCTTTCGACTATTTCCTCGATCTGTTAGGCTATGAAAATGGGCTGATAGCTTTGATTATGGAGCCTGAGAAGTCTAAATCAATTATAGATAAATATGCAAATAGCATTCGTGATCTGGCAGTTAAAATGTGTGATAAACAGATCGATGCCATCAAAATATCCTCTCCGTTTGCCGGGATGGGGTTTATCTCTACCGAACAATACATCGAATTTGTTCTTCCTTATGAAAGTAAGATTATTGAAGCGATACGGGCAAAGGGAGTGCATGCGTACATTCACACCTGTGGCTCCATAAATGATCGCTTAGAGTTAATGCGGGAAAGTAAAACTTCCGGATTAGAGTGCTTAGACCCCGTTCCCGTCGGAAATGTTGATTTGGAAGATGCTTTTGCCAGGATAGGAAACGACCTTTTTATAAAGGGGAATATTGATTCTATAAATACACTGCTTAATGCTGATGATAAGAAGGCCGAAGCCGATATCAAACTAATTATTGAAACTGGCAAAACAAAAGGGAAAGGATTTATTCTAAGTACAGCCTGCTCCATAGCGCCCATGGTTACAAAAGAACGCTTATTAATGCTTTCGCAAATGGTCAAAAAATACGGACAATATTAGTGTTAAAGAATTAAACCTATGAAGAAATATAACGTTGGTATCATTGGTTACAGTTGGGCTGCCGAAGCTCACATCGAGGCTATTAACAAAACATCTTATGCCCGGGTTACCGCTCTGTGTTCTTCCCGAAAACTTAATTCGGCAGATATCAGTGCAAAGCATGGAGGAACAATTATATGTTACACAGATCTGGCACAAATGCTTGCAGATCCGAAACTACATGCAGTATCAATTTGCAGTTACCCTGCCGATCATGCAAAGCAGGCAGTTATGGCAGCCAAGGCTGGTAAACATCTGATCATTGAAAAGCCGATAGCTTTGACGTGGGACGAATGTCTGGCTGTAGAAGCAGCCGTGCAAAAAGCAGGTGTGAAATCGTGTGTCTGTTTTGAATGTCGCTTTTCGAGTCAACTGATTACGATCAAGTCAGTGATTGACCAGGATCTTTTGGGCAAGATTCATTATGGGGAAGTTGACTATTATCACGGCATCGGGCCATGGTATGGACAGTATCGTTGGAACACTAAAAAGGGAGCAGCCGGCAGCAGCCTCTTGTCGGCTGGATGTCATGCAATGGATGCGCTTTTATTATGTATGGGTAGCGAGTTTGAGACCGTCAGTAGCTATTCCTCCTATTCTGATAACAAAGATTTTGCGCAATACGAATATCCTACCAGTTCAGTTTCGATCGTAAAATTCAAGAATGGAGCTGTCGGTAAAGTTGCTTCTGTTATTGACTGTCTGCAACCCTATTATTTCCACTTTCACCTGGTGGGAAGCGAAGGAAGCCTTTTGGATAATAAATTTTACTCTACAAAATTTGCCGGCCTGAACAAGAACAAATGGAGTGAACTTTCCATGAAGATGCTCGATTCCGGCGATGTATCTGATCATCCCTATCAGGCACAGTTCGAAGCCTTCTTTTTGGCTATTGAAGAAGGCAAGGAAATGCCTTTAACCAGCCTGGCTGACGCACTCAAAACACATGAATTGATTTTTGCTGCAGACAAATCTGCCGAAAATAATTCAACGAAAAAATAAAAACTAATATTCATTAAAGTTTTGATAATTAAATATTTATAAAGATTTTAAATAATGAAAAGACTATTTATTATGGATGCACTCAATTGAATGCCAGCTTATTGAAGGAGGAACGGGAGATATGTTGGTCGTTGGCGACGGCAGTACAAAGTTCTCTCTTACCTGTCCTGTGGAGGCTGAAAAACAGGGCGGGTCGTATGTCTTCAAACCTAATGGTGCACCTGCAACCATTCACGAGGGACGAATCAATTGGTATGGTCGGGATCCAGAATGGAAGGATGTTAAGGGATTTCGGGGAGCAAAAGATATTGAAAAGCCGATAGGTAAATGGAATAAATTGGTGTGCATCGTGCAGGGAAAGGAGATTACCATCTACCTCAACGGCACTTTAGTCAACCATGCGATGGATGTTCAACCTCGAAAAGGACGTATTCAGATTCAATCGGAGGGGGCTGAAATTCTGTTAAGAAGGGTTGATCTTATCCCATTGTCCCAAAACTAGCTCTTTAAATTCAAAAAGCATTACCATTATTTAAATAATCAACTGGAGTCGGAAAAATTATTGATGTTATGAAAAATAGAATGGTATGAAAAAGATTGTATTAGGAATATTTGCGCATCCCGATGATGCGGAATTGATGTGTGTCGGCACGCTATCCTTATTAAAAAAGGCCGGATGGTCAGTGCATATTGCGACAATGACCCCCGGAGATAAAGGATCAGCCGAGTTAACAAGGGCTGAGATAAGCATTATCAGGAAAGTCGAAGCTGCGAAAGCGGCTGAACTGTTGGATGGAACCTACCATTGTCTTGAATGTGATGATGTTTATATTGTATACGACCGCGAAACCATTAACAAAGCCACTGCCTTAATTCGAAAAGTCCGGCCTACGATAGTTCTTACGGCAAGTCCAAATGATTATATGATCGACCATGAGATGACCAGCAGGGTTATTCAAACGGCTTGTTTTGCTTCAGGCATAAAAAATATGGAGGTTATAGAAGAACCTTTTGAAAGTGTGCCCTATTTATATTATGTTGATCCACTGGAAGGAAAAGATAAGTTTGGCATCCCTATCCACCCCACTATATATGTTGATATTACGACTGAAATAGGAATAAAGGAAGACACTTTGGCCTGTCATGACAGTCAACGTGAATGGCTAAAGAAGCATCATAAGATGGATGAATATATCCTGGCGATGAAACGATTTGCCGCATTCAGGGGAAAAGAAATCAACTCGGCTTATGCTGAAGGATTCAGGCAACATTTAGGTCATGGGTATCCTCAGGATAATATTCTTAAAGAGCTGCTTGGCGATGTTGTTGTGATAAAGTAGGCAGTAGGTAGTTAGGGGTAAAGGTATTATCTTACAAAAATTAAGTTTACATATTAAATACCAACACTTAAAAATAGATTCTTATGGCCAGAAAATTAAGTATGTTAGCCCCTGACTGGTGGGATTTTACCACGCTGGAGGATGATTTATTAAGAGATGCCGCGAAACTTACTCCTGAAGATCTGCTTCAATTATCCAGGGAAGGATTTAAAGTTGTTTTCTACGACACCTTAGAGGATTTTTACCTGGCAGAAGCGCTGGAGTACATCACTGCCTGGAAACAGGCAACAACCAGTAATCCTGTAGGAATATGCGGGCCTATTGGCCCAACGGAACAACTGCCTCTCATCGCCCGGATGGTGAACGAATTACAACTGAATTTGTCAAATGCCCATTTCTGGGGAATGGATGAATGGTATGTCGACGGCAAAGAACTTGATGCAGACCATCCCTTATCATTTGAAAAAGCAGACAGGGAACTCTGTTTTAACCGAATTGACAGGAAATTCAGGATGCCTGATTCGAATATGCATTTTCCAAAAGCCGAAACCAGCGCATACATTAAAAGTTGGGACAGTGGCGTTCGCTGTGCCGTGATGCAAGGAGGTCAGGGAGACGTTAAACACTGGGCCTTTAATGATCCGGCAAAAAGAGAAGGTAACTATAAAGATGCTCCTCCAACACCCGAAGAATTCAGAAAACTGACAACCCGTGTTGTTGATCTGCACCCCATTACCTGTATGCAAAATGCCCGCACCAGCGCCGGTGGCGTGATTACAGGTATTCCCAGGCAGGCACTGACCGTCGGGCCTCTACAAACTTGGAAAGCAGAAAAAATATCGATCTGGCAGGCAGGGGCTCATGATAATCCATTTGGTCAACGGCTTACTGCATTAATGATCAGTAAGAAGATAATGGATAGTGCTGTTCCAATGTCTTTATTGGCAGATCATCCCCATGTGCAATTTAACTATTTCAGAGGTGGCCTGGGGGCCTGTGAAACAGAAATGCATTGATTTATACCACATGAGTAACAAGCAAACCTCAACAGAAATAAATAAGCATAGATTTTCACGGTAAATAATTGACCGTATTTTTAGGAATACGCAGCAGCTCAAAACTAGCCCAACGACGATCGTTAATCATTAAAACCGAACAAATATAAAATCTAAAATTTGATATCATGAATAAAAAACAACTTTTCAACCATCTGACAAACAATGAAACAATAGATCGTACTTTGTTTAGGCCTATTT
>DATCHD010000077.1:0-3373 GCA_036508555.1 Prolixibacteraceae bacterium
TCCTAATCGTACAACAAGTGATCTTTATACCTCAGTTCCCATAGTCAACTCTCTTAAAGCACTAACAGTTAATGGTATATCATATCCGATTAAAGTTGTGAAAGGTTATGTTGCCATTACCCGTGAGTGGAAAAAAGGTGACAAGATTGATCTCGTGATCCCGATGGAGATACAAAGAATAACTGCAGAAGAAAAGATTGAGGCTGACAGGGGGCGTGTAGCACTTCGCTATGGACCACTAATATTTAATGTGGAGAAAGCTGACCAGTCTGACATTAATCAGTCAATAGGTGCTTCTGCGTTAACTCTTAAATGGCGTCCTGAAATGTTCAGTGGTATCATGACCATTAATGGCACATGGGCTGATGGAACTCCTCTTCTGGCTATTCCGAATTATATCAGGAGTAATCGCATGGGTAAATACCCAAAAGAAGACAGGACACCGGCATCCATTATTTGGATAAAAAAATAGAGATGGCTATTCCGTCTCATGGGGTAATGCTATTGAAGTTAAAATAATCAAACATACTTAACCATTTATTTTTATGAACAAATCGTACCGATTTCTATCCGTATTGGTATTAGTTATTTCTTTTTCATGCTTAGCTCCCGCTCAAAAAGTATTTACTGCCAGCGATTACAACAAGGCTGATTCAATAGTTGATCTTTTCAATAAAAAAGTGTTTCATTCGGTTCAAAAAGTAAACTGGATAGAAGGCAAACCGATATTCTGGTATTCTACCTTAACAGCTCAGGGAAAAGAATTCTGGACTGTAAATGCCGAAAAACTCAGCAAAGAAAAGATTTTTGAAACCGATAAACTTGTTCGCCAACTGTCGGAACTGATCAAAAAGCCTGTTAAAAATGAAGAATTTTCACCTGTTGATGCTAAGCTTTCCCCTGATGGCAAGTTGTTTTCATTTCAAATGGATACGTTGCTTTTTGAATGGATCAGGACAAAAAACGAATTAAAAAAGACCGGAACCAAATCTTTGGACAAACCGGACGGTTATTGGGGTGATAAGGCAGAAATCCATACAGGCCCGCCGGTAAAATCGCCTGATAGGAAATGGTTCGCTTTTATTCGTGATAATAATGTTTTTGTAAAAGATTCCCTTGGTAAAAATCAAATTCAATTGAGTTTTGATGGTTCCGTAGGTGAATACTATTCAGCTGAATTATTCTGGTCGCCAGATTCTAAAAAACTGGCCGGCACAAAAGTTCGTGCCGAAATTCCGCATTATATTTATTTTGTCGAATCATCACCCCCGGACCAACTCCAGCCAAAACTCCAGAAAAGGTATTATCCCAAGGCCGGTGATGCATTGCCAATCAGCAGTCCTGTCCTTTTCGACGTTGAAACAAAGAAACAAATTGATGTGGATGGAACGTCATTTCTGCACCAGTTTGCTCTGGGAAATATTAGCTGGCGCAAAGATAACCATGCTTTTACGTTCGAGTTTAATCAGCGTGGACATCAACGTTATCAGGTGGTTGAAGTAAATGCAACATCTGGAAACTGTAAAGTATTGATCGACGAAAAATCAGATACTTTTATTGATTACAGCTCTAAACTTACCCGCCGCGATGTTAACGATGGAAAGGAAATTATCTGGACTTCGGAACGCGACGGTTGGAACCATATGTATTTGTACAATGGTGATGGCAGTCTGAAAAACCAAATTACCAAAGGTGAATGGGTTGTTCGCGAAGTTGTAAAAGTATTGGATTCAGCCCGACAGATTCTATTTACAGCAAGCGGTCGCAATGCTGCAGAAGATCCATACCTCATCCATTATTACCGGATTAACTTCGATGGCAGCAATCTGGTCGAGCTTACCCCTGAACAGTCTAATCACCAGGCAGGTTTTTCTACGGATTATCGTTTTCTAACAGACAATTATTCCCGTGTGGATATGTCTCCAACTTTGGTACTCAGAGATGCTTCAAATGGCAAAGTATTGATGACAATAGAGCAATCCGATATCAGCGAGTTACTTAAAACAGGCTGGAAGATGCCGGAAGTCTATTCATCCAAAGGCCGCGATGGCAAAACCGATATCTGGGGGATAATTTATCGCCCGACCAACTTTGATCCAGCCAAAAAATATCCCATCATAGAGCTTATTTATGCTGGCCCTCATAGTTCATTTGTTCCTAAAAACTTCAGTGCTTCATACAAAAGCTATGCAGCTCTGGCTGAACTTGGGTTTGTTGTGGTGCAGATTGATGGCATGGGTACATCAAATCGCTCAAAGGCCTTTCACAATGTATGCTGGCGCAACCTCAAAGATGCCGGTTTCCCTGACAGGATCCTGTGGATAAAGGCCGCTGCGCAAAAATATCCCTATATGGATATAACACGTGTTGGCATATTCGGTGTATCAGCTGGTGGTCAGAGTTCTACCGGAGCGTTGTTGTTTCACCCTGATTTTTACAAAGTTGGCGTATCTTCCTGTGGCTGTCACGATAACCGCATGGATAAAATATGGTGGAACGAGCAATGGATGGGTTACCCTGTCGGACCGTGGTATGCTGATAATTCAAATGTCACTAATGCTCATCTTCTCAAAGGAAACCTGATGTTGCTGGTTGGCGAAGTGGACGATAATGTGGATCCAGCTTCAACTATTCAACTCTGCGATGCACTTATCAAAGCCGACAAAGACTTTGAACTCGTGATGCTTCCGGGGATGAATCATACCGGAGGCGGGAAATATGGGGAACGTAAGCGCAGGGATTTCTTTGTGAAGCACTTGCTGGGTGCTGTTCCTCCGCGATGGAATGAATAACATCTTCACAATGAACTCTAATATACAATTTCAGATCATATCATTTCAAAAATCGTAGTATTAATTTCGCATTAAACTCAGTTTGTGGAGACATTTGCCATATCGCATTTTCTGAGTCATCAACATTTGATAACTAACATTAAAACACTCTTAAATCAATGAAAAGAAAAATGTTCTCAGCCGGTTTTTTACTGGTGTTTTCACTTACAATAAATGCCCAATCCTATGTACCGGAACTTAAAAACACCAAAGTTATAATAAGTCCTGTAGCACCAATAAAGACCTATGCTTTCAATTTGAAAGATGTAAAGCTCCTGGATGGAAGTCCATTTAAAAACGCAATGGAAAAGGATGCTGCTTATCTTCTGGTTGTCGAACCTAATCGCCTTCTATTCCGGTTTTACCAGAATGCCGGCTTGCCAACCAAAGGCGAAATATACGGTGGCTGGGAGAGCGAAGGACTGTCGGGTCATACCCTCGGGCATTACCTTTCGGCTTGTGCATTGTTTTATTCCAACACCGGAAATGTTGAGTTTAAAACCAGGGTAGATTATATTGTATCCGAACTTGCCCGCTGCCAG
>DATCHD010000078.1:0-32076 GCA_036508555.1 Prolixibacteraceae bacterium
TCCTGGCAGGAGGAACTCAACAAGTACAAAATTGTTAGATCAAAATACACCTTATATTAAGTGTCTGAATGAATCCGTACCTCGTAGCATCACTCCTTGGGGGATATTTTATTTTGCTGATACTGGTAGCCTACCTGACCAGCAGATCAGCCACAACAGATACTTTCTTCACAGCCAACAGGAAATCACCCTGGTTTGTCGTGGCCTTTGGAATGATCGGAACTACCATTTCAGGGGTCACTTTTATTTCCGTACCCGGGGAAGTTGGTAACTCAGCTTTCACCTATTTTGAGTTTGTCATGGGGAATTTTGTGGGCTACATGGTCGTGGCTTTCGTGCTGCTTCCTGTGTATTACCGCATGAATCTAATTTCAATTTACAGTTATCTGGAAGAACGTCTTGGCTTTTTCTCTTACAAATCAGGATCCTTCTTCTTTCTGCTTTCAAGAACTATTGGCGCTGCCTTCCGGATGTATTTGGTGGCAGAGGTACTTCAGCTGGCTTTCTTTGCCCATTTTGGGATCCCATTTGGAGTAACTGTGCTGATCAGCATTATCCTGATATGGATATACACCACTAAAGGAGGGGTTAAAACAATTATCTGGACGGATTCCCTTCAAACCATCTTTCTCATTTCAGCGGTAGTTTTAACCATCTATTTTGTTTTTCGCAGTTTAGGGTGGAGTTTCGGAGATATGATCAAGAATGTTCAGGAAAGTCCGTTTTCAAAGGTCTTTGACTGGGATTGGAGATCCGGGAAATTCTTTGTGAAGCAGTTTCTTGCAGGGATTTTCATCACCATCGTCATGTCGGGTCTCGATCAGGATATGATGCAAAAAAACCTCACCTGCAAGAACCTGAAGGAGGCACAGAAAAACATGATGACCTTCAGCGTCATTTTTGTCGCGGTGGTATGGATGTTTCTGACCCTGGGCGCATTACTTTACATCTACGCCGAATCTCACCAGATTTCATTGCCGCAGAAAAGTGATGATCTGTATCCGCTGCTGGCGATTAATCACATGAGCCTGATGATTGGCGTGTTCTTTCTCCTGGGAATTACAGCTGCCAATTATGCCAGTGCTGACTCTGCACTGACCTCTCTGACGACAGCCTTCTGCATAGATTTTCTTAATTTTAAAAAACGGGAAAACCTGAACAAAAAGAGGATACTGAAGATTACACACCTGAGTTTTTCCGCATTGCTTTTTGTGGTGATCATGATTTTCAAGGCAGTCAACAATCAGAGCGTGGTGATGGCGGTGTTCAAGGTCGCCGGACTTACCTACGGACCGTTACTCGGGCTGTTTGCCTTCGGAATGCTGACACGTTACCAGATCAAAGACCATTTTGTTCCTTATGTGGTGGTAGCCGCTCCTCTAATTTCGTGGTTCCTGAACAATTATTCTGAAAAATTGTTTAATGGGTATCAGATTGGATTCGAGTTAATTATCATCAACGGAGCATTGACCTTCGCCGGATTATTCCTGGTAAGGAAGAGCAGTAAATAAAGTTCGTTAAAAACTGTTAAAATTCGATTTTTTTCCGTATATTTGAATTATTACTTTGCAGGTAGTCTCTTTTTATATAGGCATGAGAAGCATTATTCAAGCGTTGGCTGTTGCTTTGGCGCTCTCCTTTTTTGGCGGCTGTCAGAAGGAGAACGAAAAAGATGCAGGCGGAAGGCCGCTTTCCTTCTCGTCTGATACGATCGCTTTTGATACCATTTTTACCTCTATCGGTTCACCCACCAAAAATCTGCGGGTCTACAATACCACCAATGATCGTGTTGTCGTCTCATCCATAACGTTGGCTGGTGGAGCAACCAGTGGCTTCAGACTGAATATCAATGGCGAGGCATCCAACGAGGTATTTAATGTAGAGATACCTGCCCACGACAGTATTTTCATTTTTGTCGAGGCCAGCCTAAACAAGAATGGTGCCCGTCAATTACTGATGGCTGAAGACTCTATCGTATTTAAAATCAGCAGCAAAGAACAGAAAGTCAGATTACTTGCATGGGGTCAGGATTATAAACTGATCAAGGCCGAGATGCTGAAGACTACTACCTGGACAAGAGAAAAACCGTACCTGGTTTATAACTATGCATTCGTCGACACCTGTCAGACACTTACGATAGAAGCGGGTAGTACTGTTTATTTTCACAAAAATGCCGGATTATTTATCAAAGGGACCTTAATCGTTAAGGGGACAGTCGAAGAACCAGTCATTTTCAAAGGCGACCGGCTCGAAAGCGGATATATGAATCTTCCGGATCAGTGGAACGGGATCACCCTGCTATCGGGAAGCCACAACAATATCATCGATCACGCCATCATCAGAAACGCGAACATTGGTTTGCAGGTGGGCAACATCGAAAAGGAGGGTTACGCATCTGTTGAGCTGACTAACACGCGGATCGAAAACATGAGCTGGTCGGGGATCTGGGCGATGAAATCCAAAATTCGTGCCTATAACTGCGTAATAGCCAATGTAGGATATTACAATACTGCCTTGTTACTTGGCGGTGATTACCAGTTTTACCATTCAACATTTGCCAATAACGCTAACCTGTCCACCACGTTGCGGGACAATCCCACCTTGACCATCTCCAATTACCTGGTTAACAGCAAAAACGGAGCCCGATATGTTGGTGATCTGACACAGGCATTTTTTGGAAATTGTATCATTACCGGATTAAATCCTGATGAGCTGAAGATCTCGATGGATAAACAGGGAATGAGCAATTACCTGTTCGATCACTGTCTGATACAGATTTCTGACACGTTCAGGTTGCAGAGCCCGGAAAGGTTTGTTTCCTTGATCCGAAATGTTTCCCCACGTTTTATCAACGCTCAAAAAGGTATCTATGAACTTGACACATTGTCTGTTGCCAAAGATCATGGTAAGGAATCTTTTATCAAGATTGTTCCTCTCGACCTAAAGGGAAATGACAGGCATGCTGATGCAGGTCCCGATCTTGGTGCCTTTGAACGCGTTGAGAAGAAAAGATAATCAATGAGCATTTCCATTCGTCATTCACTAACTATTCTTGCTTTTCTACTCTTTCTTGTATCAGCGTTATCCGCGCAAAACGAGCTGACTGGTGGGTACAAAGTGGTCTTCTACAATGCCGAGAATTTGTTCGATCCTTTCGATGATCCATCCACCAACGACAATGAATTCACACCAAAAGGAAAGAACCATTGGACGATGTCGAGACTTGATCAGAAAGTCATGATGGTTTATCGTGCGCTAATTGCTGCCTCCAACGGCACTTACCCTGATATCATCGGACTGGCAGAGATCGAAAATCTCTGGACCATCGAATATCTAATGAAGAAGACGCCCCTGAAAGAGGGCAATTATGGTATTATACACAAGGAATCTCCTGATCCGCGTGGAATTGATGTAGCCCTGTTGTACAGGAAAGATCGTGTTACACCAGTTGATTACGAATTCATACCGGTGCGGGGAAGTAAGGCAAAACAATTCGTATCCAGAGACATCCTTCATTTTAAGGCCAATATCCATAAAGAGTCGATCAGTTTTTTTGTCAACCATTGGCCTTCCAGAAGTGGCGGATATGTCGAAACGCTGCAGAAACGAAATCTTGCAGCTGGCATTCTCCGTCACAAGCTCGATTCCCTCCTTGCGCGTAATTCACGGAGCAAATTCTTACTGATGGGCGATTTTAATGCTACCCCTAACGAGACTTGTTTTATCAAAATATTGGGAGCTTCCATGGAAGCGGAGAAACCCGGTGCCTCACAACTCGTTAATATGGCGCGGTTCTGGCAGAAGGAAAAGATAGGCACGATTAGAAGCAAGGGTAACTGGGAAATTTTCGACCAGTTCATCTGTACCGGTAATCTACTGGGAGGGAATGGATTACAGATATCACCTAAAGAAACTACTATCTGTAAAGAGAATTTTCTGATGGAGGATGACAAAAGATACCTGGGAAAGAAGCCGTTTAGAACCTTTATGGGGCCAGTTTATCACGGCGGAGTAAGCGATCATCTTCCCATTTCCACTGTGATATTTATTAAGGAGTAGTTGCTGATCCTGATCTTTTAACTTTTAATTAACATTCATCTGGTAACGAAGGAGGAGGCATGAGAGAGTTTTAAAATTATTTAATATATTTACAGCTGCGTTACAAATTTTTTTAACTCAATAATTTTATTCTGATGAAGGAGAAAAACAAAGTTTCGAGAAGGGGATTTTTGGGAACCGGTGCTGCAGCGGCTGCTGCAATTACTGTACTCCCCTCCAACACAATTGCAGGCTTGGGACACCAGGCACCCAGCGACAAGCTTAATATTGCGGCTGTAGGTATTGGAGGCATGGGACACGGGAATTTAAAAAACCTGAAATCTGAAAACATCGTTGGTTTGTGTGATGTTGACTGGGCTTATGCTGACAACTGTTTCAAAGAATTTCCAGGTGCTAAAAAGTACAAAGACTGGAGAGTCATGTACGACGAACTGGGTAAATCAATCGATGGCGTTTTGGTCGCTACAGCCGACCATTGTCATGCAATCATTGCATCTCATGCCATGACTATGGGGAAAAGCGTCTATGTACAGAAACCGCTAACCCACTCTGTTTACGAATCACGGTTATTAACCAAGCTGGCTGCAAAATACAATGTTGCAACCCAGATGGGTAATCAAGGTTCTTCACAAGAAGGTGTTAATCTTACCTGTGAATGGATTGCCAACGGCGAAATCGGGGAAATAACTAAAGTTGAGGCGTTTACAGACCGACCTATCTGGCCACAAGGATTGAATACACCTAAAGACACCCCGCCCGTTCCTAATACACTTGATTGGGATTTATTTACTGGTCCAGCCAAAATGATTCCTTATAACCCAATATATCACCCCTGGAACTGGCGCGGTTGGTGGGCTTATGGAACAGGTGCATTGGGTGATATGGCCTGCCATATTCTTCATCCGGTTTTTGTCGGCCTTGAATTAGGATATCCGATTAAAGCTCAGGGCAATTCCACGTTATTACTTCAGGATTGCGCTCCAACTGCACAATCTGTTAAACTGGTATTCCCTGCAAGAACACCGAAAAAGTCTACGAAAATTAAGCTTCCCCAAGTTGATGTGTATTGGTTCGATGGTGGGATCAAACCCATGCTTCCTGCTGCCTGGCCAACTGGAAAAAATCCGAACGATTCGGGCGGTGGCGTATTCTTCCACGGTACCAAAGGAACTTTGGTTTGTGGTTGTTACGGCGTTAATCCATGGATTTTACGTCCGGACGGTAAAGTCGAAAAACCCGAGAATGCACCTAAATTCCGTCGCAGAATCACTGCTTCCCATGAAATGGATTGGGTTCGCGCTGCCAAGGAGTCACCGGCATCACGCGTAAAAACCGCTTCTGATTTTAGTCAGTCAGGTCCATTTAACGAAATGGTGGTAATGGGTGTTTTGGCTGTCCGCCTTCAGACCCTTAACAAAGAACTACTTTGGGATGGTCCTAATATGAAGTTTACTAATATCACAGCAGATGAAAAAATCAAAATTGTGATAGAAGATAAATTCAGCATCCATGACGGACACCCGACTTTCAATAAAATTTACACGGATCCTGTTCCTGCAAGTGATTTTGCCGCAGAACTGATCAAACACACTTACCGTGCACCATGGTCGTTACCGGACATGCCTGCCTAATTGGTTGAGATTAATACCGATATAAAAAAGGGCCATTGCAAACTGATGCAATGGCTTTTTTTTGTTCCCAAAGTGAGCTAATTTTAGTTAACAAAATCTAAACGAAGCCCAATCTGTTTAATCCTGCCTATCTTTGAGCCTGTATCTTACGCAAATGCAGGGTTCTTTCCTCTGTGTTTTATTTATAAATGTTATTTTTGTCGCTCATTTAAGGAGGGTTTACCCATCAATATACATGAAACAATTTGATTTTGATTTTGTAGTGGTCGGTAGCGGGCTTGCCGGTCTTATAGCAGCTTTTCACGCTTCTTGCCGCGGTACGGTAGCCCTCATTTCCAAGTCAGAGCTCGATATCAGTAACTCATACAATGCGCAGGGTGGTATTGCAGCCGCTATTGGTACCGATGATGACCCCCTTTATCACCTGGAAGATACTTTAACGGCGGGTCGTGGTCTTTGCGATTACGACTCATCCTATATTCTTGTAAACGAAGGGCTTGAGCAGGTCAGGAAGATGATCTCCATGGGTGTAGCCTTCGACAAAGATGCCGAAGGAGAGTTGATTCTTGGATTGGAAGGTGGACACTCTCATCGGCGAATTCTTCATGCCGATGGAGACGCGACGGGGAAAGTCATGACCGGCTTCATGCTTAGAAAAATCCTCGAAAATCCTAGGATCACCCCATTCGAATACACCACAGCAGTAAAGATTTTTACACAAAATGGTGTCTGCGCAGGTATTCAGACACTCGATTATAACACAGGTGAGAACGCAATTTTCAGGACGAAGGCAACAATTCTTGCCACCGGAGGTCTTTCCCGCATCTATTCGCGTTCTACCAACCCCTATACTGCCACAGGAGACGGAATTTCTCTGGCCTGGCATGCAGGTGCGCGTCTGGCAGATATGGAATTTATCCAATTTCATCCGACAGCCCTCGCCGTCGATGGAGAGGAAGCCTATCTGATCAGCGAAGCCGTCCGCGGTGAAGGGGCTTATTTACTTGACAAATACGGAGATCGCTTTATGCTGAAACTTCACCAGATGGCAGAGTTGGCCCCCCGCGATGTAGTAGCTTCCGCAATTTTTAAACGGATGCAGGAGACCGGTTCTACCGTTTTTTTGAGTCTCAGGCATCTTGATTCAGCCTTTCTGAAAGAACGTTTTCACTCCATTGACGCAAAATTAAAAAGCGTTGGGATCGACCTAACAAGCGATTTAATTCCCATCGCTCCTGCAGCACATTACACAGTCGGAGGTATTCGCACAGATTTATGGGGACAGACCAATGTCACCGGACTATTCGCCTGCGGCGAAGTGGCCTCAACGGGTGTAATGGGCGCCAACAGGCTGGCGAGCAATTCGTTGCTCGAATGTCTTGTGTTCGGACGGAGACTGATTGAAAAAGCAAAAGATTTACCCACCCCTACCGGGAATATCCTTTCAGCAAAAGATGTGACGCTCAATCTGGAGACTTCAGACGTTTATTTACAGATAAAGAATGAATTGTCTGAACTGATGAGCAACAAGGTTGGTATTGTGCGAAACGAGCAAGAGATGACGGATTCATTGAGAAGGATAGAAGAAATACTGACACAATATCCCAGCGATCAGCAGGATTATAACATCAAAAAAATCAATGACCTGGCTACTGTTTGCAGGCTGATCTGTGTCTCTGCCATTGAGCGGAAAGAGAGCCGTGGAGGCCATGTCAGATCAGATTACCCCGGAGAATCAGATGAGTTGGTTCATCACATCATTCAGGAAAAAGGTAAAAAGATCTCAACAGAAAAAGTCAGAAAAAAAAACTTTCAATGAACAGTCTGGACATTAAAAAAATAAGTTCATTGATAGCAAGCGCACTCAGAGAAGACATCGGCTCAGGAGATATAACCACCAATGCCCTAATTCCCGATTCGATATTTACTACCGCCACCATGACTGCCAAAGCTGAAGGCATCGTTGCAGGAATGGAGGTGGCTGAAGCTGTCTTCAGGAATCTTTCACCACAAATTATATGGAATCCAAAAGTTCAGGATGGCGACAAAATCAAGAACGGCGATTTACTCGTTGCGATGAGCGGTCCATTCAGGGCATTGCTGACAGGTGAGCGGCTTGCGCTAAATTTTTTGCAAAGGATGAGTGGCATTGCCACCATGACAGCTCTTTTTGTCGAACAGGTCGCTGATTTTGGTACAAAAATTCTTGATACACGAAAGACCGCACCCGGATTGCGCATTCTGGACAAATATGCCGTCAAGGCCGGCGGAGGTGAAAACCATCGGATTGGTCTTTATGATATGGTGCTGATTAAGGATAACCATATCAAAGTGGCAGGCGGCATCAAAAAAGCAGTGGCACAGATCAGGAGACAAGTCCCGCCGGAAATAAAAATTGAGGTAGAGACGACCAGCTTCGCTGAAGTTTTGGAAGCACTCGAGATGAAAGCCGACATTATCATGCTGGACAATATGTCGACCGAACTGATGAAACAGTGCGTTTTGACCATCAATCATCAGGCTAAAGTGGAAGCCTCCGGAAATATGAACCTGCAACGAGTGAAAGAAGTAGCTGCAACCGGCGTAGATTACATTTCCATCGGGGCTCTTACTCACTCGGTTAATGCCTTGGATATCAGTATGAACATAAAACTGGACTGATTTTGAATTTAGTACTTGATATAGGAAACAGCCGGACCAAAGTGGCCATTTTTTCCAAAGGTGAGATGTTGAGCTATTTTGTGTTTAATGATCTTTCTTTAAATGGGTTAATAGAGCTGATGGAAGAATTTCCGGGTACGGAAAGAGCGATTTTATCCGCTGTTGCTTCGGTTCACTCACCATTGCTTGACTATTTAAAGAACTCTTTCCAAACCTTTTTGGAACTGAAACCGCAGACACCAATACCCATCATAAACGGATACCGGACACCCGAAACCCTGGGACTGGACCGATTGGCAGCCGCAGTAGGAGCCCATACTCTGTTCCCAAACAAGGATTTGTTGGTAATAGATGCGGGAACTGCTGTCACCTTCGACCTGATTGAAAGAAATGGAGTCTTTCTTGGAGGCAATATTTCTCCGGGATTACGAAGCAGATTCCGTTCGCTGCACGAATTTACCCAGTATCTACCGCTTGTTGAAGAGGCAGATCACTGGCCTTTGATCGGACAGACAACCGAAGAGGCCATTCGTGCAGGAGTCCTGAATGGCATGGTTCTGGAGATGGACGGAATGATTGACCTGCTTAAAAAAAAGTACCCTGAAATACAGCCTGTCCTTACCGGTGGTGATGCCGGGTTCTTTGAAAGAAGATTAAAAAATCACATCTTTGCAAAGTTTGAGATCACACTCATTGGTTTAAACAGAATATTGGAATATAATGTTGAAAAGCTATAAATTGAAATTCTTTGCGATCATTTTAGTTCTGACGATCTCAACCGGGATCTACGGACAAAACAGCAGCAGCACAAGTTCGCCTTATTCCCGGTTTGGATTCGGCACCCTTAATAATTCAAGTTACGGAAAAGGTGACGGCATGGGCGGAATTGGAATAGGCACCCGTAGCAGTTTTCAAATCAATACTGCCAATCCGGCTTCCTACTCATCGATCGACTCCCTGACTTTTCTGATGCAGTTTGGTGTGGATGCCAGGTTTACCTACTCAGAGACTGCGAGCGCCAACAATACCAGAAACAACGTCAACTTCAACCACCTCACTTTTGCTTTACCGATTACACGCTGGTGGGCCAGTTCATTTGGACTGTTACCCTACGCCTCGAAGGGATATAATATTAATGCTACCACTGGCGAATCAGAACTTTTAACCAATATCGCCTTTTCTGGCACCGGAACGCTGACCAAATTATATTGGGGAAACGCAATCCGTCTGGGAAAACATCTTTCTTTGGGAGCCAACACTTGGTTTTTATTCGGGAAGATTGAAGATAACTCCTTTATCAATTATCCCAATGATATTAACGCTTACGACTACCTGAAGAATATCAGCCTATCTGCTCACGGATTGGGCGTAACAGGAGGTCTCCAGTATCACCTAATGACTAAAAATAAAAATCGTTTGACTTTAGGAGCTACTTTCGAGCCAAAGGTTAATATCAACTCAAGTTACATTATTCACGAGGAGCGGGCGCTTTTTAGAGGGTCTTCCACTCCAGCTGAAATTATAGATACCTTGCAGAATGTTGAATCGACTAACAAGGGATTACAGGTTCCGCTTTCTTATGGAGCAGGTTTTTCTTATGCTATCAAGGACAAAATTACCTTTGGGGCAGATGTGTATTTTCAGAAATGGAAAGATGTTCTTTTTCTGGGTAAGCAGGAAAACTTCTTGAGCAACAGCAGCAGGTATTCAACCGGTCTGGAATTTGTACCCAATATCTACTCTATAAGAAGGTACTGGGATAGAGCCGAATACAGGGTCGGTGCCTTTTATGAAAATTCTTATCTGACCCTTAATGGAGAACAGATTAAAACCATTGGAGCTACTTTTGGCCTCGGACTTCCATTAAGCCGGTCGCGTTCAAAATTAAATATCTCATGCGAAGTTGGTCAGTTGGGAACCAAATCAAATAACCTGATCAAAGAAACGTACGCTAAAGTTACTGTGCATGTTTTATTATGGGACAGGTGGTTCCTGAAGAGTAAATTTGATTAAACCATTGTTCTCTGATCGATGAAAAAATATCTAAGACCGTTTCAACTACTCTTGCTTTTGCTCTGTTTTGGATTTTTGAGCGTAGATGGCCACCCGAGGATCATTAAAGGAACTGTCTACCGTGATGGAAAACCAGCATCAGGCGTTCACGTCACAGCGCACAAAGCCAAACGTGACTATTTTACCAGTTTCGACGGTAAATATGAGCTGAAGGCAGACCTCAAATCGAAATGGATTAAGTTCAAATTTATCGACAAAGAAGAAACAATTGAACTGGATGCCAATAGTGGCGACATCATCGATTTTGGCGCACCGGCAGCAAAAAGTGACGCCAACACAGCACAATCTGTAAAAAAGTGATAAAGACTATTGCTGAATGAAAGACAAATTATATTCGTGTGAATGATTCCGGGAAAATATTACAATTGGTTGACTTGGGTAGAATTGGGCTCTTTTTCGCTATTGTTATCTCCATAATCTCCTGTCAGACAAAAGTTTCCGCAGATCTCCCTCCGGATATGTTGAAAAATGCCAATCTGCCTGCAGTAGAGGCGCTGAATTTTGAGACTTTTTATTCAGATTCAGGGGTAGTAAAATATCATCTGCAAACGCCCCGCCTACTGCTGTACGATGATCCGAAAAATCCCTACAAGGATTTCCCGGATGGGTTCATTTTTCAGAAATACGATCTTAACAGGAAAATCATTTCTCAAATGTCTGGCAATCATGGAAAATATTATGATCTTCAAAAGAGATGGGAGGCTAACGGAAATGTCGTACTCGTTAATATACAAGGAGATACATTAAGATCTGAGGAATTAAAATACAATGAAACGGAAGATCTCATCTCCTCCGATCAGTTTGTCAGTATCAAAAAAGGAGATCAGTACATCACTGGAGCAGGAGGTTTCAAGTCTGACGCTCAAATGTCGAAGTGGTCGTTTTATAAAAACAAAGGACATCTCTACGTCAAAGAAGAATAAATTGATTTCACTATCATGAACGAGCTGACGATTATCCTGTTCACCATGTTGGCATCCGCCTTCTTCTCGGGGATGGAAATCGCTTTTTTCTCTTCCGACAAGCTAAGAATTGAACTCGATAAGGGAAAAAATCATTTCAATGGAAAGATTATCAGCATCTTCAATAAAAACCCCGGGCAATATATCGCCACGCTACTGGTTGGAAACAACATTGCCCTGGTAGTTTACAGTTTGGCATTCGAAAATGCAGTGGATCCATTTTTTCTCAAAATCAATATTGACGAAACTTTGAAGCTGATCCTCCTCACAACCGTTTCAACTATTATTATCCTAATTTTTGCAGAATTTCTTCCCAAAACCATCTTCAGGATCAATCCTAACCTCGCCCTCAACGTACTGGCGCTTCCAGTAGCGTTGTTCTATGTACTTTTTTATCCGATAACTAAATTCGCTACCGGTGTATCAAAACTTGTCTTGAAATATCTCTTTAAGGTAAAAATCGAGCAAAAGAAGGAGGAACGTGTTTTTGGCCGGATCGACCTCAACAATCTCTTCTGTGAAATAGACAGTAAAAATACGGTCTCCTATCAAAAGATTGACAGCGAAATAAAACTCTTCCAAAATGCCCTGGATTTTTCCAAACTCAAGATTCGTGACTGTATGATACCCCGCACTGACATCGTCATGATTGAGATAAAAGAAGAAATTGAAATTTTGCGCCAAAAATTTACTGAGACAGGTTTTTCCAAGATCATGATTTACCAGGAAAATTCAGATAACATCATTGGCTACGTTCATTCTTCCGATCTTTTTCACCATCCGCAAGATATTCAGTCATGCCTCCGGAAAATCTCTTTTGTTCCGGAAACGATGGAAGCCAACAAACTGCTGAGTATTCTGCTCCACGAACACAAAAGCACGGCCATCGTGGTAGATGAATTTGGAGGAACTGCAGGAATGATAACAACAGAAGATATTCTGGAAGAAATTTTCGGAGAGATCGAAGATGAACATGACACAACAGATATCGTAGAAAAAATTCTGGGAGAGGATCATTATATCTTCTCGGGTCGCATACCGATTTCCCAGCTGAATGAAAAATATTCCCTGACTATTGATGAAGATGTAAATTATGAAACACTGGCGGGCTATCTGCTTTTTCATCATGCCAGTTTTCCTAAATACCATACAATTCTTAACGTCGGATCCTACGAATACAAAATTTTGCGCAGTACGCGAACAAAAATTGAACTGGTTGAGATGAAAAAGATTAGTAATTTTTAAAATTGAATTACTATATTCGTACGCTCAAAAAATGATCTGGAAATTCAACAGTAAAGTAAATAAATAAGCAGAAAACGGATGGCTACATTAGAGAAAATCAGAAACCGTGCAGGTATAGGAATCACCATCTTCATTGGATTAGCCCTGGCAGCATTTGTTCTTGGAGATGCTGTAAAATCAGGTAGTTCAATCATACGTGGAAATGAACAGGAGATTGCCAAAATCGCCGGTAAAAGTGTCGATTTTAAAGAATTTCAAAAGAAGGTAGATGACCTTTCTGATATTTACAAATTAAACTCAGGTTCAACTTCATTAGATCAAAAAACGACTGAACAGATCAGGGACCAGACCTGGATGGGACTTGTCAGGAACTATACCATGAAGGATATTTATGAAAAGCTTGGTTTGGGTGTCACCTCCAATGAACTTTTTGACCTGGTACAAGGAGAAAATCCGCATGCCATCATTCAAAGCCTTTTCAGAGACCCCAAGACGGGCGTTGTCAACCGTCAGGCCCTGATTCAATTCCTGAAATACCAGCAATCCAACACAACAGGACCAGAGCACAACTATTGGCTTTTTGTTGAAAACCAAATCATAGAAGAACGTACTTTCACAAAATACAATAACCTCATCACCAAGGGTATATATACAACTTCTGATGAAGCAAAATTCAGTCTCGAAGGAAAGAACAAAAAAGTGAACATTGAATATGTTGGTAAGCAGTATAGCGCTGTTTCTGATAGTTCAATTAAAATTTCGCAGGCTGATGCTGAAAAATTTTACGAAGCGAATAAAGAAAGATACAAACAAGAGGCTAGCCGTGACATTGAATACGTTTCCTTTCCTGTTGTTGCATCCAAAAACGATGAAGACAAAGTAATAAAGTGGATAACTGATATCAAGGCCGAATTTGCTGCTGTTGAAGATCCTGGAGCTTATGTTAACATCAACTCAGACAAGCAATTTGATCCCTCTTTCTTCAAACAGTCTGAACTCTCGCCTACCCTGTCAACATTTGCTTTCAATGGTAAGGCAGGTGATATCTATGGCCCATACAAGGAAGGACAAAGCTGGAAACTTTGTAAGATTCAGAAATTTGAAGATTTGCCAGATTCTGTCAACGCCCGTCATATCCTGATTCGCGTGGCTTCTCAGCCTGAAATGGCCAAAGCGAAAAGTACTGCAGATAGCCTAAAACGCGTTCTTACTCTTGGCGGCGACTTTGCTGCCCTGGCCCGCAAATATTCCACAGACGAAGGATCTGCAGTCAAAGGAGGAGAACTGGGATGGTTCAAAAGAGGCACGATGGTAAAGCCATTCGATGAGGCAGCATTTTTTGGAAAAGTAAATGATATACAGATCGTTAACTCTCAACTTGGTATTCATATCATTCAGATTAATAAACGTGGGAATACGGCTAAAAATGTACAGCTGGCGACAATTGTTCGCAATATTGAGCCTAGCAGCCAGACCTACCAGCAGACTTACTCTCTTGCGTCGAAATTTGCTGCTGAAAACCTCGATATTAAAGCATTCCGCGAATCCGTTACCAAGCAAGGTCTCAACAAACGTATTGCCAGTATCTTTGAAACAGATAAGGACGTAGCAGGCATGGAGAACTCCAGAATGCTGGTACGTGCCGCGTTTAAAGGTGAAGTTGGGAAACCAGTTCTCAGTTCAGAGGGGACTACCATTTTCGAATTGGGTAATCAGTTTGTAGTGGCTATGCTTAATACCAAACAGGAAAAAGGATATTCTCCGTTTAATACTGTTAAACCTACTATCGAACTTGCATTAAGGAAAGAAAAGAAAGCTGAACAACTTCAGGAGAAGATGACAGGAAAGACCGATCTGAATTCACTGGCCTCATCACTTGGGACCACAGTGGGTCAGGCTCAGGATATCAATCTCGAATCCTATTCCATTCCCGGACTGGGTATCGAACCAGCAATAGCAGGTGCTGCTTCCGTACTTGAACCCGGAGCCGTTTCCAAGCCAATTGCCGGATCCAATGGTGTTTATGTTGTGAAGGCTACGGCTGTCAACAAAGGTACAAACGTTGATATCGCTGCCGAGAAGTTACAAAGCAAGATGGCGCTCGGTTACAGGGTTTCTGTTCAGGCTTTCGAAGCTTTAAAAGAAAATGTTGGTGTGCTCGATAAACGTGCAAAATTCTATTGATCGACTGATCGTCAAAACATTATAAAAGGAAAAGGATGCTCAATGGCATCCTTTTCCTTTTATATCAATTCCTCCTGCCAGAAATAGGTTCCTGGAGGGAAGCCTGTCTTATTTAAGGAGGGTTCCTGACTAAATAGAGCATAAACAGAAGATCCGCTACCGGACATTGACACGTACAAAGCTCCCATTTCGGTCAACCTCCCTTTTATGACTCCGAGCTCAGGATATTTCGCAAATACGAAGGGTTCGAAATCGTTCTTTATCTTATCCTGCCAACCGGTGACCGGACCGGTAATAATTTCCTTGAAATCGAGAGTAAAAGTGCGAGGGACAACTGCGGAATAGGCTATTTTGGTGTCAACTCCAAATGGCGGTTTTACCAACAGTAAGTGATATCCCTTCAGAATGACATCCACGGGAGTGAGGATCTCTCCTCTTCCTGTGGCATAGCATGGAGTGTTTTCCAGAAAGAAGGAACAGTCGGCCCCTAACTTTCCTGCTAAGTGTTTTAATTTATCTGGAGAGATTTCAAGCCCGAAATGCTCGTTGAGAGACTTTAGGAAAAAGGCGGCGTCCGAAGAACCTCCACCGAGTCCGGCACCATTCGGAATCACCTTGTGCAGGTGAATATCCAGTCCGGGAAGTGTATGTTTTTCCTGCAGCAACCGGTAAGCTTTGAGAATAATATTTTGCTCCGGCGGAATATCCAGCTCAATGCCGCTGCTGTTGAAATGGACAACATTTTTCCCGTTTTCGGCGAACTCGAGCGCATCTTTCAACCCGACCGGATAGAAGAGTGTCTCAAGATCGTGATAGCCATCCGCTCGTTTTCGAAGGATGTTCAGACCAATGTTGATCTTGGCATTAGGAAAGAGTACCATAGCTTTCGAGTGGTTCACAAGTACAAAACAGATTTCTGTCGCCATAGGCATTGTCGACCCGGCCGACCGGTACCCAGAACTTATTGTCGCGCAACCAGTTCAACGGGAAACATGCTTTTTCGCGAGAATAGGAATGATTCCATTCGTTGGCTGTCAGCACTTCGGGCGTATGGGGAGCGTTTTTCAGTACGTTGTCTTCCTTGTCGGCAGCGCCTGATTCTATCTCTTTAATTTCATTGAAAATCGAGTTCATGGCCTCTACAAACCTGTCGAGTTCCTCTTTCGACTCACTCTCCGTGGGTTCGACCATCAGGGTACCGTGAACGGGGAATGAGAGCGTCGGGGCATGGAATCCATAGTCCATCAGACGTTTGGCGATATCTGTTTCCGAAATATCGGCGGCTGTCTTCAGGTGACGGCATTCGAGAATCATCTCGTGAGCCACTCTTCCTTTAGCTCCGGTGTAGAGAATGCCATAATTATCTTTTAGTCTGGCAGCTATGTAGTTGGCATTCAGGATAGCAATTTTTGTTGCTTCCGTTAACCCATCTGCCCCCAGCATCTTGATGTATCCATAGGTAATTGGCAACACAGAAGCGCTTCCCCAAGGTGCGGCAGAGACGGCATGCATCCCGACGTGGCCATTGTTCATGACCGGATGGGACGGGAGAAACTCAACAAGGTGCTTGGCCACTCCGATCGGACCCACACCTGGGCCTCCTCCTCCGTGAGGAATGGCAAAAGTCTTGTGCAGGTTCAGGTGGCAAACGTCTGCTCCGATCCGGAATGGATTGGTCAGGCCGACTTGCGCGTTCATGTTGGCACCGTCCATGTAAACTTGTCCGCCGTTTTTATGGATGATGTCGCACATCTCGACGATAGAGGCTTCAAAAACGCCATGCGTGGAAGGATAGGTCACCATGAACCCGGCCAGATTATCCTTGTGCTCTTCAGCCTTTGCTTTGAGATCATCCATATTGATGTTGCCATTATCGTCGCAACCTACCACCACAACGCTATTACCAGCCATCACCGCGCTCGCCGGATTGGTGCCGTGCGCGGAGGAAGGAATCAGCACTACATTCCGTTGCCCCTCTCCCCTGCTCTTGTGGTAGTCGCGGATAACAAGCAGTCCTGCATATTCGCCTGCCGCACCCGAATTCGGTTGAAAGGAAATATCCGCGAAACCTGTTATCTCTGCCAGATCCCGCCGCATCTCTTCCATCATTTCGTGGTAACCCATCGCCTGGTTCTTCGGAACGTAGGGGTGAATGCCGTTAAATTCGATCCAGCTGAGGGGCAGCATCTCGGTAGCTGCATTCAGCTTCATGGTACACGAACCGAGGGAAATCATGGAATGTACCAGGGAAATATCTTTTTTCTCAAGTCTCTTGATGTAGCGGGCCATTTCCGTTTCAGAACGGTATTTGCTAAAGACTTCCTGCTTTAGAAAACCAGATTTCCGGCTGAATATTTCGGGAATATGTTTTGTGTCAGGTAAAGACTTGATCGTGGTTATGGGCTTATTGGCCGCCTTGGCAAAGACTTCCAGAATCCAGTTAATATCCTCAAGATTAGTTGTTTCATCGATACTGATGCCGACTTCACCTCCTTCAAAATACCTGAAATTCATCTCCAATGCGACAGACAGCCATTCAATATCCTCTTTCTTTACGTGTCGCGGAAGGACGATTTTCAGGGTATCGAAGAAGCCTTCGGTATCACAGCTGTATCCAAGTTTCGAAACCTCTTCTGCGATCAGAAGCGCAATACTGTGCACCCGTTCGGCGATATTCAGGATTCCTTCAGATCCGTGGTAGATGGCATACATGCCTGCCATCGTGGCTAATAATCCCTGAGAAGTACAGATGTTTGAGGTTGCCTTTTCTCTCTTAATATGCTGCTCCCTTGTCTGCAATGCCAGACGCAGTGCTGGTTTCCCGCTCGAATCTTTTGATACGCCGATGATCCTACCGGGAAGGTCTCTCTTATATTCGTCGCGCGTGGCGAAGAATGCAGCAGACGGACCGCCGTACCCCATCGGGACACCGAAGCGCTGGGTAGAACCAAAGACGATGTCGGCACCCCACTCACCAGGAGGAGTCAGCAGCGCCAGGGAAAGGAGGTCTGCGGCAACGGCAACTTTTGCGCCGGCAGACTGGATTATTTTGGTAAAATCTTCATAGCTGCAAATGACACCGTCCGAATTGGGATACTGAACGATGGCACCGAAACATTTTTCATTGACTCCTGCCGTTTTGAAATCTCCAACTTCAATTCGAATTCCAAGCGGTTCGGCTCGTGTGAAAAGAACATCCAGCGTCTGCGGCCAGATTTTCTCATCGACAAAACAGACATTGGCACCCGCCTTTTCCTGTGCCCTCGAACGTAAGGAGAACATCATGTGCAGCGCCTCGGCTGCGGCAGTTGCCTCGTCCAGCAGGGAGGCGTTGGCCAGCGGCATGGAGGTCATTTCGCACACCATGGTCTGAAAATTGAGCAATGCTTCGAGTCTGCCCTGGGAAATTTCGGCCTGATATGGGGTATAAGAGGTGTACCAGACGGGGTTTTCCAGAATATTCCTTAAAATAACGGCGGGAGTGATTGTGTCGTACCATCCCATTCCGATATAGGTGTTGAAGACCTTGTTCAGCGATGCCAGGTGCAGAATCCGGCGGTAATATTCGCGCTCGGTCAGACCGTTAGGCAGATTGAGCGGTTTTTCGAGTCTGATGTTGGAAGGTACGGTCTGGTCGATCAGCTCGTCAAGCGAGGATACGCCGATAACGTCCAGCATTTCCTGAATATCTTTCCCTCTGGGACCTATGTGACGATTTACGAATTTGTCGATTGCCATATTGCGACTGATATTAATTGTTTAATGTTTATGGGACTAAAGTGATTGAAAAGTAATAGTTGAAAAATTTACTTGCAAGGACAAAAGTCATTTCTATTTTAAAAAAGGATTGGTTCTTTTCTCCCAGCCAATTGTGGTATCATCACCATGTCCCGAATAGACTCTTACATCCTCTCCCAACGTTAGCAATTTCTCTTTGATGCCGGTTATCAGCTGGTTATGATTTCCACCTGGTAGGTCCGTTCTACCGACCGAACCGCTGAATAGGATATCTCCGACGATGAGAATTTTATCAGACTCTCCATAGTAAGCAACACTACCCGGTGAATGGCCGGGCACATGGATCACTTTTAAGATGGATTGGCCAAAATAGATCTCATCGCCCTCCGATACCAACTCAACAGCCGGTGAAGGGTTCTGCATGGTTATGCCGAAAAGCATCGCCTGCTGCCTGGCCTGATTAACATAAGGGACATCACCTGAATGAATTTTGCATTTCAAACCCCATTTCCCTTCTGCAAAATTATTTCCCATCAAGTGGTCGAAATGACCATGTGTATTTAAAACATGAGCGATCTTAAGCCCTTCTGTTTCGACAAACCGGCTCAGTTCCAGCTCTTCCGCCGGATAAAAACAGGCTGGATCGATCAGGACCGCTTCTTTGGTCTCATCCCAAAGCAGATATGCATTTACAGCCACCGGATTGAAAGTGAATCTCTTAATATTTATCATGAAATATTCAATATTTAATAATGAATGAGCTCTTCTGTTATCCAAATTCTGTCTCGGGTTCCTTCCACCTTTCCCCTTTCCCCTTTTCCCTTTCTCAATGCCACAATCGTCTTGCAGCTACACACAGGGCGGGATTTAACCGATAACTTCCTACGAAGTGCTGCTTTTCATCCCGAGTACTCGGGACTAATTTCCTGTCAACGAAGCACCAAAACCCGACTTGCGGGTAGCTTGCTATTAGGCGGCGTAATTTCCTGTCTTCTTAATTTTGTTTAGTTCAGTTTGTTTTTTCTTTAGAGCCTCTTCTAAAGAAAAATCATCTTGTAGCCCTAACCAAAATTTAGGAGAAGTCCCAAAATACATACTTAATCTAAGGGCAGTATCCGCAGTAATGCCTCGTTCACCTTTTAAAATGGCGGAAGTCCTTGTTTGAGGAATTCCAATGTCCTTCGACAATTTATATGCAGTTATATTCATTGGCTTTAGAAACTCTTCTAAAAGAATCTCTCCCGGATGTACATTTGCTAAAGTTTCCATAATCATTTCTTTTTAATGATAATCAACAATTTTAACCTGTTCTGATTGTCCCTCGATCCATTGAAAAATTATCCGCCATTGATGATTAATCCTGATGCTATAAAACTCATCAAGATTTCCGCTTAATTTTTCAAGTCTATTGGATGGAGGAATCCTTAAATCAGTAATAGTTTGAGAGTTATTCAACATCCTTAATTTACGACGACCGACATTTTGTATATCAAGTGGCATGTTTTTCACTCGAATCCCATTCCAAATTGACTCAGTATCCTTATCTCCAAAAGTTAAAATCATAATTACGACAATCGTTACTTACGTCAAAGATAAGTATATTATTTCAATTGCAACGAACAAATTCAAAATAATCATATGACAATAATAATATGAACCTGGGCGGTTTTTTATTATGACGCCTAACTCTCCGCTATGCCCTTACTTATGCTCAGCAAGACCCGGAAGCAACGGCACGAAGACGAAATTTCCGGCCTCTCTTTCCTGGTATTCATTCTCGCTCACTCTCGTGATTATTTTCATCACCTGATTCTGGCGGCCTCCTACCGGGATAACCAATCTACCACCAATAGATAGCTGCTCCAGTAGCCTCGGAGGCACAATATCCGCTCCGGCCGTGACAATTATCTTATCGAAAGGCCCGTAGGTCGGCAACCCCTGAAATCCGTCACCATAAAAAAATTGCGGATGATAACCCAGTTTAGGCAGTAACGCACTGGCAAATTCGAACAATGGACGTTGCCTTTCGATGGTAAAAACCGTCGCCCCCATTTCGCATAATACGGCAGCCTGATAACCTGAACCGGTTCCTATCTCCAGCACACGGTCGAGCCGCTTTACCTGCATGGCCTCGGATTGAAACGCAACAGTGTAGGGCTGCGAGATCGTTTGTCCGGCAGCGATGGGAAATGCCTTGTCAACGTAGGCAAAACCCACGAAGCTATTGTCCATGAAAAGATGCCTTGGAACAGCATTCATCGCCTTCAGAACAGACTCATCCCGAACGCCTTTGTTCCGGATTTCATCTATGAGCTTTTTCCGCAGCCCCTTGTGTTTAAAGGTATCTTCCATGGAGACAAAATTACCATTCTCCCCGGGTTTTTCAACACCGAAAAGTTGATAAATAAAAGAAGTTTGAAGCGATCGTAACTAGCAATACATCTGCAATAAACTACATTTACATCCTATGCAGCACGGCATTGTTATCTATCCAGGGAAACCGGAGGAATCCTTCATCGCTTCGCTTCACGCTATACGGAACGTGAAGTGGCAAGTTATTTTCCCTTCGGAAGACGCCGATATATCAGCGACTTTCGATGAAATGCAGCCCGCTTATGGCAACCTGGTCATCGTTCTTGATCCTGCCTGCACGACTTTCGGGTACCTCTCAGCGCTGGTGAGAAACGGGTGTCATCTATTTTTAACAGAGAATCAACGGATGACTTATGAAGAAAAAGTAAAGCTAAATCAACTGGCTGAAGAGGGTAATACTTATATTCAAATACGCAATGATCTCCTCTTTCATCCCTCATTTTCGGCCGCTACAGGAAAAAGCCAGGGATTAAAACTGCTTGAAATTCACCATTTTGCACCGGACCAACCGGATCGTCTTCAGGAAATGATGTACAGCAATCTGCAGATGATTTTGAAAATTGCCGATTCTGAACCAAACCGCCTGAGTGTCTGTGCGATTCCGGATCCCGAAAATCAGGCTGGATTGGTCAATCTGCACCTTAATTTCCATAATGGATCCGCCGCCTCACTTACTTTTTCGTTCAACGGCGACAAAAAGGAACATCTGCTCTCCGTGCATTCAGCACAGGGAGCAACGAATTATAACTTCATAGAGGCCATATCCTGCATGGGAGAATTTGGCAACCGTCAATTAATCAGGCAGATTGCTGGTTTCGAAGATACAATACAGCGAAAGAATCATCATCGGTATTATTTAAGTGAGGAGGCCAGGACTTTTCAGCTAATAGAAAAAATTAACCAGAAGCTGGAGTTTAACTCTGTGTTGGTTTAATTGTATTGTCTTAATAATCAGATGATTCCAAGATCGATCTGTAGGATGATGTATTCGATCATGCGATCCTCCAAAGCAGGGTCGTATTGTGCTTTCAGGTCGTGGCCAAACAATTTCGCCACCGACTGCCAGAAAAATGCCGATAATCCGCCCTTAAACTCTTTGATGATCTCGTAAGATGAATTGCCCGTCTCGCGGTCCAGTAATTTGATCAGGATGCGACCCTCAGAGACCCTCATCGTCCTTAACTCCTGTTCATATTCCCGAAATAGATCTTTCTCCACCTCTTTGACGTATTTTTTTCGTTCCCTTTCCGATTTAAAAGAGGCGTAAACCCTGTTGTATTCCGCGAGTTTAATGGCCGCAACCTTAGCAATCGGATAAACCTTCTTGACTTTCATTTCAAGCAGGGAATATTCGCGCAGGAGTTTAGGCTTCATATCCTTCTTCTCCGGGAAAATATCTACCGGCTTCAGGTCATAATGCAGGGTCGAATCCTTCAGTGTTGCCACTCGAATAGTGTCCTCCGTCAACTTGTTTTCAATCGTCTGAGCGAAAGCGATGCACGGAGTAATTATTACCATGAAAATTATAAGACACAACTTGTCCCGCATTAAAGCTAACTTTTGCTGCAAATTTAACAAACCTAACAGCGATATCGCAAATATATGATATTAGAATAATGGTTGTTTATCATTCTTTAACTGTTCAATATTGAATATCTTTGTGTTTGCAAGGACTAAATTATCTTCCGATGGACAAAATCAATGTCAATGTTAATTCAGAAATTGGTGAATTAGAGGATGTTATACTTCATAGTCCGGGATCGGAAGTCGAAAATATGACACCCGAAAATGCCGAACGAGCGCTTTACAGTGACATCCTCAACCTCTCGGTGGCATCCAGGGAATACTTCGAATTGAAAGAAGTTCTGAATAAAGTAACCCGGACCTACGAAATCAGACAGCTTCTGACCGAGACACTTAAGAATAGTACTTCAAAGGAAGCCCTTGTCAGGAATGTTTGCGAGCATGAAGAAGCACTGGATGAACTGGAAACGCTTCTCAGCCTGTCTCCCGACATCCTGGCAAGACAACTAATTGAAGGAGTGGTTCTGAAACGTGACAACCTGACCAGATTCCTCAGCAATGAAAGATATGCGATGCGTCCGTTACATAATTTCATCTTTACACGCGATTCTGCGTTCACTTTCTGGAATAATATTCTGATCGGGAAAATGGCCAGCAAAGTGAGGGAACGTGAATCGCTGATCATGGAGACGATCTTCAGAGATCACCCCTTATTCGGCGTCAATACCATTAATCCCGAGCAGGTTGCAGGCAGAAGGAATGCCTTCAAAAATGCGACAATCGAGGGTGGAGATGTTCAGATTGTCAACGAAAACATTCTCCTGGTAGGAAGCGGAGCGAGAACCTCGACGGAAGGGATTGATCTTCTGACCGAGATTATAAGGGATAAAAAAGAAGGCACGAAGCACCTGATTGTTCAGGAGTTACCCCGAACGCCCGAGTCGTTTATTCACCTCGACATGACTTTTACCTTCCTCGACCGGAATGCCTGCATGGTCTATGAGCCGCTGATTCTGAAGAAAACAAAATACCATACCATCAAGATTACCATCGATAATGGCAAGGTAACCTCCATCAAAGAGGAGACCAGTCTTTTGAGGGCGCTGGAAAAATGCGGTTTGGAACTGACTCCGATTAATTGCGGCGGTCATGGAGATCCGTGGATCATGGAAAGGGAACAATGGCACAGTGGAGCCAATTTTTTCGCCATTGCCCCGGGTAAAGTAATTGGTTATGAGCGCAATGAAAAGACACTTGAAGAAATGAACCGCAACGGCTTCGAGATTCTGAAGGCTATGGATATCATCGAAGGCCGGGTAAACATTGAAGATTATCAGCGTGCTGTAATTACCATTGCAGGATCGGAACTAGCTAGGGGTGGCGGCGGGGCAAGGTGCATGACCATGCCCGTCAGACGAAAAAATGTAACCTGGTAAGCCGCATGAGAAAACTTGAAAATAGTGAACTATCAAGGCCAAGCGCCGAAGAATTCCAATCCCTGACTAAAATTCCTCTTGTAGTAATCCTCGACAATATCCGCAGTTCTCACAACATTGGATCTGTCTTCCGCACTTCTGACGCGCTGCTGATTGAGAAAATTTATCTCTGCGGAATTTCTTCAACTCCTCCTGACAAAGAGATCCGAAAGACGGCGCTGGGGGCCGAGAACAGCGTATCGTGGGAATATTTCACATTCACCCAGGAGGTTATTCAAAAATTAAAACTGGATGGATATACGGTTATTGCAGTTGAACAGGTTGAAAAGAGTACCAGTCTTTCGGACTATTTTCCTGGTAAGGACAGCAAGCTGGCGCTTGTCTTTGGAAATGAAGTCAAAGGAGTTCAGCAAGAAGTCGTCGACCTTTGTGATTTAGCTATCGAAATTCCTCAATTCGGCACCAAGCATTCATTTAATATATCTGTCAGCGCCGGCATTGTGCTCTGGGACCTTTTCAACAAGATAAGAAGCGCCTAGTTAAGTAATTGTCGATTAATTTTCCTCCTCAAAATGTTGTAACTTTCACATACGGTTCTCGTCAATTGTAGCGCTCCAAATAAGGTTTATATCTTTGTACTCCCCGCCTTCTCAAATGCAAAGAATCATCTTTTTTTTCATTATAACTATTTATATGTCGACAATTACTTCAAATGCACAAACAATTCAGACAGTTCCTAATGTGGACTTAAAGAAATATGCCGGTAAATGGTATGAAATTGCTTCTTATCCGCAAAGATTTCAAAAAGGTTGTCACTGCACCACAGCCGAATATACTTTAAGCGAGAAAGGATATGTAATTGTTGAGAACCGATGCAATAGAGATAGTATTAAAGGAAAACAATCTTATATCAAGGGGAAAGCTTTTGTAGAGAAAAATTCAGGCAATGCAAAATTGAAGGTCCGGTTCTTCTGGCCTTTTACCGGCAAATATTGGATAATTGATTTAGCAGATGATTATACTTATGCAGTTGTCAGTCATCCCAACAAAAAATATTTATGGATTCTATCAAGAACTCCTGAGATGGATAATGCAATATATCAGCAAATTCTATCACGATTAAAAGAAAAGGGATTTGATTTGACAAAACTTCAAACTACTAAACAATTATTAGAATGATATGACTGGAGTTTCCTTTGTGTGACAATGGGTTAAATAAAATCCTCAACTAAACGGTATTGAAGCAGCATGTGTGAAAGTTGCAACTCTTTCCTTTAATTGTGCAATTTCCCCCGGGACTTAAGGACTTACATTTACACCGCGACAATGTTGTCACATTTTAAAATTAAAAATAATGAAAACAAAAAATTTATTCCTATTCTCAGCAATGCTATTTGTTGGATTAATGTCCGGTTGTAATAAAGATGCCGTGCTGAATTCAGGAGTGCAACCAGCTGTTCTTTCTTCCGGGACTTTAATCGAAAAGTCAGCTTCCCTTAAGTCGGGCAATTCAACTGCAGTGGTAAATCTTGGAGTTGCCGGCGATTTCGTGATTCTGTCAAATTCAGGAATCACCGATGTTTCTTCATCCGCTATTACCGGGAATATTGGAACATACTTCACAGGTGCATCCATTACAGCAACTGATGAAAATATTTGTGATGAAGTTACAGGAACAATTTACACAATTGATGCTACCGGTCCTGCATGTCGCCTAATTGATGCCAACAAGTTACTTCAGGCCTCATCTGATATGGGAACTGCGTACACTGACGCTGCCGGACGTCCTACTTCTCTGGGTTTACTGGATATGGGTGCCGGAAATATTGGAGGCTTAACGCTTAAACCGGGTGTGTACACCTGGGGGACCGGGGTTATCTTACCTTTTGGCACGAATGTTACACTTAAGGGCAACTCGAACGATGTCTTTATATTCCAGGTTGCCAAAACCCTTACTACGGATGCTGCAACGCAAATTATCCTGACAGGAGGCGTACAAGCCAAAAATATTTTCTGGGTAGTAGGCGAAACCGTTGCATTAGGAGCGGGCAGTCAGTTTCAGGGAAATATTTTGGGTGCTACAGATATTACTTTACTTAGCGGCGCAGCAGTAACTGGAAGGTTATTGGCAGGAACTGATGTAACCCTTATTACGAATGCTGTTACACAGCCCGTCCAGCCCGGCCAAAATAAAGGTAAAGGCAACAAATAAATAAAATTAAAGGAATTAAAATCTTAAAAGAGGCGAATCGAAAGGTTCGCCTCTTTCTCTTTTCCCCGCCGGTGTGGAGTAAACCTCTGTGATCACCAAATCATTTATCAATTTTGCCCTCCCCTTTCTCGGTGCTTAACAGCAATATTTCGGGAATGAGCTGAACATACAAACTCCATAATCCAGATGGCATCTACTTTGTAATTTTTGCAGGAGTAGCAGACCTGACAGGTTTCGGAAACCTGTCAGGTCTGTTGATTTTTCAAAACTTTTTATATTTTTGCTCTCTATGGCAATAACTATCCGAAAAGTAGAAAACAAAAAAGACCTTCGTCTTTTTATCCAGCTCCCTGCTGAAATACACAAAGACCATTCTAATTGGGTACCACCCCTTTACATGGATGAATGGGAATATTTCAACCCGAAAAAAAATCTGTTGTTTGCCCATTGTGAACATATTCTATTGCTGGCTTTTAAGGGTGCCAAATGCGTGGGTCGTTGTATGGGTCTGATAAGCAAGGACTACAACAAGTCGCACAACGAGAACCATGTACGCTTCTCCAACCTGGAAACCTTTGACGATCCTGAAGTTTTTAACGCATTGGTCAACTATGTAGCGGACTGGGGTAAATCATTAGGAATGGATACGATCGTAGGGCCTTTGGCCTTCTCCGACAAGGATCCGCAGGGATTTTTGATTGAGGGATACGACGAACCTGTTGTAATTGCCTCCAACTGCAATTTCCCCTACATGGTGGATTTAACGGAGGCGGCCGGATTTGTCAAGAAAGTGGATTGTGTCGTCTATCAGATTCCGATTCCGGATGAAATTCCTCCGCTTCACCAAAAAATTCTGGAACGAGTTGAGAAGCAAAATACCAACCTGAAACTGCTTCAATTTACCTCCAGACGTAAAATTAAACCATTGATCAGGCCGGCCCTGCACCTGGTAAACAGAACTTTCACTGACGTCTATGGGTTCCTCCCGTTCAATGAAAAAGAGATGGATGATTTTGCCAACAAATATCTTTTTTTGATCAATCCCAGGTTTGTCAAACTGATTGCCAACGAAAACGACGAGATCATTGCGCTGTTTATCGCCATGGATGATATTAGCGAAGGAATAAAAAAATCAAAAGGGTACCTCTTCCCATTCGGGATATTCCAAATATTCGCAGCCGCCCGCAAGACCAAACAGATCAACCTGCTTCTTGGTGCCATCGATCCCCGCTACCAGGGACGCGGGTTGGACGTCTGGATGGGACTTAGTTTGGTCAAATCAGCCAGAGATGCAGGAAAAAAAGTGATGGACTCACACCTCGAACTGGAATACAATACCAAGGTCCGGGCCGAGATGGAAAAGTTCGGTGGAAAAGTTTACAAGAAATTCAGAATTTACCAGAAAGCTATCTAAGTTTTTGTAATCAACAATCGGCAATCGTATTGATGAAGTAAATCACATTTCTATGAACATACTATACGTTTTGATTGGCGCAAGTCTCTTTGCAGCCCTGATATAATTCGTGTATTTTAGTCTCACAATTTTATAATTACAAGATGTATTTTTAACTACGCCAATATTTGGCGTAGTTGATTCTTACCTTTACCTAAAAAATAATTATGCACAATTTCACCGCCATCGATTTTGAAACTGCCAATCCTGATCCATGGAGCATTTGCCAAGTCGGACTAGTTAGAATAGAAAAGGGAATCGTCGCTAAGGAGATCAGCCTTCTGGTTCAGCCTCCAAATAATTTTTATTGGGATAAATTCATTGAGATCCACGGAATTGGTCCCAACCATACCGCCTGCTCTCCAACCTTCGACAAGATATGGACTGCAATAGAACCTTATATTTCAGGACAAACCGTCGTTGCTCATAATGGACCCGCTTTCGATTTCAGGGTACTGGGCAAAACTCTTGGTTATTACGGAATGGTGGCTCCCGACTATCAAAAGCACTGCACCTACAAAATCTATGGCTCTAATTTGGCGTCTTTGTGCAGGTCCCACCACATCGAGCTTAATCACCATGATGCGTTATCGGATGCCAGGGCATGCGCCAGACTATTTCTAATGCATTTGAATACTATTTAGAACTAACACAATTGAACCTAAATAATAGCTGGCTAAGTTATGGACAACAGAAAAATATTTATGCGGACTTCTCTGATTCTGCAAAGATTGCAGAAGAGTCCTGCCACACTCAAAGAGATCAACACTTACCTTGAAAGAAATTCGAACCAATACGGGGAAGAATTTAGGGTAAGTCAGCGTACCATCGGGCGTGACTTGGACAAAATCCGTTCCATGCACCAGATCGATATCGTCTATGATTATTCAAGAAAGCTTTATCTTATTGACAATGAAGGCCAGCCTGAGGTGAACAAACGCATGATGGAGTCAATTGATATACTCAATGCCATGCATCTCGCTGACGGTATGACTGGTCTTATCTTGTTTGAAAATCGTCAGTCTTCAGGAACTGAAAATCTGTATGGATTGCTTCACGCAATCAAAAACCGGTATCAGGTAAGTTTTACCTACCAGAAATATTTTGAAAAGGAGAAAACGCATCGGATCGTGGAACCATACGGACTTAGGGAGTATAGAAGTCGCTGGTACCTTGTGGTGAAAGAGGCGAAGAAAGGGGAAGAGGAGTACATCAAAAACTTCGGACTCGACCGCATCACAGATCTTGAGATCACCAAAAAAAATTTCGACCTTCCAAAGGATTTTAACCTGGCCGACTATTTCAAGTTTGCTTTTGGAAACATCGTCCCCTGGGAGGATGCACCATCAGACGTTGTTCTATCCTTCACTCCTTACCAGGGAAAATACATTAAATCAACCCCGCTTCATGCCACCCAGCAAATCCTTGTTGACAATGAGAAAGAGCTGAAAATTCAGCTGAAAGTGTACCTGACGTATGAGTTCATTGCGGAGCTACTCTCCAACTCTTCGCAGCCGATACCATTGTCCAGGATTCCTATTTAAGCTGATTTTTTTATACCTGAACCAAACATCATTATGGCACTAAATCGAGAGAGAAAAAGAGGTATTGAATGGTCAAACATAAATTAAAATGATACCAATCCCAAATCGTCGCTAAAATCAGCTTGACAGTCCGAGTCCAAACAAATTTCATGAATAGGTGCTATTTATTGCACTATTTAATGAAATTATTAGGCAAAACCAGGTAAATACATGTATTTGTGCTTTTTATTGCACTTTTTATTGCAATTACTAAAATTATCTGTATTTTCGCATAAAATAGAGCAATATAATGCACTTTAAAGAATTGGTAGAGATCATAAAAAAGCGAAGGGACATGTTAAAGGTAACTCAGGAAACCTTAGCTCAGTTGTCGGGCGTGGGCTTAAGGACGTTAAAACAGTTTGAAAGCGGGAAAGGAAATCCCACCCTACAAACAGTTCAGAAATTAGCCGATGTGCTGGGTTTAGAGGTATATTTAAAAGTTAAAAATGTAACTCCCAACCAATGAGAAAGGCAAAAATATTTTACAAAGACGAGGAGGCAGGAGTATTAACTCAACACGATGATGGCACCTTCACATTCCAATATCATCTTTCGTGGATGAAAGATAGCAATAAGCCTGGCATCTGTCTTACCATGCCCAAAAATGAACAAGAATATCATTCAAAATTTTTGTTCCCATTTTTTTTTAACCTATTACCGGAAGGCTCAAACAAACAGATAGTTTGTAAATACAGCGCAATAGATCCGGATGATTATTTCGGGTTGTTAATGACCACTGCAAAAAATGACCCGATTGGTGCCGTCAGGGTTGTTAAGATAGAAAATTCATGAGTTTATCAACCATAAAATATTGTCCCGGCACCTTAGCAAAAGGTTTTGACACTTATAGCAGAACCTGTTTGAACAAAGTGTTTCATGGTAAGAAAGTGAATCATGTATTGCCTTACGATTCGCCATCATCCAATCCGGAAACAGATAGACTTTTTGTAGAAAATCGAAGACGTATTTCTATTTCGGGAGTACAGGAAAAATTCTCCGTTAAGCTTGAAAAGAATAAGTTGCGGCTTATAAATGAGGGAGAACGCGGAACCTATATTCTAAAACCGATTCCAACTGCAGGTAAAAAATCTGACCAAATTCCTGCCAATGAGCACCTAACCATGCAAATAGCTAATCAGGCTTATGGAATAGAAACGGCTGAAAATGCCCTAATATTCTTTAAAAATGGTGCCCCCGCCTACCTAACCAAGCGGTTTGATGTAAAAGAAGACGGAACAAAATTGGCGCAAGACGATTTTGCATCCTTGGCCGGAAGAACACCACAAACCCATGGAGAACACTATAAATATCAAGGAAACTATTTAGAGTTATTTCAAATCATGGAGGCACATTTGCCAGCTTATAAATTGGAATCGACTAAATTGCTGAAAATTCTTGTTTTCAATTACCTGTTTTCAAACGGTGATGCTCACTTAAAAAACTTTTCGATATTGGAAACACCATCGGGAGATTATCGGTTAAGTCCTGCCTATGACTTGCTGAATAGTCGTATACACATAGATGATAATGACTTTGCTCTTGATGATGGTCTATTACCTGGAAATCTGGCTCAAGGCAAAATTAGTCGCCAATTTTCAGTACTTGCAGAGAATGCTGGCATTCAAGAAAAGATTTTCAACGATATGATGTCATTGCTGTTATCTAAATCAAATTTGGTAGAAAAATTGGTGGCTGCTTCTTTCCTCAGCGATTCCACCAAAAGAAATTATTGGCAGTCTTATCTTGGCCGTTTAAAACAATTGACTAAAGTTTGAGCTAAAATTAATTAAGTAAAACCATAATTATGTTTACTAACCGACGAAAATTTATTGCAGCCTCTTTGACAGGCGGGTTGGCAGCGACACTGCCCGGATCGGCATTTGGGATGAATCCCAAAGATGAAATTGATTCTACTTATGCCAAACTGGACGAAGCACTTAAAAAGGAGGTACTTAAAAAGGCCCTGTTCACTTCACCAGTAATCATTGAAACACTTGAATTGCTTAGGTTTAAAGACAGCTTTCTGTGCCGGGTCCGTTCGAAGGATGGCGCAGAGGGTTGGTCGTTCGCCAACGATGGGCCGATGCAGTCGTTCTATCCGGTGTTCGTGAACCGGCTTCAACCTTACTTTATCGGGAAAGATGCCCGTAACCTGGAAGACCTTCTCGAGGAAGTTTATGTTTACCAGAGCAACTACAAATTTCAGAGTTATGCACTCTGGGTGCCGGTCGCCACCATCGAGTTTGCCATCCTGGATATGCTGGGAAAAATTGCGCACAAATCCATCGGGCAGCTGATCGGTGAGATCTACCATCCAACGGTAGCATTTTACCAGGCCAACGGCGAGCGGGATATTACGGGGGAAGAGGTACTTCAGCACCTTCAGCAGGAAGTGTCTGCTTCGAAGACCAAAGCACTGAAATTCAAGGTCGGCGGACGAATGAGCCATCCGGAATTTCCGGTAGGAAGATCCGATAAGCTAATTCCGCTGATGCGGAAAATATTTGGGGATGAGATGCATCTTTTTGCCGATTCAAATGGATCGTACGATGCTGCGGAGGCGATACGAATTGGGAAACTGCTTCAGGAATACAAATACGAGATTTTTGAAGAGCCGGTTCCGTTCGACTGGTACGAAGAAACCAAACAGGTTGCGGATGCACTTGACATTCCGATTTCTGGCGGCGAGCAGGAAGCCAGTATGCACAACTTCAGGTGGCTGACCGCCCATGATGCGCTTCAAATTGTGCAACCTGATGTCTATTATTTTGGCGGAATGATCCGTTCTACAAGGGTTGCACGCATGGCAGCAGCCTTGGGCAAGACTTGTACGCCTCACATCTCCGGTGGGATGGGTTACCTTTACATGATGCATTTTGTCTCTACCCTGCCAAATGCCGGAGCGTTTCACGAATTCAAGGGAGACAACAAGAAACTGC
>DATCHD010000079.1:0-50581 GCA_036508555.1 Prolixibacteraceae bacterium
AAAATAATCTCGCTTTCATGACCATCCGCACCGACCGATTGAACAGCGAAAAAGTAGTTGTCTTTAGAATACGGCAAGGTGATTGAATTTCCTTCGACAAATATCTTTTTCTCCCAAAGGGCCTGATAGGTTTCCCTCATAAGAACGTAATAACCAGCTGGTTTCTTTCCTTTTTGGGGCTCTTCCCAGCTTAGGATGGTTGAATTACTCAGCCCCACAATACTTATTCCTACATTTTGAGGAGCATAAGGTGCAGAAGCCAGGTTGGCCAGTGTTGCCAAATTAATACCCGCATTTTTTCTCACATATTCATAATCTACAAACTCCGGGGTGTCGCCATAATGAATACCATTTTTCTCTTCAACTACTTTATGGGTACGGTCATAGTTTTCGTTAAACTCACAGATGCGAACAGCCGTAAATCCCAGTTTACAGAATGGAGAGTGGTCGCCGCCCCGTCCAAACCGATCATTTCTGTATATAAGTGACACGGTAAGCTGGTCAACATATCTTTCGCCAATTTCCTTTACGTAACGGGCCAATTGCCTTGCCTTTCCGTCATTTTCCATAGAGGAATAGACCCTTGCCTTAGCCATTTGCTCCGTTTCAAAAGCCGGAATCCCTTCGCTAAACACACGCACTTTCATATTGTCATTGAGTAATGTTCCACTGGAACCACTGTTCCCGATCATGTCATTGTTTAGCATGGCAATGATGTTCCAGTTTTCAGATTTTGCAACAGAAGCCATGTATGAAGCTCCAAATAGTCCGTGTTCTTCGCCGGAAACTGCCATAAAGATGATGGTACCTGAGAATTCTTTCTTCGACATGATGCGTACAAGCTCCAATATTGCCGCAATACCTGAACCATCATCATTGGCTCCCGGAGCAGTCACCACGCCATCATTATTATCTTCAGCTCTTGAATCAAGATGCGCGCTGATTAGAAAAATACGATTATCGTTGGGATCAACGCCCTTTAAAGTAGCAACAACATTTTTCAGCTCCAGCTCATTTTTAATTCGTTGATCACTCCCTTCGGCTTTATAATTTACAAACGCAACACTCAAGCGGCCATTGGAGGCTGGAATTGATTTTCCCATTTCTGATTTGATCCAGTTCCACGCAGCGCCAATACCCTGATTTGGATTATTTTGTTCGCTCAGATTGTTTCGGGTATTAAAACTGACTAATTTTCGAACGTACATTTCAATATTATCTCTCGAAATGTCATCCACCATTTTTTTAATCTCGGGATCCCGTTTTAGAGCGGTTTGCGAAAATGAACTAATTGCTGATAGTATAATAATCAATAGAGTAGTGATTCTTTTCATGGGTCGAATTTTTTTATTCGTTTTCAAATGGTCTTGTAATTCACATTTGAGAAACTCAGTTCATTTTTTGGCCGACCCTCTTTTGCTACCTCTATGTATTTAGCCTGATCATATTTCCAGGCAGAATACCTGGCTGATGAGTTTTTCAACCAGGTATCCGGACCGACCGTTTTAAGATCTTTGCGGAGTTTTTCAGGATCGCAGGTTGCGTATTCTGCTTTAATGAAACTGTACAGAACGGTATCGTGGTAGAACGGACTTCGGGAGACAATCAGACTGGCGGGCATGCCACCCGGAAAAAAAGCTTCATTGGTGAATTTATCGATCGTATCAGGTGTATGGCCTCCAAAAATAAATTCGGAGATGTTTAAGCGTGCACGTTTCTTAATCTCTTCGTTCAACGAAATATCGGGCAAGTGGTTCGATTCAGGAAAATTTTTAATTCCTTTTTGATGCATGTAGAATCCGACCTCTTTGGCAAGTCCGAAGAGATTTTTCATGGCACCTGTTACACCGGTGGAGTGCATTTTCACTAAATGAAGGTTCACCAGATAATCAGCATCAATCAAAACTTGTGGGATTGGATATTGATCAGTAGGTTTGCCTTCGCGCAGAAAATCCTTGTTATCCGATAAAAAAATGGTTTTCTCGCTCACGAGTAAATCATCATTTTTGCCCTTCATCGCTACTTTGTGAAATCCGAGGGAACGAACTTCGTTTTTGAACTCCTCGGGGAATGGGCGCGAGCAGTCGAAGAAGCAGATGTTTTCTTCAGAAAGGCCAGACTTCAAAAGACTACCGGTCAATACTGCCATCATTGCCGGACTGTTGTTCAGTGTAGCATGGATATCCCGGATCGTATTATTGAAGTTCACTTTGATCACGACTTTCTTAGCCGACAAATCGGCTTTCCCGTCTCCGGAAAGAATTTTTTTCCATCCTTTTGCCTCACTTTTTTCACCTGAGATCTCAGAAAGCGACTTCGAAAGCATATCTTTTAAAACGCTTTGGTCGATTGTCTTCCAAAAGATGGGATCCCCGGAAAAAGCATAATTTGAAATCTTCCGGTCGAAAACCCTTACAACTTTGTTATCGTCATAAGCCTCAATGGTAAAATCACCAGAAGCCATTATGGCTTGGCTAAAAACAGTTTCGGGCATCAACCCGATTGCGGAGAGGCTTGCTGCGGCACTGATAAATTCACGTCTTTTCATTTCAAACTCTGTTTTTACTGCAGTTAATTTATTCCAACAAAGCGCGGAAGTATTTACAATCTGGCCCATGCTTCGTTTAGTGTCCTTTTGGCGTTGGCTATGACAATGTCAGGATCCCCTTCATCACCGAATGGCTTGACCTCGAAACTCAGAATAGCTAACTCAAACATGACGTACTGAACTTTTTTTTGTCCAATTAACGGAATAATTTTTGTAACTGCAATAAATATTCATAATTATCTTAAGTTTATCAACGTATGTTCGGGATTGATGATTTATTAGTTCATGGCAGTAGGTGGTTATTAGTGCGGCGTGTCCAGTCTATTGCCTTAACCCCAGATAAATTGGACAGTTTTTTCCAAAAGGTTTGAGTTCAAAACGTGATTTGGTGAGTGGGTGTATAAGTAAAAAATGCCATATATGCACTTTAATAGTGCTCATTTTATTTATATATGCACTATGATAATGCAATATTCATTATCTTTGTCCAAAATAAACAGCCATGGATAAATTACTTGAACAGTTTCTTAAACTTCTTAAGGAGACAGATACAGACTTCTTTCGATACATTTATGCTGAGGTAAACTGGAAAAGTCGTATGATCGGACTTACCGGACCGCGTGGAGTAGGGAAAACTACGCTGGTGTTACAACATATCAAAAAGAACCTGAATCCTGCTGAAACTCTCTATGTAACGGCAGAGGACTTTTATTTTGCCGATAACAAGCTGATTGATTTAGCGGATACTTTTGTAAAGAGTGGAGGAAAATATCTTTTTGTAGATGAAATTCATAAATACAAAGAATGGGCTAAGGAACTGAAACTGATATATGATTATCATCCCGAACTGAATGTCGTGTTTACCGGTTCTTCCGTATTGGATATCAAAAAGGGAGCCTCAGATTTAAGTCGCAGAGCTGTCATGTACCATATGCAAGGGTTGTCTTTTAGGGAATATTTACAATTGTTTCATCAAATATCTGTCCGAGCCTATTCCCTGGAAGAAATTCTGGAACATAAAGTCGAACTTCCAGAAGTAAAACATCCATTGCCTTTCTTTGAAAATTATCTAAAAAGAGGGTATTATCCTTTTGCATTGGAAGAGAATTTTGAGTTGAGATTACAACAGATTGTCAATCAGACTTTGGAAACAGATATTCCATTGTATGCAGGGATGAATGTATCCACTGGCCGAAAACTGAAACAATTGCTGGCCATTATTGCCAAAAGTGTGCCGTTTAAGCCCAATATGACAAGTATCGGGACTGCACTTTCTGCCAGCCGGAATAATATAACAGATTATTGCCTGTTTATTGAAGAAGCCGGAATGATAGCACAACTTAGGGATGCCACCGGAGGAATAAAGGGCTTGGGTAAGGTTGATAAAATTTACCTTGACAATACTAATTTAATCTACAGTCTTGCTAACGACAACTCAAATACAGGAAACATAAGAGAATCATTTTTTCTGAATCAACTTAGGGTAAAGCATGATGTGATTGTATCCCCGGTTGCTGATTTTCTGGTAGGTGATTATACCTTTGAAGTAGGTGGAAAGAACAAAGGCCTGAAGCAAATCCAGGGTATTAATAAGGCCTATATTGTAAAGGATGATATTGAACTGGGATATTTGAACACGGTTCCACTCTGGCAGTTTGGATTAACGTACTGATTGATAATACGAAATGGCTATGGAATGGACACGCCGTATAAATTGACCACTTTGCGCCGTTTACAGTAACTGTCCTATAATTGCGCAAATGAAAATCCATTCATTTATTCGAAAGACTACGCTAATGTTGCAACATTTAAAGTTTGACCTTGGACTTTCCTCCACTGCACTTTATTTCTAAACCAGGCCCTTCCGAGGATTTTTAATTTTTTGTCATTCGACTGAATTTTAAATACTAGGTGTTACTAGTCACCTTTCGAAGCGGAGCAGGATCAGACCATCCAGGGACTACGGTATTCACGGGTGAGCCATTTCGGGTCGCCGGTACCTCCGGTGAATTCGTATTTGGCAGGATCCCATGTAAAACGGGCGTGGTGGTAATAGCTCTGGTTCATCAGGTGGCAGCAGATGGCACTATGGGCACCAACAATCTCACTGGTAATAGGCTTCTTGCGGCTCTTGAGGCACTCCATGAAATCGTTGATGTGATTTTTGCTCCTGTAAAGTTGAATCTTTGCATTTTGCAGGTAGGCCAGTTCCGCTTTCTTCACCTCGTCGGCACATTTGATTTTATTCTCCTTTTTCTGGATATCCGTAAATTCGGCAATGGTTTTACCTTCAACGATCAGCACAAATTTGCCCCTGTTGACCTTCACCTCCCCTTTTGAACCAAAGAAATGAACGCCGAAGCCGTCGTTCCTGTGCTCCAGTGTAATGCCGTTTGAGTAGACAAATTTGCATCCGGAAGTCGCCTTCTCATCCTCAGGAGGAATGACCTCCACGGGACCGCTGTTGTCCATTCCGAGTCCCCACTGGGCGATATCGAGATGGTGTGCTCCCCAGTCGCCGACACCACCGGAGCCATACTCCTTGTAAAGCCTCCAATTCGGGAAATTGTCATGTATACCGCGCGGACTCAGGACAGAATTGTACGGACGAAGCGGTCCGGGACCACACCACATCTCCCAATTTAATCCAGGCTCTATTTGTTCTTCAGGAAGATCGCATGGAATACCCGGCGCCCCGAAGCTGCATTCGACATGACTAATTTGGCCAATCACGCCATTTTGTACCAGTTCGCAGGCGACGCGGAACTCGTTGCTCGAACGCTGCATGGAACCCGCTTGCAGGATCCTGCTATTTCCCTCCACGGCCTTCATCACTTCGACGGCTTCGTGGATATTATGAGTCAGAGGTTTCTCACAATAGACATCTTTTCCTGCCCGAAGTGCGGCAAGCATCGGAATGGCGTGCCAGTGATCCGGCGTGGCAATGACGACGGCATCAATATCTTTGCGGTTGATGATCTCACGGAAATCAGGGTAAGCCTTACACTCATCGTTTTTGTAAAAATCGTTTGCTATTTTTTTATAATGTTCCCTGCGTGTAGTATCCACATCGCAAACGGCAACAATCCGCGTATCGGGACGTCCCATGAAATTGCGCATTAGTCCGCGCATTTGTGTTCCCATCCCAATGAGACCCAGGGTAACCATGTTGCTTTTTTTGGAATTTGGCCAGCCGCATGATTGCAGGATAAGCGGGGCAGCCACGGCAGTCGCTGAAAGATTTTTGAGGAATTTTCTACGTGAATTTTGCATGTTGAAAGTAGTTAAATGATTGAACCGGAACCATCGAATGGATGGAAACAGATCGTATCAATCATCTTTATCAGCAACGTTCAACACCGATCTTTTCCCCGACTCTCAGGCATCTGTAAACGTAATAAAAAATTGCATAAGATTAATAAATCAACGGATGCCGTTCAGCTACTTCGCTATTTCTATGAAGAATCACCTGAAATACATGTGATTGTTGCCGGATCACTACTGGAAACGATGATCAACCGTCACATCTCCTATTATCTTGTCTCTCAAATCTCAAAAATTATCAGTTGCCAGCTTTAAAAGACCCGATGCTTAAGAGTCTACGCCATAACCCTAAACAACAAATAAGAGACCGCCAGCGTAAAAACGACGTTAAAGCCCTGGGCAATTAGGAAACTGTAAATGGGTCGCTTATTTTCGGCATTTTTCAGGTCCGAGAAGCGGGTTTCAATGCCAATGCTGATGAAGGCAAGATTGAACCAGAACCCACTGAAAGTTTTGATCAGTTTGCCCGAACTGACTGCCAGATCTGTATTGATGAAGAATGAAAACAAGATGGAGGCCGCCATAAACCCAAGTACGAACTTAGGGAAACGTTCCCATATCATGATTAACGGAACCCTTTCGCGTTTTCCGCTCCCCTTTTGATTTCGGTAGGCCCAGAAAACCGAAATGGCAAAAGCAGCGATCCCCAACAAAACATTTTGTGAGAATTTAACGATGGTGGCATACTTTAAGCCGATTTCGCCAACAATCGTACCCGCTGCCACAACGGCGCCGGTGGTATCAATAGTTCCTCCCAGCCAGGCGCCCGTCACTTCGTCCGACAACCCCATCCACTTGGCCAGCCCAGGCATGAAAATCATCATGGGAATGGCGACAATCAGTACCAATGAGATGATGACCGACAATTTCTTTTTATCCCCGTTGATCGCCCCGGAGGTAGCAATAGCTGCCGATACGCCGCAAATAGATACCGCACTTGAAAGCATCGCCGCATATTCATCGTCAACTTTTAACTTGCGTGATACCCAGAAAGCAAAATTCCAAACACAAAATACCACAATGACCGATTGGATGAGTCCGAAACTTCCTGCCGTTAGCAGATCGGAAAACAGGATGGTGGCACCAAGCAAAACGAGACCAATCTTTACGTACAACTCAGTCTGCGCTCCTCCGCCCAGCCATTGACGTAAATTGCCGATATTTCCTATCAGCAAGCCTATGGCCAGCGAGAACAGAACTGCTTCGAGTCCCAGATTTTTAAACGGGACAAAAGCGGATAACAGCTGTGCCACCAAGGCTAAAATGAAAATAATGGAGTACCCTACCAGGAATTTCTTGGGCTTATCGCCACTGAAAAACAGACCGATCACTGCAATACACAGAAAGAGCAAAAAAGTAGCCAGGATCGAAGAGAACAAAGAATCAGATGACAGAACGGCCGAAAAAGTTGAAAAATCATGCCAGCCTGCTTTGTCTCCGAACGAAGGAACTTTTGTTTTATACCCTGATAAAAGCACAAAAAAGATGAGTCCAAAACCACCAATTACGGTGGCCCAATCTTGTCCAACCCGAAAAATATTTGTCTTCAAAGCATCCGTTTTTTCTTCCATCAGGAGTAATTTTTTTGTTATAAAGATTGTTTGGCAATTAAAGAGAAAGCTCAATTTTGAATTGACAAATATAGACCACGGCAAGATATAAAAAAATGCATTTTATCTTTGCATGAGACTGGCTGGCAAAAAGCTGGCAAATCCAAAATTTCCAGTAGCGATGAAACGTTGCAGATGAAATAATTTTTTATATTTACCGACTCATCAGGGGGATTAGCTCAGTTGGCTAGAGCGTTTGACTGGCAGTCAAAAGGTCATCGGTTCGATTCCGATATTCTCCACCAGATAAATGCACTGAAAATCAAGAGGATACAAAGGGTAAAACCGAATGTATCCTCTTTTATTTTTAAAAAAAATGATAAAATAAGCTGAAATTAAGCTAAAAAAAGCATATTATTATGTGCAAATTATGTGCAAAAAATGGCAAAAGTATCATTGACGATTTATTCTGGAAGGGAAAACCGACATATATATTTCACTTTTCCGATTATATATACCACCAACTAACCTTATTTCTTGTCTCCCCTATTGGTCTCAATAAGAATAACTCCGTTAGCCCCTCTTGTTCCGTATATAGCAGCTCCCGCATCTTTAATAACGTCAATACTCTTTACCTGAGAGGGCTCAATAGAATTCAAAGCATCCATATTATATGGCGTACCATCAACAAGAACAAGTGCTGAATTTTCTTTGGTGTTAATGGAGTTTATTCCACGAATTATTATATATTTATTGTCTAACACCTGTACTCCAGCGCATCTTCCCTTTATCAGCTCAAAAATATTATTGTATTGTGAAAAATCAAAATGATTTTGATTTAAACTGGTTACGGCATTGAGCCTATCTGCATCGGCCACATGGCCATAACCGATGGCAAATTCACGTCCTTTTTCGCCCGGTTTTAGTTTCAGATTGATAGCTGCAAATTTGATTTTGTCGGTTAATTTCACATTCTGGTTATAAAATCCGTGGGCGGATACTTTTAATTTATCATTGTTTTTACATCTGATTGAAAAGTTACCCAAAGAATCGGTTAAAACTTCTTGTTTTGTACTCTGTGCTATTACAGATGCTCCGATTAAAGGTATGCTGTCGAATGTTGTTACTACTCCACGAATCATTCTTTCCTGAGCACGAAGATTAATTGACAACATCAATGATGTGACGGTTAACAACATAAAAAAAATTCTTGTTTTCATGAGTTAGTATTTTTAATATTATAAATAGATGTCAATATGATTCGAGCGGCAATTACGCTTACTGTTAACAATTCAATAAACACAACAAGTTGTGTTTATTTGCTAATTTGTATCAATTAACACAACTCGTTACGTTGATTTATCAAATGTAGTGAAAATTATTCTATCATCATACGGGTAGCATTCAGTACAGCATCAGCATTTATTTCAGCCAATTTATTGGCTAATTCGGGAAGGGACTGTTCCAGTACCGGATTGAACCATTCGGCAGGATGACGAACTTCAGTGGTTGGGCCTTTTGCGATTCTGCGGAAATGAATCGTTGTAATTTAATGGCTTTCAATGACTTTTTTTCATCTTATAGTAGCCAGGAACGCTTAACGCGAACTCATATTTTTCCATGCTATAAGATTTTTCAGTCTCCTTTTTGGAAATATTGAAATCAAAATTGACAACGTTACTATTTCTGATAAATTGAACTTCTAGCTTGCTATTTTCCGTATTAATACTGTAAAGGTCGCGAGATTTAAATTGCCAAATGAAATTTTTGATATTGTAATAAGAAAAATGAATGGACCTAAAAGAAAATTGTGTTACCTTTCGGCCATCAAAATCAATGGGTTACCTGGCAATTTGTAGTTCGTTTTCTCTGTCCTACTAACAATATACAAACAGCTTACATCCTTCTTTTAATTTTCGCAAAGGCAATACCAAATCAAATTCCCAGGAGAGATTCCTGGCAACAGCGCTAGTGGTCAATTAGTCGGCGCATCCGTTCAATAATTAAAACTATTCAAAATGGAACAAGACCTCGATTCTGCACTTCTAGCGCTCACCAAACAGGCTGAACTTATCTGCCATGGAAATTTTGAAAATACGGACGAAATCTATCAACTGGTAGATCCTGAGAAATATCCTGAAAGCCTTGTCAATTTTGTAGAGTCATTCGGAATGATGACGCTAAAACTGGAAGCCAGGGAGATTCATCTTGGCAACATCATCGAAGAATTAAAGGACAAAAATAATCAACTGGAAGAATCGATCATTAAGCGCAACCACCTCAACTTTGTATTCATGAATACCGTGGTTTTGCTCTCTTTCTTCTCGTTTGTCCTGGCGCTCTTAAAAACTTCAGCCGACGTAGTTTCAAAAGTTGCCACCACTTTTGTGGTCTCCCGGGTGATTGAATTTGCTATTCTAACATCCGCTATCCTGCTGATTGTAAGAAGTAAGCTCCCCTTGTCAGAGTTTGGACTCACACTAAAAAACTGGCCACGGGCAGTTAAAGAGTCTTTGGTTGCGACGATTGCTGCCATTTTACTCGGTGCCTTGTTAAAAATTGTATTGGTACGCTTCAACTTGTCCGACAATACCTATATCATCCGTTTAAGTAACCTCGAATGGAGCTTCGCTTTTTACATTATTGTTGCTCCTTTACAGGAATTTCTGGGTCGCGGTGTCGTACAGGGAACTTTACAACGGATCGTACCTGGGAAAAATGGCGGGCTCATGGCGATTGTTCTGACTTCTTTGGTGTTCGGAACACTTCACCTCTATATCTCAGCCCCTTTTGCACTCGCCAGTATTGCAGGTAGCTTTCTTTGGGGTTGGCTTTACCTTCGCCATAATACGATTGTCGGCATCAGCATTTCCCATCTTTTCATCGGACTATGGATGGGATTATTGGGATTCTTTTGAAGAAAAAATGTGAAACACCATCACAAAGACGGGTTAAAACACTTTTTTCCAGCGACTTAACTTATTGTCTAAACAACTTTCTAAACCAGTTATAATACAATGCGATGTATAGGAAAATGGACATCAACCAGATTACAAACACATTGAAATAAAGTGTTGGAAAGGAAAGACCGAGAACTCTTTTCCCGGAAGCAAAAAAATGTGCCCTGCCATTGTTGTAATCAGGTACTTTGTAGATGGGTGCAATTTTCTGCATCAACCCACTTTCTGTTTCCCTGTAATACTCAGATGAACTGGAGTTCATGACTAAATCCTGTATAGCTAGGTTGTGGTATTTTTGTTTCAGATCGTAAAGATAATTTGCACCGAATTGCTGGTTTAAATTCATTACTTTTTCATCGTTTTGCTTTCGTATCAGGTTCTTTTGAACTTTGTAATAATCCTGCATTTGGCGCAAATGCCCCTTTGTAGCCTCGGCTATCCGCTCCGAGAATTTCTGTGGCACAATTGAATCAACTGACCCGAAAGGTGGCACTACTCCTGCCTTGTCAAGTTCATTTATCTCATTTCGGATGATGTTAAGTTTTGAGGAAAATTCATCAGCCGGTTTCCCCTTAATTATCTGACCGGAAATATAATCGATCCTGCCAATAAGTTCGGTTAAGAGCAGATCGGAAAGATACCTGGTTTGTGCCAAACTTTTCTCTTCTTCAAAAAAGTCGGCCATGTACTTGTTGCCCGAGAATTGTTCGACCGCAAGGGCTTCAAATGCCCAACGCGATACCATGATTTCGCCTACTATAGGGACGGCATCTTTGTCGGCCAACTTATCCTGCAAATCATCAAATTTCACGATGACTCCACATAACAGAATCTGTGGGATTAATAGCAATGGGATCAAAATATAAATCGTCACCACCGAATTAAAAGCTGACGATATGTTAAGACCTAATAGGTTAGAGAAAACAGCGACAGAGAAAAGGACCATCCAATAGGCCATATTTAATCCATGAATTCCAACGACAAGGTTTCCGACAACGACAAATGCCAAAGTTTGAAAGGCAGAAAGCAAGAGCAGAAAAACTACTTTTGAATTGATGTAACTGAACCTGCTCAGGTTGAGAAAAGATTCGCGCTGAAGTATTTTCCGGTCTTTGATAATTTCTTCTGCACTCACACTCATTCCCATAAAGAGCACCACCACAATGGCCATGAAAATATAGGAAATCAGGTTTTTGTTGTGTGCTAAAATGTATTCGGCACCTTCCGAATACCTTGTAAAATAACCCACAATCAGGGCCAAAAGAGGTGCCTCCAACAGATTGATCAGTAAATATTGTTTGTCGGATAACTTGATCCGCATATTTCGGGAAAAGAATATTTTCAACTGCTTGCCAATACCCGGCTTTTTGAATTGAGTAACAGGCATGCCGCTTTTGTTCGTCTGCCCTGACGTTTCGACCTTTTCGATGTTTTGTTTGTACAAACGGTACCATTCTTCAGGAGGAAAGCGTCTCTCAGGAATAAAATTTCCTGATCCATCAATCTTCTTTGTTTCAACGATCTCTAATACTTGCTCCGGATTTACATTTCCACATTGCAGACATTCACATTCGAGTGAATTGACATGGTTGGTCAGGTCTTTGAAGTAAATAACTGCATCAATCGGATTGCCGGTATAAATCATCCGGCCACCCTTGTCCATGATCCAGAGTTTATCGAAAAGTTTGAAGATATCAGAAGATGGCTGGTGTATGTTTACGATGACCAATTTGCCTTTTCTGGCCTGGTTCTTCAAAAGCAGCATCACCTTTTCTGAATCCATGGAGGAGAGCCCGGAAGTTGGTTCATCTACATACAGGATGGATGGTTCACGGACCAGCTCGAGGGCAATATTCAATCGCTTTCGTTGTCCTCCACTGATGAATTTCTTCAGCGGACTTCCTACCTGAAGATCTCTGAATTCAAAAAGCTCCAGCTCCTGAAGGACTTTTGTGACTGCCTGGTTAATTTCGTTTTCACTCATACCGTCCAGGCAGAGCTTCGCGTTGTAATAAAGGTTTTCCCACACAGTCAGCTCTTCAAAAAGGAGGTCATCCTGGGGTACAAATCCAATCAGACCTTCAATTTCCTTTTTATCGGTTTGAATGTTGAAATTGTTGATTAAAATCTGGCCCTTGTCCAAAGTTATGTTGCCGTTGAGAATATTCAGCAGCGTTGATTTCCCAACCCCGCTCCCCCCCATAATAGCAACAAGTTGTCCGGACTGTTCCGTAAAACTGAACTCATAGAGTCCATTTTTGCTGTTGTTAAACTTGAACTCAGCATTTTTACCGGTCAGGAAAAACGTTGGGGTCTCTTCCTGGTTGAAGAAGGCCGAATGGACATCGGTAAAATAGATGGGAGCGAGCCTCGATCCGCGGATAATACTGCCCTCTCTGAATGCATAAAACCGATCGGGTAATATGGGATTTCCCTCCAGATACAGACTTACTTTACCCCTGAAAATGAATATGTAAATATTAATTTCCTGGAGAAAGAGGAATACGATCTCGCCATCCAGATGCTCTCTGTATAAATGTTTAACCTTGAGTTGAGGTTCGCTTTCAGGACCAATGTGCAGAAAATCTGAATAGTTGACATCTTCACCTGAGAGACCATAAATAAATGTCTTGTACTGAAGGTATTCTTCCGGATGAATAGAGAAAACCTGCGCAACTTTCAGGAAAAGTTCTTCGGCTTTTTTATTGACATGATCAGATTTGGCCAATTCCAGGAAACGAAGGAAAAGCATAATCTGCTCTGCCCGGTGAAGTCTTCCTTTGATGTTGTTGCAGATGGTTTCTGCTTGTGCAATCATATCAAAGGGGGATTCCTCCTCGTCATCGATTCCATAAAAATCGATCAGTTCATCGAACAATTTCCGGTAATCCTCCGAAGAGGAAATGCCCAAATGTAATCCAAGGTAAGAATAGAAAGATGCCCTGGCGTGCTCTTTGGATGATTTTGTAATGGCCGAAAATATGGCAAACAAATTGATCAGCGCATTGAGCGTAATTTCATTCATAGGTTCGCTATTTTTCGAACCCTTTGCGCATCTGTTCAATCAGTGGAGCAACTTCAGCTAATTTCTTTTCGGTGAATGGTTGATCATCAGTAAAGTTGGCCAGAATTGGTTTCATCTTTTCAAATATTGGAGCCACATTCTTATCACCAGACATCACCTCAAGAAGTTGGCAACACGTATTAACACGTTCCCTCTGTTTTCCGATCAGATCCAGAATCTTGGTCTTGTTTTTTGCCATCAGGGCTGTTTGGGTAAGAATATATAATCCCTCAACATTTGCACTGACAGAAAGCAAGGCATACACGCCTGAATACTCCCCTGCATGATAACTTTTAGCAACCTCATTCATTACATCAGAAACAACTGCATTTAATGAATCGGAATTTCCCTGGTTCCTCTTAAACCAGTTATCGTATTTCTTCATGGCAGCCAGTTCTTTTTCCAAACCAATCTTCCCAATCAGGTTCTTTTGCACCGGAAAAAGCTGTGCTATAATATCCTGCCGATTGTATGCCCTGGCATACAAAACATCAAAATCGTACATACCAATTGCCAAACACTGATCATAAACAGTGATGTATTTCTCAACGTTTTCAGGAGGTACTGTCAGCTCAAGCATATAGGTTACACCAACCTCGTTGATCGAGTTCATAAATTCGCTGAGTTTTGGAGCAGTTTTAAAGATTTCAACTATCTGATCTTTAAGCTTTACAGCGTCAAATACTTCAACTTCTACCGAGCTGGTTTGTCCTTTGGAGTTTGTTCCTTTGTCTTGTTTAACTTTAGGTTGAGTATTACAACCTGAAAAAATAAGAACTGCTGCCAGGAGGATCACTCCTGCTTTGAGAAAAATCGTTTTCATAAGCATAATTATAAATCTTTAATCGATTAATTATTAAATATTTGGTACAAGATAAGAAAGTAAATAATAAAATAAAAGTGTTTCTATAGTTTTAAAGATACCATAAATTGATTTTTAGATGATTCCGGACCATAGGCCCGTGCAACGCCCAATGAGAGTGTTGACTTGAGCAAAGAAAAAAGAACAATTTCTACATCTACCTGTGCTCCGGAGGAATAATAATTGAGTTGTTTGAGCTGTGGCTGATCATAGCCAAGATTGGTGAACAGTCCCATTCCAAACAGCGACATCCTGGCGTATGTGGTATAGAGTCCTTTGAATCCGAATTTCTTGAAATGAAGGGGTTTTAGATTGACTTCCATAGACATCTTGCCATAATTAATCGCAGAAATTTCGTCGATATTCATCCCCGGGAAGCTCGACATCTCTCGGTATTGCTGGGCCGACCTGTAGTCTAAGTAATTGTTTCCAAACCCTCCAAAGTAGAAAAAGGAGTTCGACTTGTTTGAATCGCCAAAGGATTGTCCCAGGGATGATCTGAACCAGAGAGAAGAGTTTCTCAAAGGCAATAAAAATCCAAGATCAAAATTATTGATTAGCTGGGGGAAAAATGTTTGCTGAGCCAAAGTACTGTAGCCAAAAACATTCCATTCATAACCCTGCTCCGGTTCAATGGCTCCGAGCGATCTGCGGAGGTAACTCTTGTGGTAATTGATGGTTCCTACATAAAGATTTTTGTAGTCGGAGGCAATGTTTTGATAACCGGGAAGGGTTTCCAAATCACCGTAAACGCTTACTTTGGCATAGAAGTCGGTTTTATTCGGCGAAAGCCGGTTGATAAGCTTGTAATATTTGGTGGAAAAGGAGTAACCTGCCCTGCTGAATTTTGTCGGTCCAAAAAGGTCGTAGAAATCTGCATAGTTGTAATTTGCATTGAAGGTCCAGTTCCAATAGTTGTATTCGGCCGAAAGGTGGGGAATCTGTTTTTTTGGCAAACTGTCGGTGGCAGTAAAAGAGAACTTTAGAACCAATGAATTCAGCCCCATAGGATCCATAAAATTGAGGCGATATCCTGCTGCAACATAATTTTTGTACCCCTGAACAATGGGATAGGCACTTGCCAGCCTGAGCTCTTTTACCGGCTTGTAAGGTTTTTCAATGACATGTAACGAATCCAGATTGACTTTCAACGGTGAAGGCAATGTCCATTTTTCGATATCGGGGTTCTTGTGGTAGATTTCCTGACCCAGATAGGCAATTGGATTCACATTGGCCACAGTATCAATTTTCATCATCCCAGCAATCATACCTTCAGGCGTGTAGTTAAAGACAATCATCGAATCGGCAGAAATTGGCAATGGCCTGAAAAATCCGGTCTCTGCATTGGTGAGAATCTGTGCCTTGCGCGTGTCAAGCGATACGCGGAAAACATTGGAAACACCCGTATAATAAGAGGTTCCATAGAGATATTTGCCATCCGGTGAGAACACAAAATTGGCAGCTGGATTGTCTTCAAATTCATAGATTACCTGAAAGTCAGTTTTCCCGGCATCCAGATCAGAAATTTTATAGACGACCAATTTTTGAACTCCGGCCACATCAGAAAGTGTCACAGAAATTAGTTTCCCATCCGGTGAAATCGCAGGATCGGAGAAATCCTTACCAAAAGGAAGCGTCAATATCGTTTCGTATTTGTCATAAGGAGGCAAAAACCGCATCAGATTGGAACGACCGCTCATGCTCTGAATGCCCCACAATGCCCTGCTTTTTTGATCGAAAACCAGGTTGCCGCATCGCGTGTACTTGATGAGATTTTTTACTTCTCCACTTTTTACATCAATTGATTCAAGCCCGCGCCAGTCCTTGTTCTGCGTGGAGGCAAAAATCGTTTTGGATGAATCATCATAAGCCAGACTTGTTACCATGAATAAGCTGGGACTTTCTACCCGTGCAATGGGCGACATTTTGCCTGAGCTCACATCAATGGCGGTAATATGAGCCAGCTTACCAGGATAGTTGACTGCCAGCAAAAGCTTGTTCGATGCGGGGTCGTAGAACTGACGGGAGACTGAGCCCAGCGGTTTTGGGGTAATTTTCCGGTATCCCGTAACCGGGAATTTATTGACCTCTTTCAGGTTATTCAGTTGAAACTCCTTTTCCCACGCAATCCATTTGTCCCATTCCTTCTGAACAGGAACTTTATAAACGTTTTCAAACTGGTTGGCATAAAAACGTTTGCTGAAATCAGTTCTCGTGTAAAACTCCTTCAGCTTGGGAATTCCGTAGGTGTTGGCAAGGTAACAAACAAACCTTGTGCCGTAGAGGTAAGAGTTCACACCCACCTGAAAGTCGATCGTTGTCCCTTCCGCCTCGAGCCCGATAACATTGTAAAAATAGGAATTGTGACGTACCATGGTCCGAAACACCATTTCATCGTATCCGCCCATCACACGACCCACGCCCCCAGACATCCAGGTTTCCATAAAAACAGCGATTCCTTCATGGTACCACCGAGGGGAGTACCAGCGTGGCGTAGTAAAGTAGCTGTATATCATTGAAATGGGATCGCGGTTGTCGGCCATTACTTTCCCTCCCAAAATGGAACGATAAACGCGATCTGTTTTCGAAGCCTGGTCGCACATCACCTGGTGCGTAAGTTCATGACTCATGAGCCATTGCATCCGCTCATTGGAAGGAACGACAGAATAGGTATAATCAAAAGGAGAAACACCGATGTTCAGAAAGTTCCAGGGAAGAACCATGGTCCCGCCATTCCCTACATCGGAGAAATCGTTGAATAGAATATTTGTTCCCCCTGATGGCGTATATCCCCAAAATTTCTTATGAAATACCAGCGCATTCTCGAACGACCTGGCCGTATGCGGAACAAGATACGAAGTGTTTTTATCCAGAAATACCAGCTTCATGTTCGGTGTTTCATATTTCTGTAACATGATTTTCTTTTGCGCAGAAAGAGAAATGGGAAGTAAGAACAACAATGAAACCAATAAGCTCGTTAGTAAACGCATGATATATTTTATAAGATGCTGAAAGAATCCAACAACTGATTATTTCCTTTCTGATTGACTTCTATCTGGCCTCCAATGATGAGGCTGCGAATGCCTGAACTGCATTCATTGGAATCCATATGCCATATGAACCATTTGCATTCATCGTGCTCATGGCGCCCATTTGGCAGAGCTTTAGTGATGCATCCATGCTTAACCCTGACATTAATTGAGATTGCATCATCTGACCTAATGATGGTTGTGCGAAAAAGATTTTTAAGTCGCCCCCCGCTCTAAGTATACCAAGGACCTGAAGGTTATTTGCTGCCAAATTGGTCGCATTCATAATATTTCCCATTGCGTCGGATTTTGAATTGATGAGGCTTGCTCCGTCCAGCTTCGATCCCATTGGACTACTTGAACCCAGTGATTGTTGGAGTGCATTGAACGCTTGCATGTCAACCACGCCAAATTGCAAACTAGCTTTGTCGTAAACAATCGCAGAAACATTAGATTCAAGCTTGGAGGCAATCTGGGCATTAATAAAAGATCCAATTTGAACGTCAAGCTTGGATTGCGCAGTAAAGCCAGCATCTAGATTATTCCGTAAGTTCTGGGCCATAACAACTGCACCTTTGGCATCAACGGTGCCGTTGACCAAGCTGCCCATCTTCAATTGCGAATCCATGGCATATTTAATCCTGCTGACGACTACTCCCTTGTTGCCGAGTAATCCGCCCAACTGAATACCTTTGACCAACAATTGGTCACGAATGGATTTCAGCTGACTAAATTCAGCTTTCCTGGACTGCAGGGTTTTGGAGTTAAGCAAGTAATCATCCATGTTGACAAGTACCTGACTGAGTATCGAATCTTTTTTGTTCATGTTGTTCACATAGTTCCCAAAATCCTGAAGGGTTCTTTCAACATCCTGCGATGCATCGCCCCCCTCTTTTCCATAAAATGTGCTGAGCATGACGATGGTGGCATTCAGCGATGAATTGTTGTTCCGGATAAAATCGGAATAATCCTTCATGACGTTGATTTTGTTGGATTCGCCGGGTTGTGTACCCATTCCTTGCGCACTAAATGAGATAGTACACAGATCAAGGTTTGTTCTGAGCTCTTCGGTGAACAGTGAAAAATAGATCAATCCCTGAATCATGCTTCTCAGCTTGGCCGTATCTTTGACCATATCGCTCCGAAGTTGAATGTCCTTTTCGGTCATTTGGACTTTTCTAAATTTCTCGGCTTTTCCAAAGGTTCCGGCAAGATCAGATTTCTTTGGGTTAGGATAATCTACACTGATTCCGATCATAAATCCAATAAATAAAGTGGCGATCAGGCTTAACGCGAAGATCAATTTGACTTTAGTTTTCATAACATAGTTCTTAAGTTCTATTAATGCACGGTATTTTCCAAATAATCACCCTTTTAGCTGATTCAGCTTCCAGAGATTTCTATAATCCATCCGGATCAAAGGTGACAGGGCCAATTCTCCTACTTTTCCGATCTGCTTCCGCAATTGAACAAGTTCATTCAGTTTGGGTTGCACATCATCTCCCACAATGATCTCAAAGTCGTTTTCTTTCAGCATCAGATTCCGCTTGACGATAATTGAAAGCTCGAGGTACAAACCAATGTAACAATACATGTCGAAGATTGTTTCAGGTTTAAACTGTTCTTTGAGCGATTTTAAATATTCTCCCGCCTTGGTCGAACTAAACGATCCTTTCCGGATCATATTCAGAATTTTTACTTCGCTGTTAAATTCAATTTCGAGCCATTGCTGAAGCATTTTATTACTCAATCTGAAAACCAGCACAAATGCAACCGGAAGCAAGGTTACGATTAGCAAAGTCTGCAAAACCGGGTTCAAGGGAAAGTGGTTAAATCCGGAATGGAACAAGATCGCCAGCAGGAGACCTGGCAAGGCTGCTAATAATCTGTTCTCAGACCTGTTGATGCCTCCTACAAACAGAACTGCAAAGAATGAAGTGCACCCGCCATGCATGATGGCCGTGCCAAATCCTCTGATGATCCAGGTAAGAAGATTATATTCCGGTGGTGATGTGAATAAAATGTAACTGTTCTCTGTCAGGGAGAATCCTGCTCCAATGGCAAATCCATAGATGGCTGCATCGATCATAAAACCAATCTTCTTCTTCGAGATCAGGAAAAAGATGAAAAGTGCCTTCATCGTCTCTTCGATCACAGGTGCGACATATCTGGAAAGAACATTGAAATCGAGAGCCAACAAATCAGCTACCGAAGTATTTAGAAAATAAGCAAATGCTGCACAAAGTAATCCCCATAACAAACACATAATTAATGTTTTGACACGAACCAGTTGAAAGCTGTCCAGCAGAAAAAGAAATGCCAGAAAGAGCAATACGGGGAAAAAGTTGAATGCAATATTCATAATCAGTTTATCCCTTTATGGCAGCATCTTGGTCGGAAAATATGGAGAAGATAGAAGAAAATCCGGAGATGTCGAAGATTTCCTGGATCTCTGGTTGCAGGCAACACAAAGCAAATTTACCTTTTATGGCCATCATTTTTTTCTGGACGATAAGGAAAACCCTTAGACCGGAGCTACTGATGTAATCAAGTCCGGCGCAATCCAGTACTATTTTGGTACTTCCTCCTTCGACGACACCCATCATCGATTTTTCAAATTCGTTTGCATTAGTTGTGTCAACGCGACCTACCACACTAACTAAGGTGTAATCCGGAGCCGCTAAAATTTCTACATTCATGATTTGATATTTTTTGTGAGCATTAAATGGTTTTTATTTTCAATTCGTTGGTATTCAACCGTATCCATTATTTTTTTTATTAAAAAGATGCCTAATCCACCGATAGGCCGATCCTCAACTGATAAAGTTATGTCCGGATCAGGTTTAGTGGTAGGGTTGTATGCAAGCCCATCGTCTATGATCGAGATTTTCAACTCCTGGCCGGATTTTGAGAAATGAATCTCAATGGAATGCTGGCACTCATCCCCATACCCGTACATAATGGTGTTGGTCAATGCTTCTTCCAAAGCCAGGTTTAATGAAAAGACCAGCGACATTGGTAATTCCCATTCCTCACCAAGTTCCTCCAGCCAACTTGCCACTCGGGTTAACTCATCTATCTGATTGTCAACCAATAATATTTTATCGAAAGAATTGTTATTCATTGTAAACAATTGTCATCATGGTTATATCATCCGATTGCGTAAATCCATTTACATGTATGGCTATTTCTTCTTCCATCTTGTGGATTAGCTCGCGTGGGGAGGCAGTAGAATTCTGCCGAACGATATTCAGCAGGTGATCATCTCCAAATAATTTATTATCAACATTTTCTGCTTCACTTACACCATCCGTATAAAGGAAAATTTTATCACCGTCTTCCAATTGAAGAGAAAATTCCCGATATTCAAAATCTTCAAAAAGCCCAACCGGGATAAATTTTGTTTTTTCGAACATGACTACTTCTCCTTTGCCGCGGATAATGACAGGTGGGTTGTGCCCGGCATTACAATAATGGAGCAATCCTGTTCCTAAATCCAATACCCCGAGGAAGAAGGTCACAAACATGCTGGACTCATTGTTGTCGGACAATGATTTATTCAGGGAGCTCACAATCACGGCAGGGGATATCTCCTTATCGGAAATAGAACGCACCAGGGTGCGGGTAACGGCCATAAACAAAGATGCAGGTACTCCTTTCCCGGAAACATCACCAATGGCAAAACAAAACTTATCGCCATCAATGACAAAGAAATCGTATAGGTCACCCCCAACTTCCTTGGCAGATTTCAATACAGCAAAAACATCTATCTGAGGGAGATCGGGGAATGGCGGGAAGATATGAGGGATCATGGCCATCTGAATTTCACGCGCTATGCGCAATTCACTTTCAATTTTTTCCTTTGCTGAAGTTGTATCTTTCAATGTCACAATGTATTCGGCTAACTCCTTTTGCATATAGATAAATGAATCGCACAGCTCTTCCATTTCATCACGCGTTTTGATCTCAGGTAATTTCACATTGAAATTTCCGGCTGCAATCAGTCTTGCTGAACCGGCAAGATGTTTGAGCGGATCTGTGATTTTATTGATGATTCTTATGATAAAAACTGACAGCAATGTGAGTCCGAAAAAAACCAAAAACAGCAGAATGATGTTGATTTTTCGCAAGGAAGCCAGCATCTCACTTTGGGGATATATTACCCCAATCGACCAGTGACTGGATGGAAGTGATTTGTAATTGATAAACAATTTGCCTGCTTTATATTTACTTTTAAAATCAGCGGAAGCAAAATTGCTTTGTCCCTGGACCATCTTTCTGCCAACGTCACGCATTCCAGGTTGGTTGTTTTCCTTTGCAATGGAAAAAATACTCTCATTCATCACATATTTTTTGTTTGGATGTGTGATAATCACCCCATTCCTTGAAATAAGAAATGCATAGCCGGTTTCCAAAATCTTTACATTTGACATTATTTGGATAAGAAACTCCAGCGAAACATCAATCGTAACTACCCCGGAAAAATTTCTTACCCCTTTTTTGTAAGTATAAAACGGAATTGAATAGGTCGTCATCAGAATATTGGCACCACCTTCATCAAAATAAGGTTCTGACCAATAGGGAGATTGGGTCATCTTGGGAATTTGATACCAGTCCATAAAAAAGTATTCGTAATTTTCACCACCCAGAGATGTTATGCTGATTGAATCACCCTGACGAAAAACATAGGGCGCATAATAGAGTCCCTTTTCGGGGAAATAACTCGGTTCGTAAGCAATTGCAGAGGCATAAATTGTTTTGTTGTTTCTCAAAACCGACTTTAAAAATGGAATTAGTGAATCCTCCGTTAGGAAAGAGGACTCCATCATTCTGGCAATAATTTCAGGAATTTTTTCAATCGGATTTAAGACCTGTTCAATTTGACTGACAGTGTTGTTGGCCAAAAAGATCGCATTTTCGCGGGTTGTCTCTTTGATGGTCTCACGGGTGTAATAATAATAGATCGAGAAAATAACTGCAAATATTCCGATGCAGAAAAGCAATACACTGCGTATGATATGGGCAGCAAGTGTCCTTTTTTTCATTATTTCTGTTTTCAAAATATTTATTTGTTCGGATTTTTGTAAAAGTCAGTAAATGTAGGAGATGAACCGATATTGTTCAGTTTGTTTACAATGGTTGCTGCTTTAAGGAAGTCGGTTTCCAACAATTCTCCTTCTTTCACATTCTTCTTTCCCGGATTGATCAATTCCAGCATTTTGCCGAGCATCCAATCCTGATGAGCCTGGTTTGCCGGTATATGTGCAAGTTGCATGTTGTTCAAAACAATTCCCAAGGCAATATTTTTATTTTCGGAGGAAAATTTCCAACCCTTTAATGTCGCAAATAGAAACTTGCTCAGCTCTGATTTTTTATTTTCATAAGTCGACCTCAGGCAGTAGAGTCCATCTTCAGGAATATCATATCCTAAATTGGCGAGCGGAAAGACATTGAGCTCATTTTCGTCCAATCCACTGTTAATGATTTGATCGTATTCATTGTACGACATAACGGTCATTGCGTCTATTCCGCCAAGCATAAACAAATTCACTGTCGATAAAATCGGAACCCATTCAACTTTTAATTTTTTCTCTGCGATAAGCGCTTTTGGCAATTCATCAAACCCGCTTTTCCAAACACCTATTTTTTTCCCGTTTAATTGGCTGAGTTCGTTAATACCACTCGATTTTTTTGTAACGATCAGTATCGCTGAATGCTGAGACATTTGGCCAATGTTCACAATATCAAGCCCCTGGCTTTTACAGGTCAAAGCAGTAATTAAAAAGAGAGATATTACATCAGCCTTCCCAGTTTTAAGCAAGGCGGTTCCTTGTAAAGACGGTGTGGGGTGAACAATTTCAACATCAATTCCAGCTTCCTTGTAAAATCCTTTCTCCTTGGCAACATAATAACCGGCGAATTGTGCCTGGGGTAACCAGTGGGGAGAAAACACCAATTTAGGGAGTTGGGCGTGAGTAAATATTGAGGCGAATAATAAAAAAATTACGATTCCAAGTTTCTGAATATTGCGTGTCAAATATTTCATCCACTGATATTTAAGATGTTTGGCGAATAGGTTATAATGCATACCTAACTTAGATGCAAATATAGCAACTAATAGTTTCGAAAGTAAGATCTGATTATTCCAAAGTTTGAATATTGAAATACAGAAATTTATTGCTGCACTTGGATTACCAAGCGTAAGAAATTATGAGAAGAACCTAAAGAAAGCATGATTCTCATTTTGTTTATTGACGGATAATTGAATCCGTTTTTGCTAGCAAACTTGCAGAAATTGTCCAATTCCCTTTCACTGCGTTTCGCGTTGATTCATTGATAAATAATTTTTCAGGTACAACATTTTTTATCTCAATATTTTTGGAATTCAATCCGTTAATTAACGAAACTGTCATTTTACCAGCAGTCTGGCCTACCTCATAATAATTAGCTCCAAGGTTAACCATAGATCCTTTGAATGCATGTTTTGGGTTATTTGAAAAGACAGGAATATTGTTCTTCCTTGCCGCTCCAATATACATATCTATGGCTGATTCAACAATGTTGTCTCCTCCTATCCAGAGAGCTTCTACGCCTTTTGAACATACCGCCAACGCTGCTTCATATACCTGAGAAACAGTTTCGACACTCATCTCTACCAGCTCAATTCCTAATTCTTTACAAATAATCCGTGCTTTTTTAACGCATGCTTCAGAACAGGTTTCGCTGGTGCACCAAACGACGCCAAGTTTCCTGAGATCCGGATTCATTTCACGGGCAATTCTAATGACTCCTTCAACCGGCTGAAACGTGCCAACCCCCACCAGATGTTCAGGATGCTGATTGGCGGCAGTTCCTGTAATGCCAACTCCTGCTGCAACAGGATCTGTAACGGCACAAAACACATGCAGCACCTCTCCGTCCTTGTTGGCATTGGCCATTATTTGCAGTCCGGGTGTGCTGATGGAAACCACCATATTGAATTTTTCGCCAACTATATTTCTGGCAATCATGTTTGCGGTAGGCATATCTCCTTCCGGACAGTACCTCCTGATTTCGATGCGACCCTTTTTAAATGCTTCTGATGCTTTGATCTCATCAAGTACCCCATTTTCAGTCTCTTCAAGAATCTGGTTGGAATTAAACCTAAAAATAGCAATACGTATTTTTTCGATATTTCGCGACTTTCCTTTTCTGTTTTGCAAATCGGAAAGTAGTAAGATGGAAGATACCGCAATCAGGAACAACAAGGGGCGGACAAATTTTTTCATATATCCGGACAGTTTATTTAAACATAATTGGTCAACAGCAGTTCTGCAACAGCCGTATCTATTTGATCCTTACGGCGCAACTCATCGAACAGAGCAAGCAAGTCGGTGACTTTCAATCTCTTTTTCTCTTCACCCTTGAAATCGTATTTTATTTTACCCTGGTGCATCATAATAATTCGATCTCCCAGATTTACAGCTTGTTGCATGGAGTGCGTGACCATTAAGGTGGTTAGTCTTCCTTCTGTTACGATTCGTTCGGTCAGCTCAATTACTTTGCTGGCCGTTTTCGGATCCAGCGCTGCTGTATGTTCATCCAACAAGAGCAGATCCGGTTTTAGCCAACTCGACATGAGCAGGGTAAGCGCCTGACGCTGTCCCCCCGAAAGTTTTCCGATTGCCGTATCCAAACGATCTTCCAACCCCATGTTTAAGGTTTTAACACGTCCTTTGAGTTCGTGAACAACGGATGCAGGCAGTCCCCAGCCAAGCCCCCGCTTCTTACCTCTTTTGGCTGCCAGGGCAAGATTTTCGCCGATCGACATGTTAGGAGCTGTGCCACTGAATGGATTTTGGAAAACCCGACCGATTTGACAGGCTCTTTTATGTTCAGGCCAACGGGTTATGATTCTGTCGTTCAGCACTATCGATCCGGAATCGGTAAAAAAAGTTCCTGCGACAGCATTTAAAAGTGTCGATTTTCCTGAGCCATTAGTTCCCAAAACACAAACGAAGCTGCCATCTTCAATAGTCAGGCTAACGTCCTGTAATGCAAGCACCTCATTGATCGTTCCAGCATTAAAGGTTTTATAAAGATTTGATAGTTCCAGCATGGCTATTTATTTCTGATGAGTTTAAACTTATTTGTCTGCTTCATTAAAACCGGTAACACCAAAGCCAGGAATACAAACACAGCCGTGATCAGTTTCAGATCATTGGGGTTCATTCCCCAACGCAGTGCAATGGCTACGAGGAGCCGAAAAAGTACTGCACCGATGACAGCCCCTGCAATGACGAGCCCCAGGCTGTGATCGCTGATTAATGCTTCTCCAATGATAACGCTTGCAAGACCCCACACCATCATGCCGATTCCCATTTGAACGTCGGCAAATCCTTGAAACTGAGCCAGCATCGACCCTGCCAATGCAATAAAACCATTGGAGAGCGCCACTCCAAAGATAATCATTCCTTTTGTGTTAACTCCTAAAGCTCTGATCATTTGAGCGTTATCTCCTGTCGCCCGCATTGCGGTGCCGATATTCGTCCGGAAGAACCACAACAGTATCAAGCTAAAGGCCACGATAATTATCAAGCAAAAGAAAAGAGTCCAAAGATCTTTGGCAGGAACATTCCACCCGATCAGATTGATGATTGTATCTTTACCTGAAACGGAAATGGAGAATTGTTCAAACCAGGTAAAAAGGGTGTTTTGTGAAAGGAGCGGGACATTGCTTTTGCCCATGACATGCAGATTGACCGAATAAAGTGCAGTCATCACCAATATTCCTGATAACAGCGGATTGATTTTAAACCGTGTATGGATCAGTCCCGTTGCTGATCCGGCAAGTAGTCCACCTAAAAAAGCCATCAAAGTGGCCACAACGGGATTAGTCCCGGCAACAATCAGGGAGGCAGTAATGGCAGCGCCGAATGTAAACGAGCCCTCCGCTGTGATATCGGGAAAATCAAAAACCCGGAAACTGATAAAAATTCCAAGGGCGAGTAACGCCAGGATAAGCCCGATAGTGATAGATCCGATTAACAGTGTCATTGATCTTTGTTTTTAAAAATTAAAATTTTCCAACCCATACAACGCCTTGTTTGAAGGAACTTTCTCCCAGACCAGCTATCTCCCGGGAGTCGTTGATCAGATGCATAACATCCTGAACTATACTGGTTTCCAGCAGGTGAAGGATTAATTTGCCTCCTGAGGTTTCCTTCTTCGGCAAAGCCTGAAAAGGAAAAACAGCCGTGTGGGTATGGAGATAAATGGATGATCCCGGTTGGGAAGGGCGCAGAAACGATTTCAATTTTTCTTCCGGATTTTGGCTGTAAAACCCAAGTGATACAATAAGCATCTTGGGATAGGCGGGCTCCGTTGTAAAATTGACGTTTTCACGTATTCCCGGAAAGTCAAACAGTAAGTTTCCTTCCACCGGAGGTGCACTCAGACTTATTCCGACCAATCCGGAACTCTCGGCAACCATTAAGAAGACGAATTGTTTGTGCCCTGTTGACCTGGTCAACCCTTCTGCCAGATCGGATAGAGCGATATAGCCGTTGAATTCTGCCGGCTCAAAAGTAATATGGTTGGAGAAAATGCCTTCTGCCTGTATCGAACTCAAAGCATTTATTTCAGGTTCGAGCTGTCCTGTTTTTACCATATAATCAGGAATCTTTGATCCGTCGGAGGGTTTGTACATCAAGGCCTCCCCAATGGCCAGAAACTCCCCGTACCGGCTTTTGCAATCCTCATATCCGTCGCCAATTGCGCCAATTCCCAGTCCATAATGATTTTCTGTGAATTTAATCCGCTTGTTTTCTAATGAAGTAAATTCGGAGGTCACGGCCTTACCAGGATTTCCCGTAAAGCGAATGTTCATCTTCTCATCAGATAGAATCTCATTGTCAAATCGGTACTGCTTGAATTCCAAAAAGGGGGATTTCTCTTTTTCGGGTTGAACAGATTCAAGTGCTCCTTCTGTGAGCATGGTTAACATCCCAACCATATTCAAAACTTCTGACACGGAACTTGACAGCTCCTCCAACACGAATAGCCCACCGATTTTCTTAACATTTTTATATTGGCCAACTAAAATTCGGATACCCGCAGAGCTAAGATACTGTACGCCGGCCATGTTCAGGATGATACGATAGTCCCCCTCCCGAATGATACTGTTTACATAGTCATCAAGATGTCCAGCCCAGTTGGCATCCAGTCGTCCGTCGAGAAAAATTCTTTGTGCACTTCCGGCCGATTCTTTTCGAATGTCCAGTTTGTTTTCCATGCTATTATTGTTTTTAAACTACTTGTTTCGGGAAATTTGTGGAAATTCAGTATATGTTTTTTCAGGAATGTTGATTTTTAACAAGTCTGCATTTTCCTGACTGATCAGAAAATCTGTTTTTTGGACAAAGCGGTAAGGAATTGTTGCGGGATTTTTACCAGCCAATACTTCCATTCCCATTTCTCCTGCTTCATAGCCAGCCTGAAAATAATCACGTGCGCAAACAGCGACAGCTCCCTGTTTCACTTGATTTGTAACAAACCCATAATACGGAACCTTGCTGTCGAGCGATACTTTTAAGATCGCTGAACTACAGCTGCCGGTTAAGTTGTCTGAAATTTGACAAAAGGCATCAATTCCTTGTGCCACCAAAGAATTGGCAGCATCCATCACTTCAGTCGCTGAATTTGCCGGGACAGTAATCAATTTAATGCCCGCTTTGTTCGATGCCTCATCCAGCCGGTTTTTGTACGACACTGAATTCACCTCAGCAGGCGTAAAAACAGTTCCAACACGTTTTATATCTGGATGAATAGTCCTGACCAATTTGATCAGACCTTCAAAATCACTCATGGTGGATATGCCACAAAGGTTGGGAAGATGATCCTCGAATGATTTTCCAAGTCCGGCAGCTATAGGATCTCCAACATTGGTGAAAACAATTTTATGTTGTGGCAACTTTTTTGCCAGAAGCTGGATGGTGGGGGTTGAGAGAGCAAAAACCAGATCCCACGATTCATTGCCGATTGCTCCGGCGATACTATTCATCGTCGAAATATCACCTTGTGCGTTATAAACTTTAAGCGTAAAATTAACGCCTTCCCGAAGATTCTTATCTTCCAATAACTTGCGTATTCCTTTCTCACAATCTTCGGAATTATAACTATCAACGAAATGCACCAGCGCAAACTTGTATTTTGTCTCACGAGGGGCAGCTTTCTGCCTGTTTCTGTTTGGAAGATCCGAGAAAAGTAAAATAGCCGAAACTAGGATCAAGGCAAGTATTCCGCGGGAAAATGACTTCATTTTAAAATTTATTTATTGATAACTTGCCTGGCCCTGGTCAATACCTTTTCAGGAATCAGCAGGCCTTGTTCTGCGCAAGCTTTAACGTTGATGGTCAAATCGCCCGTTTGAATAGGTGAAATCTTGTTCCGAAGCGGAGCCCTGCCTTTCAATATTTCTACAGCTTTCAAACCAGCCAGGTATCCCCATTGGAAATAGTCGACGCCGAGGCCGATTGCCGCTCCTTTTTCAGTTTGCATAGGATCTGTAACAAATAATGGGATCTTTTGTTCAGTGGCCAGCTTAGCCAAAACTGGCAAGCCCAGATAAATTGTGTTGTCAGCAGCAGCAACAAATGCATCGATTTGTTGTCCGGCAAGATATTGTCCGGCTTGAATGATGTCATTTGTACTGGTAACAGATGCGGTGACAAGTGAAATGCCACGTGCAGAAAACTCTTTGCTCAATACTTTCACTGAATATTCAGCATTCGGCTCTGCATTGTTGTAAGGGATACCAATCCGTTTTAAATTTGGCAGGCATTCCTGCATAAGATCAGCAAAGGCAGTTACATTCATTGGATCATAAATTCCATAGAGGTTTTCGGGGATTGTTTTCATTCCAATCTGTTCAGGACCAAAGGCCACTGTAAAAACAACAGGAATGTTGCGGATGGTCTGGGCAGCTGCTGCCATACAAGGGGTACTGTTGGTGATAATCAGATCCACATTTTGCGAAAGAAAAGATTGCAGCATCATGTTGATCATGGAAAGATCACCTTGTGCATTGTTGTCGAGTACTTTTATGTTCTCCCCTTTGACAAAGCCGGAATCGGCCAATGCGCGAAAGACACCCGCTTTGGCAGCATCGAGCACCGGATCTTGTGTTATCTGAACATATCCGATGGTAATTTTTTTTGGGGCCTGTTGACAAGCGATCAAAATTACAATGATCATACTACTGAGGAGAATAATTAGGCGTTTCATATTATAAGTGGTTTTTGTTAAATATCATCATTCGTAAGAATTGGGTGGTCTAGTATGCAACAGAACAAAGGTATAAAAACAAATTTGGGTTTTTAAAAAGGCGGCATCAAAAATTCGAAAAGCTGACAGATTCTGAGATTGCCATGCCTGCCGACATACTGATTTTTTTAATTACATTCTAACCAACTTTTCATACTTATAATTGTTACTTATGCAAAAGGAACTTTTTAAATAACAATAAAAATAATCGAGTCTATGAAAAAGATCAAAGTATTGCATGCAGGCTTCATTGCTGTAGGAGCCCTTTCGGTAGGTTTACTCATTGGTTTATGGGTTGCTGGTGTATTTCCTGCAGGCGATTCCATGGTAGGGACTTTTGGGAAAGCAGACAAATACAGGAAAGTGAGCATGACAGAAAAAGATATCATTTTGCGCAACGATCTTTTGGGAGACACAGCCAGCCTTTCCAGGAACCAAAAGTATTTATCCTATTTTTACTTCAAATCGCTTCAGACATCGATCGATATTGAAAAAGCGGTTAAGAAGACCGCCAATGAAGCGGATTTCAATAAAACAAACTACGCTTATGCCAATTCCCTTGTAGTATTAAATACCTATCTTGAAACAGCCCGCATTGATCTTCTAAAAGGAATTTCTGTACTGAAAACCTTGAAAGAGAGTGAAAATCTCCCTGTGACTGATGATCTCATCAAGGCAGGGAATGCCATTTCCCGCATACGCTATCATGATCGGATCCTTTCGGAATATCTAAATTCGGTGGAAACGTATCTTGCCAATCATACAGACCAAACCCACCAGGGATTGAAGGACGCTTATGATTTACTGACCATTAATGTAATGCAGACAGCGATGATCAATAAAGACAAACCAATGTTGAAATATCTTGGTGAGAAGAAGTTTTATAACGACCGACAAGGCATAAATGCACTTTTAGCTGAAGTGCAGCTAAGTTCTGAAATAAATGCAATGGTGGCACATGACAAAATTGAAATAAGCGGGATGGATGAAAAGGATTCACGGCAGATGATCGATGACATTAACAAGCTGGATAGGGCACTCGGTGGAGCATTTGTATTAAATCGAATTGGACTACCTGTTAGTGGTGCACTTAAAAATAATGCTGACAGATACCCCTTACCAGATTTAGGAGAGATTATCAGAATTCAGGAACAGATAATCCAGGCATTTGCGGTTACCGACATGCAACGAATACTGGATCAAGCATTATTGGTTCATTGTGCGCCCGCGTGCGCTTCTTAAATTGATCCACTTCCACTTTAATGGAGCTTCTGGTCACTAAAATACAATATATAGCGTATATGAAACATTTTTTGCATTCTCTTATTCCCTGCATAATCTTTTTGCTTTGTAGCTGCAGCAACGATAAACTGGAGTACACCAAACTCTCCATGTTGGAAGGAGGGAAAACATTTGCGGTTCCGACTGGAACTGCAGCTGATAAGTTTGTGCTTCAGCGGTTCCCGGATGCAAAACTTAAATACTTTAACAGCGTGCTTGACTGCGCCATTGCGGTTAAAGACAGGAAAGCAGACGCAGCCATTTACGACAAACCCATTCTGCAAAATATTGCTGCCAAGAATGATGGGCTTATTGTTTTATCGGAATTGTTGGTCGATGATAAATATGGCTTCGCAGTAAAATTGGAAAACAATGATCTGAAGGCAGCCATGGACGGAACCCTGGCAGAGATAAAATCAAACGGTACTTACGACGATATGCAAAAACGCTGGTTCCCGGAGAAGGGAAATCCCGCAGCAATGCCTACAATTGAGCAGACCGGTGCCAATGGTGTCTTGAAATTTGGAACCGCTGCAGTGACGGAGCCTATGTCCTTTATCGATGGCGATCAAAAGATAGTTGGCTTTGATGTTGAGTTTGCGACTTATATAGCAAGGAAGCTGGGCAAACGCATTGAAGTTATCGATATGGAATTCGGAGCCCTGCTTCCGGCGTTAATTTCAGGTAAGGTTGATATGGTTGGAGCAGGTTTGTCTATCACAGAAGAGAGGGCAAAGAAAGTGTTGTTCTCCGAGAGCTATTATCCAAGCGGAATTGCAGCTGCAGTGAGGAGTACAACCAAAGTAGTAAATGAGACTTCAACTACCAAACTTAAAAGCATTGAAGATATCAAGGACAAGCGCATAGGTGTTTTATTGGGCTCTATCCACGATGCTTATGCCACCAAAAACTATCCGGAAGCTAAGATTATGGAGTATCAGAATGTTTCTGATATGCTGATGGCTCTGAACACAGAAAAAATTGATGTTGCGTTTTTTGACCAGACGGCATTGAAAGAGGTGCTTAATAACAACAAAGAACTTGACGTCCTGGCAAAGAATATCTTTACCGTTCCTATTGCTGCCGGTATCAACAAACAAAATGATCAACTCAGAAATCAATTTAATTCATTCTTAAAGGAGATTAAATCAAATGGCATTTACAACGAAATGGTAAATCGTTGGATGGCAGAAGGTGTGCCGGTGATGCCGGTAATACCAAAGAATAATGTCAACGGCGTACTTAAAGTCGGAATTGTGGGTGACCTCGGAATGCCCTTTACCTTCATGAAAGAAGGCAATCTGGCAGGTTTTGACATTGAACTCTCCACTCGGTTTGCGGCTAGTATTGGCAAAGAGTTCGTACCTGTTGATTTGCAGTTTGGCAGTATGCTGGCTTCCCTCCTGACAAATAAAATTGATCTCACAACTTGCTCATTAATGATTACGGAGGAGCGGAAAAAACAGATCAGTTTTTCGGATCCGTACTATGAATCAGGAGTCAGTGTGGTTGCATTGAACAAAAACCTCGCAAATTATTCTCAGGAAAAGGCTAAAAATGTAGAGTTGTCTTTTCTGGCGAAATTTTCAGACAGCTTCTATAACAACCTCATAAGGGAGAAAAGGTATCTGCTTATCTTCGAGGGACTAAAAGCCACACTGCTCATCTCCATTTTTGCCGCGCTGGTAGGTACGATATTGGGTGGACTTGTTTGTTTTATGCGGATGTCGAAACGAAAAATCCTATCTGCCGGGGCTAAAATATATATCTCACTTTTGCGAGGGACCCCGGTGCTTGTCTTGTTAATGCTTATTTACTACGTCGTCTTCGCCTCAGTCAACATCAGTCCGCTGTTGGTTGCCATGTTTGCCTTCGGACTGAACTTCGCAGCCTATGTCTCCGAAATGTTCAGAACCTCCATAGAAAGTATCGAAAACGGGCAGCAGGAAGCAGGTATAGCAGGGGGTTTTACGAAAATTCAAACATTTATTTTTATCATCATGCCTCAGGCATTGCGCCAGGTCCTTCCTGTTTACAAAGGGGAATTTATCTCGTTGGTAAAGATGACCTCCATTGTGGGATACATTGCCGTGCAGGATCTTACCAAGGCAAGTGATATTATCCGCAGCCGCACTTTCGATGCGTTCTTCCCGCTTCTTGTGGTCGCAGTATTGTATTTGCTTATCGCCTGGCTGCTGACCTGGGCCCTGGGCTATATTGAGGTTTCAGTAGATCCGAAAAGAAAAAGAATTCAAACAGAAGTGGAGGTAAACCAATGATTCAAATAAGAAATCTTGCCAAACATTACGGCAAGCTGGTGGTTCTTAAAGATGTCAATGCAGTTATCCAAAAAGGTGAAGTTATATCCATTATTGGTCCTTCCGGAACAGGCAAAAGTACTTTTCTTCGCTGCCTGAACTTGTTGGAGACCCCAACAGGCGGAACAATCTTAATTGATGGAATTCCTCTGCTGGACAAAAAAACGGATGTCCCCAAAATCAGGCAGAAAATGGGAATGGTCTTTCAATCGTTTAACCTGTACGCACACCTCTCCATTCTCGACAACCTGACTATCGGTCCAGTTAAACTGCTCGGAAAGAAAAAAGCAGAGATGAACAAGAAAGCCCTTGAGCTTCTTAAACTTGTAGGCCTGGCCGAAAAAGCTTACAATTTCCCCGATGAACTCTCCGGCGGACAGAAACAGCGGGTCGCCATTGCACGTTGCCTGGCCATGGAGCCGGAGATAATGCTTTTCGATGAACCGACCTCTGCGCTCGACCCGACTATGGTAAGCGAAGTACTGTCTGTTATCCGTCGTCTGGTAAGAGAAGGCATGACCATGATTATTGTAACCCACGAAATGGAGTTTGCCAGAAATATTTCGAGCCGTGTTTTTTACATGGACGAAGGGGTGATTTACGAAGAAGGTACGCCGCAACAGATATTTGAAGATCCGCAACGGGAAAAAACCAAGGCGTTTATTCACAGAATCCGATGTTGTCAGTACCATATTTCCAGCGTCAATTACGATTTATATGCCCTTCAGGCAGAGTTGGAATTGTTCTGCGAGAAACACATGATACCGAAAAAGGTAGGCGGGTATGTTCAGCATATCGCGGAGGAGGCCCTAGGCCTTCAGTCAGATTTTTCTGACATAGATATGAACCTTTCCTATTCTGAAAAAGACGGAAGTCTGGAATTGGTATGCGAAAGCTCGGGAGCACCCTCTAATCCATTGGCTAATGAATCGGCAGATAATAACATAGGCTTAATGCTGATTAAGGGAAGATGTAAATCTGTTGATTATAAATATGTTAATGGAAGAAATGTCCTTATCATGATGTTGAAGGGAGAGTAATCATTGCGATTTGCTAAAATGGCATCACATATCCAAACTCAATGTTGTAAAAGGTTCCGGAGCCAACAAAATATTGTTTGCAGGTTGCGAAGGCGGCATCGCCTTTTGTGAATTTTTTGGCAAGTGTTATGGCGATACAACTAAAAGCTTCTGAAATTGCATTGGTCTTATCTATTCCTTGCTCATTCAGTTTCTCCTGCCCTAATTCATAAGCAAAGACATAGGAAGGCTGTAGCCACCATGTTTCGTTCAGGTGCAAAACCACATCTGTATTCCAACCAATAATAGCGGCAGACATCTGCTTGTAATTGACTGTATTCCCATTTTCCGGAAGGATGTACCTGTAATTTTTGTATTTGGAAAACTCGAAACCAGGTTTCAATCCAATATTGATATCGATAAAAGGTGCAGGGGATTTGCGTAAAAACCACCAGGTCAAATATACTCCAGGGAGTTGTGAAGAAGCATTGTTATCCAGTAGATTTCTTTTTGCCTGTTGGTATTTGTCGCGGTAGAGAACTGCTTCAAGGTCAAACTTGCCTTTAAAAGATATCCCTGCCATAGGGTGGATACCGGTGAAATCTGAGGCAAAAGTGGTTCCTCCGAGAAGGTAAAACCCGCTATTGTCATTCCCAAGAAGATTTAGAACCTGAGCCTTTGCCTGAATCGAAAGGACAAAAAGAAGGAAGAATAGAATTTTTTTCATGATTTAATAATAATTGGGTTTTGATATTTATAATTATTTGCCAACAAGTACAGGATAACCTGTTTTACTACCGGTGAGGGTCCAACTGGAATAACCCGTTTTGTTGTCGTTTTGCCATGCATTCAGGCAATCGAGAAGAGCAGTATGAGCGTTGTACTTTAAATTGCCAATGTTGTTTCCTGTCTTGCCTTGCGATGCCTTACCCTGTTCTTCAGTAATCGCATTGGTTGAACCATTGATGTCTACAATAGTGCTGCTTGGAGTTAACGTGCCGGCTCCATTTTGGGATGCTCCAAGGCCATCTTTTGCACATCCCTTGAGGTAGTAACAATAATTAATAATACTACCATCTTTGTTGGATCCAACAACTCCGCCAATGTAATAACCATCTTCTTTTGCAAGCGTATTGATGCTTCCGGTGTTGTAACAATTGGTCAAAGTCCCGGAATTGTACCCAGCAATACCTCCCATACCGACACCATAGCCTTCTCCGTATTCAGAATAACCACCCAGATTGCCGGTGTTGTAACAGTTGGAGATCAAATTAGTCACATTAACACCTACAACACCCCCAACATTAGAACTGCCTCCTACATCTGCATTGTTTCCGCAATTTTTTACGGTTCCATTGACACTATGTCCGGCAATACCGCCTGTGTAATAACTGCCACCTTTGATTGTGGCATAGTTGATGCAGTATTCTATCAAACCACCCACATTAAATCCGACAATGCCTCCAATTTTGCATCCATAATTCCCAAACATAATACCCAAGTTCTGGCAGTATGCTACCCTGGCATTGGCTCCTTCGCTCTTCCCAACAATACCCCCTGCTGCATTGCCATTGTTGGTGAAGGTTCCGGAGAAGGTACATTCTTCGACATTTCCATTTTTGTTGTATCCCACAATGGCACCATTGAAATCTAAGTTCATCATAATTTCGCCAGCGGTTATGTTGCAGTCAATCAGATTGATTTTTTTTATTGTCCCTCCCTCCAATGTCCCTCCCTCCAAAGATCCGAACAAACCCTGATAGCCAACTACAGAATTGATATACATGCCTTTGATTGTGTGCGTATCTCCATCAAAAGAACCTTTGAAAGGAAGATCTTTTGTGCCTATTGGCTGCCAATCAAGGTTATTTAAGTCTAAATTTTTACTGAGTTGATAGGAGGAGGTGCTGGCTGCTCCCGACGGAGGGTTTGTATTGACCCCGTTTACAATGTCCGATAAAAGTTTCAACTGTGCAGGGGTCGAGATTACATAGGGTTGAACTTTGGTATCAAAAGTCAAAGCTGCAGTACCATCCCACTTCACCAGATAATCCAGTTCAGAACTCAGGTCATCCGCTTTCTGGCATCCTGCCATCAAAAATGCTAAAACAATAAAAAATAGACTAACTCGTTTCATAAAGAATTTGTATTTGTATTTGTATTTCTGTTTTCATCCTTCCATCTATTTTAAATTCGGAATTTGGTCTTTGCCAGATAACAATATAGTCGTGGAAATGTTCTCATGATTGTTTAGTTCGATCCTGTCAATACCCCGTATTTTTCACCCATGAGTATATGTTGATAAGATTCGCCGCTCCCCCCGTTAGCTGGTTCCAGTACAAATCCGGCACCGGGTTGAAAAATCATAACAATATCAGAACCTCCAAATAAAAAGCATCCTAACATGTCACCTTTTTTTACCCTCGTACCTGAGTGAATATAATCCTCAAATTTTATCGAACATATTTGTGACATACCTAAGGGAAGTATTGCCACCAAACCAAAATCCTCGGTATCAATAATTATACAGCCTCTTGTTTCAATAGCTTGCCAGGTGGGAACCGTAGGATCAAGCATATATCTTGGAATAGACGGATCCCAGGTGATAATACCACCAACTGCATCTTGTTCAGCAATGTTCCTGATTTCCTTTACTACTCCGCTTACCGGAAAATGGAAACGATGGTAGTCCTGAACATCAAGAAAAGTATGCGTCATTATTCCATTGGCAAATTCATTTTTATACTGGCTGTCGTCTCCGATAAATTTTACAATTGATGTTAATCTCCCGGATTTAATGGGTACACCTCCTTTCAGAACAATGTTTGAATTGGCATCTATCTGCCATACACCCTGCGGTATAGCATCTGCCGGTGATACAACAATTGTGCTGTCATCAGGAGAATTAATCGGGCGTTTGTCCGGAGACCTAAGATATCTGGCAAAAAACTGATTAAACGTTTTCCAGTTCGAAGGATCTTCATACCAACTGCCCGATAGTCCAAATTTATTATCAGTCTTTGCCAATTGATAATATTCATCTTTCCACGACCCCGGTGTATCCAGATACAAGCCCCATGCTTTAATGAAACTTACCAGCCAATCATTGTATGGGGCTACATATTGAAGAGAGTTATGATACAATCCCTGTCCTTCAAGTTCTGCAAGCGGTTGGTCATTTATGAAATAGAAATAGTCTAAACTCTGATCTATTTTATCATATAATAAAGTGTACGGCGTTTTTGGAAGAATACTCCAGGGCATACAAGTCTCAGCCCATGTAACAAAATTATAATATTCATCCAGGGTTTGGGCCGGATTTGTATTTTTATCCGGATTGACCACCTTTGCCTGATCTATAGATTTGATTAGCATTGATTTAATGTTTGGATTATTTTCAACAATACTGATCAACTCTAAAGTTTTCTGCCCATAAGTTGGGTTTTCGTTTAGATCATCGCGTTTACAGGATACCTGAACCGCGATAACGACCAACAAACAGAGAATAATTAAACGACTTGTCTTTTTCATAGCTTTTCATTTAAAGTTATTGATTACTTTCTGATTGTTTTTTAAAAATTTTGCAACTCTGTTTTCCGCATTTTGCCTGATATTGTAATAATAGAGCGGGAGACTGAAACGGGAGTAAAAGACTTTGAGGGTGTCAGTGATTATGATTTTATCGTACCAATTTAAACGAAGCACCCGATTTCAGGTAAATCATCAACGAATTGTCCGTGGGAGGCAGATCTGTCCATATGCTAATACAAAAGGGGCGGAGCCATGAAAGGTTTGACCCTAACCGGGTAATTGTTATATCGATCGAGTCCGTCTCGTGGGTCGAATAGAGTCTTTCGTCGCCTGCAAAATGAGCCATCATTGCATTCCTGATACGGGGAGCAAATATCCTGGCCGTTTCGTAGGTACAATTAGAACTGGTAAAAGAAATGGTTAACAGGCTATCCAGGTTAACCTTGGCCTTTTGCTTAGCATAAAACGAAAATGTTTGTCCCCCGGGTAATGGGTAATCATTATGTGTAATGGTATCAGATGAAATGATCAGGGCAGAATCCTTTAAATAGGTTATCATCCTGTACGGACAAGGATAAACAACGGGGGAACCTGTCTCAATGTCGAATAAAAATGTATTGCCCGATGTCTTTTTTACGATGTCGTTGGCATGAAAATGTCCGGTGAACATGATCCTTAATCCTGCGTTCATGAGCGAGTCAGATACCGTTGACGAACGATCCACTACAAATCCTTTAAACATACTCTCCTCATTCGTAAAATGATTAAGTATCCCGTGATGCATCATTCCGAATACCGTTTTCCCTTTAGCCTCCGCTTCGGCTATGCGTGCCAATATCCAGGTCATTGTTTCCTGCTTTATCCTCCCGCCTGTCATTAAACTAAAAGGAATTCCATCCCAATATTTGCAGGCATCGATCGCAATAAGCCACAGACCAGGAAGAGGTTCAGATACATAGCTGAGCGAGCTGGGGTCTGTATAAAGCGCATCGCTGTAGCCACAGTTTTCATAAATGGTTTTAAACCCGCCTGCATCTATATTTGCCACTTTTTGGGTAGTCGAGCCGATGTACATGTAAGGGTGCGGGTTATTTATATCGTGATTACCATCAATCACCCTCACTTTGATGCCTGCGTTTATCAACTGGGAAAGATATTTGGAAACCGACTGGTGGCTGACCAATTCACCGTCTTTGGTCAAATCGCCCGGAATAAGTACAAGGTCGGGTTTCGGTGTTGCATGGAGCAATTCCCAAATAACCTCTTTCATGATCGCATCACTTTCGGCAAGGAGTTTTCCATCGGTTTTCAGGTACTCCTTAAATGCTAAACTGCCAGTGTCCGGCAGCAATGAGGGATCCATGTAGTGAATGTCGGAAATTACTGCGATTGTGTAGACACTTTTACTTATACTATTATCGTAGGTGTCCTTCTTGCAACTATTGTTAAGCAGTAAAAAAAAACTCATAAACATCACCATACATATAATATTTGTTTTCATAATATCATAGAGTATTTATGTCAGAAGTTACGTGAATTATTTGCCAATAAAATGATTTGCCCTGTTTTCAGCATTTGCGCGAAGATTAAAGTAATAAAAAGGATAATCAAAGCTATGATAAACACCCTTGCCGAATGTTTTCGTGAATGGATATAAAGCGTCTTCACTGGCTGTGCTGCATATAAGAACACCATGTGCGATATCGACCCTGGCATCTGCATACGCTGGTACTTTTACAAAGTTCATGCTCGCATCAGGCATAAATGAACCCAGACTCTGGGCAGCTGTGGCAACAGTCTCCTCTCTTGTCCAGGTGATCGGATTGATAACCAAGCCCACCTCACCATATAGCACAGGATTTACCACGGTTACATTAGGGCCTTCGGTGTTCCACGAAATGATCACACCAGTGTCGTCAGGGCCGGTGGTAAATTTCAGGTGCGGATTTTCATTAAGGTATGCCTGGGTAATCGGAGAGCCGATAATGTATGCTGCAACCATTCGGGCATACACCTTCGGGTTATTTTTTAAATAGCCTGACAACAGATTAGTCAGCACAGTCGCTCCCTGTGAATGACCTGCCAGAATAAACGGACGTCCGTTGTTGTAATGTTTGATATAATAATCGAAGGCCGCCGTGGCATCCAATGTTGGTATGTCAGCAATAACATTCCACCGATTAACCGGCGAGGAGTTATTTTGCCGGTAGAATGGGGCATAAATATTTGCTGCAGTTTCAAATGCCGTGGCTTGCCTTGCATAAGCCATTTGGGCAAGTGCCAGCATGGAACTATCATCAATGGCACAGATCACCGGAAGCGAATCGGTATTTGTCCAAGCAGTTGGATACAGATAAAAAACATCAATATTATAGGATGTTGCGGGTAATGGTAACCAATGCGAAATTTGCGAATAATCGGTAGCCAGCTCGGTAGTTATGGGATCTTCTTTACTACAGGAAATAGAAAACAGCAAAATGACTAATGCCAATCCTGTTTTCAGAATCTTAATTAAATGTTTTGTTGACATGTTTTAATCACTTTAATGATAAACAATACTTTTATTTGCCTATAGTACAAACCCTATTTCAAACATTGAGTAACTTCTGTTATTGATATAGATTTTCATGAGAATTCAATTTTTAATAACGCAAAGAGTTTTCATCCATTTGCGTTACAACTTCACCTTCGAAATTGTAGAGTTTCACATAGGTTTGAGAAGAAGCATTAGCATTCTGTGGTGTTATGACCACAAAATTCGTTGTTGTCGGATTTTGAGTACCTTTTCTATAATCAATCCATGTTCCGGAGTTTGCATAGATTGATTTTTGTCCATTATAGTTATTGGAGACAACAATTTTTGCAATGTGTGTATGTCCAAAAATGACAATTCTCTTGTCTGAGTTAGGGTTCATAAAGTACTGTAAATTTGCCTGATGGTCGCACTCGGTAACCGACATTACAGAATCGATTGCACGAGCAGTGGCAGTATGTATCGCTACATTATTGAGCGTTTGTCTTGCTTCCCAATTATCTTGAATCCCTTTGAAAAAATTCACATCTATCAATCCGCCAGGAGATGGTTGATGAGGAAGAAGATCGTTTACAGAATATGTCCCTGTGAATCCATCAACATTTGTTACAATAATATTCTCATCAAATTTATTTGTTATCGGGAATATTTTCAATGTTAATGCCCATTTCTTCCAATATCGAAATAATAAATCTTGGCTTTCATCGCCCGAAATATTTTGGGTAACAACTGGTATGATATCGCCTGGTGATGGGCGACCTTGTATCACATAGAGTACGCCTATTCTTGTAAAAAAGTATCCGGGAGGCATTATGGTACCCGGAGCGATATCCTGATTTGAAATCGGGTCAGGTGCACAGAAGAAATTGTAGCGGTGGCTATGCTCAATAGCTATTTTAGGATAGTCAACCGGGGAATAGGTGCCTAAGCCCAGTTGAGCATCCCGCGCCTGATGTATCCCCGGAAGTACAAGGTTAACATTTCCCGGGGTTATAGTTAAATCATGATTCCCGGGCACATAAGTAACTAAGATCTTCCCTTCTTGAATTATACTGTTAAAAGCATCAAACACGTGTTTGTTGGTTGTCGCAACACGCTGTACAAAATCAGCCTGATCCTTTCCTGTATAAGTATCCGTTGTTGCCGGCACAAACCATTCATCAATCAAATCTCCTGCGATAACAAGTTCTTTAACATTTGGAGCCACTTTTATTTGCTTAAGCAATTTTTCAAGAGGCCCAAGGTTATCTTTGCACTCAGCATAAGCAAGATCGGCACCAAGATGTATATCGCTGATAACAACGATCATATTTCTTTCATTCCCGCCATTGTTAAATGGGTTTATTACCAGATCTATTGGATCTGACTTTTTGCATGATGAAAGTACACTTAAGAACGACATCACCAAAAACACACTTAATATTCTCATAATAATTTTCATGATACACTCCTTGTTATATTTCTTCCTACTCGTATGGCTTTTCGGAATCAGCCCTATTTTCAAACGTGTCTTTTTATAATGTTGGGTAACCTGTTTTACTACCGGTGAGTGTCCAACTGGAATAACCCGTTTTGTTATCGTTTTGCCAAGCATTCAGGCAGTCGAGAAGGGCAGGGTGAACATTGTACTTTAAATTGCCAATATTGATTCCGGTCTTCCTCTGTGAAGCCTTACCCTGTTCCTCAGTAATTGCATTGGTTGAACCATCGGTATCAACGGTGGTGCTGTCTGTTGTTTCTGCACCGAATCCATTTTGGTACACTGCAAGGCCATCTTTTGCACATCCTTTAAGGTAGTAACAATAATTTATAACACTACCATCCTGGTTGAATCCAACAACACCGCCTATGTAATAACCTTGTTCTTTTGCCGGAGTATTGATGCTTCCGGTGTTGTAACAATTGGTCAAAGTCCCGGAATTGTACCCAGCAATACCTCCCATATCTTCACCATAGCTTTCTCCATATTCCATTTGAGTATAACCACTCAGATTGCCGGTGTTGTAGCAGTTGGAAATCAAGCTTTCCATATTGACTCCCACAACACCGCCGACACAAGCAGAGCCTCCTACGTCTGCGCTGTTTCCGCAATTTTTTACGGTTCCATTGTAACTTTGTCCGGCAATACCTCCTGTATAATAACTGCCCCCTTTGATTGTCGCATAGTTGCTGCAGTATTCGATCAAACCTCCCACATTATATCCGACAATACCTCCAATCCTGCATCCGTTATTCCCAATCATAATACCCAGGTTCTGACAGTGTGCTACCCTGGCATTCGTTCCTTCGCTCTTTCCAACGATACCACCTGCGGCATTGCCATTGTTGGTTAGGGTTCCGGAGAAGGTACATTCTTCAACAATTCCATTTTTGTTGTATCCCACAATGGCACCGTTAAAATCAAGGTTCATCCTAATTTCGCCAGCGGTTATGTTGCAGTCAATCAGATTGATTTTTTTTAATATCCCTCCCTCCAATGTCCCTCCTTCAAGGCTTCCGAACAAGCCCTGATAGCCAACTACAGAATTGATATACATGCCTTTGATTGTGTGCGTATTTCCATCAAAAGAACCTTTGAACGGAAGATCTTTTGTGCCTATTGGCTGCCAATCCAGGTTATTTAAGTCTATATTTTTACTGAGTTGATAGGAGGAAGCGCTGGTTGCTCCCGACGGAGGGTTTGTATTTACTCCGTTTACAATGTCCGATAAAAGTTTCAACTGTGCAGGGGTCGAGATTAGAAATGGTTGAACTTTGGTATCAAAAGTCAAAGCTGCAGTACCATCCCACTTCACCACAATATCCAGATCAGAACTCAAGTCATCCGATTTCTGGCATCCTGCCATCAAAAATGCAATAACAACAAAAAATAAATAGGTTTTTTTCATGATGAATTTGTAATTAAGTAGAATAACTTGAATAATGTCGTATTTTACTTCTTGATAATTAATTGTAATCTATTGTTATGTTGGGAATTACAAAATATTATAAGACGACAATAAATTTTATGAATTACTTATATTTTAAATGAACTCTTTTTATGAACACTTTTTACCCAATACTCTATTTTGTCTAATCCCCAAGTAATTTTAGTGATAACATGAATTGATCAGTTCCTACTTGTCCTTTCTCAATTTTTCTGGCGTAACCAACCGACCAGGTAGTCTTTAGATAGGAGAACAATACCAGTTGGATATCAACTTGTGCCCCAGCATTATAAATATGTGCCAAATCTGATGCTTTATCAAAATTGGTCATCAGATGCGTGCCGAATATGGACGATTTAATAAATGTCGGGTACAACCACGTACCGCCCACATTGCGCAACCTGATCGGACGTAAGTTAAGCTCACCCATTGTTTTCACATAATTGTAAGCCGGGATTTCATCTATCCCTGCCCCGGGAAAGGCAATAGCAGAACGGTATTGCTCAGGGGATTGCCAATCGACATAATTGTTGCGAAATCCACCGAAGTAAAAATGGGAAAGCCCCGAACTCCTGTCGCCCAGTGATTGTCCAATGCTGTTCCTGATCCAGAAACTTGTATTCCTGGTATTGGGAATAAGAAATCCTACATCCTGATTTGAAACGATTGACGGGAAAATTTCGCCTTTGGCCAGGTAAGATGTGGTATTGATGTCCCACGTGTATCCTTTCTCATCGACAACTCCGCCCAGCGTTCTTCTCAGTTTCGACACACCATAAGTAGCTGTTGCTATTTGAAAGTCACTTATGGGCGAAGTGATGTTCTGATAGGACGGCAAAACTTCCTGATTGCCATAGGTATAAATGCCAAAGTCATAATAGGTGGTAAGAGGTGTTTTATTCGTACGCACCCGTTTGTAATTGATCCCCAGGGAATAACCGGCACGGCTCCTTCGCGTTGGTCCGAAAATGTCGTAAAAATTAGTCGGATTGAACGAGGCTGTCAAATGCCAGTCCAAGTAGCTCCAGTTGAGCATGGCATGAATTTTTTGTTTGTCTTCATAGGAACTCCAGGGCGACCCGGCGATGAAAAGGTCAATGTTGGTTACTCCCAGCGGGTCGCGCCAATTGAGCCGATACCCGACTGCAATCGTCTTTTTAAACCCTGCTACATCTGGATAGGCATTGATCAACTTCATTTTTTTCCTTGGAAGATAAGCTTCCTCCAAGACCGAAGCTGAATCTTGTTTGAGGGCAGACGCCGGCGGAAGTGCCCACTTTTCAACTTCGGGATATTTTTGATGAACCTGGTTCCCCATGTAATTTATGGCACTGGCATCTTCCAGTACTTTAACGGGAATTATGCCCGGAACCATCCCATCGCGGTAAAATTTCAGCACGAACAAAGAATCGCTGTTGAGTTGCAAGGGCATAAATAATCCCGTTTCTGTATTCGACAGCAATTCAAATTTTTTGTCTGCAAGGTTGATCCTCCAAACATTGGAAACCCCAGTAAAATAGGATGTTCCGATCAGATATAGGTCGTCGTTCGAAAATTTGAATTGGTTTAGGGTATTATCTTCCAGCGCATGAACCGTACTGAAATTGTTGATGCCCTGTTCCATCTTATTCAAATCAAAGAGAATTAGTGATTGTTCTCCTTTGATGCCAGAAAGGGAGGCGCTCAAATGATCTCCTTTGCGCGAAATGTCGAGGTCGAACAGGGTTTTGCCAAAGGGGGCGGTGTACATCTGGAGCACCTCGGTATAGGGTTCCGGAATTTTCACCAGGATGGAGTAGCCATTGTTGTTACGGACTCCCCAGATACTTTGGTCGGCTGGATTAAAAACCAGATCCCCGGTTCGTGTCGTCCCTATTAATATTTTCTTTTCCCCGGTTTGGACATCGATTTCCACTAGGTTGCGAAATTTGGCGTTTTGTTCGCTGATGTAAATTTTTTCTTTGACAGGATTGTAGGCAAGGTAGGTTGAAAGATACAGTAACGGTGAATCGAGCGTAGCAATTTTGCGAATTTTGCCTGTGTTCTTGTCAATTTCGGCAATTTGAGAAATAGCACCAGGGTAATTGATGGCCGCATAGATCTTCTGGGTCTTTTCGTTGTAACAATAATTTGAAACGTTTCCCAGTGGTATTGATGTAATAGCCTTGAAGGTTGTGAGTGGGTATTTTTTAATCAGGTCAATATTTCCCTGTTGAAATTCATATTCCCATTTTGTCCAGTCGTCCCAGACTTTTCGAATGGGACGGTCATAGACCTGCTTAAACTGTTTTGCATAAAAGGTCTTGCTGCTGTCGGTACGTGAATAAAAGGTCTTTAGTTTATTAATGCCATATTGGCTGGCCAGGTAGGTTACAAAGCGGGAACCGTAGAGGTAGGCGTTTGCCCCAACCTGAAAATCGATGGATGATCCTTCCGTTTCGAGTCCGACAAGCGAATAAAGCGGCTCCTTTTCATTCACGATACTCCGGAAATACATTTCATCGTAGGTCCCCATGGCGCGACCCAATCCACCCGACATCCAGGTCTCCATGAAACAGGCAATCCCTTCGTGGTACCAGCGGGGAGAATACCAGCGGGGAACTGTAAGATAGCTCCACATCGCCGATAGTGGTTTTCCCTCGTCCCTCCGGATCTTTCCCATCATCATCCTGCGAAAAAATTCATCCTGTTTATTGGCTTTATCGGCCATCACAATGTGGGTGAGTTCGTGGTTAAACAACCATTGAAACCGTTCGTTGGAAGGAATGATGCTGAAGGCAAAACCATACGGCTCAATGCCGATCTGAACCTGGCTTAACGGCATGGCGATGGCACCGGCATGACCAATGTCTTCAAAATCGTTGAGCACCACGTAGGTGGTTTTGTCTTTGTAATCCCAGAATTTCCGGTCAAATTTAATCGCGTTGTCGAAGGTTCGTGAAACATGAGGCAACAAATAGGAATATCCTTTCCCAAAATAGATCAGGTCAAGCTTATCAATCTTCATGTGGTTAATCTGCTGCGCTGAAACCTTGAGCGAGACAATCAGCATCACGAAGGTTAACAGGAAAGTTATTTCAATCTTTTTAATGCTCATTTTATACAATATTTGTTGCTCCGCACCTCAAATTTCTGTCATTTAACAAAGGGAAAACATTCAATTTTTCAACCACAAAGAATCTACCTCGGTTTAACACCTAATTTTTCAGGATTGAAGACTATTTAGTCACGCAGTTTTTAGTTCTTCCAAGGTCTAGGAGGAGGAAAACTACCCAATATTTCAGTATCATTGGTCAAGCCAGCGCCTAACATCTCCGAATCTTCAAAACCCAATTTTTCAGCATCACTTTGAGTGAAAAGACCTAGTTTCTCCGTATCAAAGGCACCCAGTTTCTCCACATCACATCTTAGCTTTTCAGTATCTCTCACAAAAACGGAGCCTAACTTCTCCGCATCGCCGGCAATCTGACCCAGCTTTGCAGCATCGACATATATTCCCAATTTTTCAGCATCATTCATTCTTCCCAGCTTTTCAGTATCATTTTGCCTCTCGCGACCCAGTTTTTCGGCATCGCCGAAAGTAAAATCAATTAAAGATAGTTTTTCCATATCCTGTTGTATCATCGTGCTCAATTTTTGCTGATCCCAAACATTCAGGTTTTCCTGTGATTTGCTGAACAAGGAAGTTTTATCCAGGAACTTTAACACCACTTTGTTTTTTGCGATCATAGAGGTGTAAACTTCATTGGCCACCAGCAGGTCATGCGCTTTTTCCAGTCCCTGGTATTGTCCCGCCTTATTTGACTTAATAAAAGTGGAAAGCGCATCAACAAAATCAAGTACAACCCGGTCGCGATAATTGATCTGGGCTACCACATTCCTGCCTTGGTTCAGCGTGTTTCTAAGCAGGATTGGATCGATTTCCCTGACAGACTTGCAGGCTGCAATGGACAACAACAGGTCGGATCTTGCAGAGAGAAGGAATTTTCCATAGTTCTCCAAACTTGAAGTCAGCGATTTGTTCTTGACTTGAAAGGCTTCAATGTCCGTGGCTTCGTTCACTGCCAATGCTACATCTGCGGTCATTTTCAGGGCTCCAACGTAGTAGAAGTTGAAGTAACCTTGAAGCATTTTAAGCTTCACCGTATCAGTTAACAACTCATTTTTAAGTTGGATATCCGTTTCAGAAACCTGAATATTTCTGTAATTATTCACCTTTCCGATAGTTCCGGAGAGGGCTTGTTTATTTAATCGTGGATAGTCAGTCGAAATACCAATCAAAAAGCCGATGATCAGTGCGGCGACGATTCCAAAAACAACAAAGAGATTACTTGATTTTTTCATTTCTAAAATATTTGTGCAAATGATTTATGATAATTAGATTTTGATATTTCGTTTATGATAAATACAAACGAATAGACAAAAAGTTGGAAGAAATCGTAGATTAATTTTAAATCTTCTGTCAATTTTGAATTATTTGTTTGATTATCAAGTTATTTTTAGAGAATTGAAGCGACAGCTTATTAGACGGATCCGTTTGTGTCGTTTCTTTGATTTGAAAGACGATCGATCCGCTGCATGAATATTGAAGTGCTTCCTTTCCGGATTCAACAAAAAGAAATTTACCTTCGGCAAACTGAAGCGTGATATTTTTATCGGTGATTCTTGCATTGCTTCCAGAAATACGGCATTGAATGGTTTCTTCTGTATGGATAAAAACAGTCATGATTTTCACCTCTGGGGTTAAAAGCTCTTGAACTTTTATTTGGGTTCCATCCTGATAGTAATCAAAGTTCAGTGCCGGCAGAGATGAAATAGTCCCGGAAAATTGACGTTCATCGGCTATTTGATGGGTCGAAGTTGCGAGATAAGTCGCCATGCTTCCAATAACCAGACCGATCAACAAGATAGCCGCATAAGCCAAAAAATTTGTACGGAAAGGAAGAATCCGAAATTGGCTTTTATGAATTTCTGGCTTCAGTTGTATTTGTTTGCCTTTTACTTCAGACATGATTTTTGTCGAAAAATCAACAAGCGGAATTCTTTTTGAATCACTTTCTAAAGATTGTTGAAGAGTTAATAAATCCGCGTAAAACTTGCGTGCCATTGAAGAGGTTGCGATCAGTTTGTTAAACCTTTCTTCTTCCTCTGCAGACAAGGATCTATCGATTTTATTCTGAATGATCAACTCGTCTTTGGGTTCTATTCTTTTCATTTTTGAGTAGTTTATTTTATCCATTTTTCAGCTTAGTTGCTCTGAACTGCCGTATAAAAATCAATTTTTACTAACTTCTCCCGAAGTATCTTTCGGGCATCAAATAATCTTGATTTGATTGTTTTCTCTGGAAGACCTAACGTGTCAGCCATTTCACCATAGGAGAGATCTGAATAATATTTAAGCAATATCACCGATTTGTAACTTTCAGCAAGTTCGTTGATCGATGTAGTAAGGAGTTTGTCGCGGCTCTCATAATCTGGCAATTGTTCCGGCAAATGATAGGTGTGATCTTTAATTTCTTCAATCTGCTGGAATTTTTTTTTGCGTTTTACAAATAACAAAGCCTCGTTGATCGCGATTCTGTATATCCAACTAAAAAACTTATACTGAGGATTATATTGCTGGAGAGATTCAAATGTTTTTACAAATACATCTTGTGTTAAATCTTTGGCATCATGGTAATTATCAACGATTTTCAGGATAACTTTAAAAATGGGATTCTGGTATTTTTTAACCAAAATCTCGTACTGGTCAACCTGGCCTGCAATGATGTTTTCGACAATAATCTGTTCTTGTTCTTTCACAGGTATATTATTTGTTTTTTATTTGCCGTATGGAACCCTCACAGCAATAAAACTTCTTTTGTGAGTTTTTGTTCATTTTGAATGATTTGCCTTATTTGATTTGAATCATAATCAGTGAAACTAATACTCATGACGATATTATCATCTGGATTGGTGAATTCCAAATCAGGGATAATTTAATTGAAGTATTAGGTTGAAGTATAAAAGTTGGTTGGTTAAATTTTTTGAAAGATTTTCACTCTCTTTTATTTCGCTATCCCTTCCAAAGTGAACAAAAACGCCCAGTTCAAGGCTATATCCTTCAGGTAATCGAAACGACCGCTGGCCCCGCCATGACCGAAATCCATGTTGGTATGGAGCAAAAGAATATTCTTGTCAGTTTTCAAAGCCCTCAACCTGGCCACCCATTTGGCAGGCTCGAAATACTGTACCTGACTATCGTGCAAACCGGTGGTAACCAGAATATTAGGATAACTCTTCCGCGAAACGTTTTCATAAGGCGAATAACTCTTCATGTAGAAGTAGGCATCCTTATTTTTAGGATTGCCCCACTCGTCAAACTCATTGGTAGTGAGCGGAATACTCTCATCCAGCATGGTATTTACCACATCCACAAACGGAACCTGAGCAATCACTCCATGCCACAATTCCGGCGCCAGATTCACCACGGCCCCCATCAACAATCCCCCGGCACTCCCGCCATGCGCATACAAATGCTCCCGAGAGGTAAATTTCTCCCTTACCAGGAATTCACCACACGCGATAAAGTCGTTAAATGTGTTGATTTTCTTCATCAGCTTCCCATCCTCATACCACATACGACCCATCTCCTGCCCTCCGCGGATGTGCGCAATGGCATAAACAAATCCCCTGTTCAGCAGACTCAATCTGGTACTTACGAATGAGGCATCCATGCTCATACCATAACTTCCATAACCATATAATAGCAGCGGCGCCTTCCCGTCTTTCTTCAACCCTTTCTTGTAAACCAGCGAAATCGGGACCTTAACGCCATCTTTGGCTGTAGCATAAAGTCGCTCGGTAACATATTCCTTCGAGTCATAGCCTCCGAGTACCTCCTGCTGCTTCCTCAACGTTTTCACCTTTTTCACCAGGTCGTAATCAAAAGTAGAGGGAGGAGTCGTCAGCGAAGTATAACCGTATCTCAGAGAAGTACTGGTATACTCTGAATTGGCACCGAAATTGGCTGAATAGGCTGCCTCGCCAAAATCAAGATAATACTCTGAATTATCTTTTAAGCTTCTGATGCGAAATTTCACCAGTCCATCCTTGCGCTCGTTGATCACCAGGAAATCCCTGAATTCCTCGATATCCTGCAGTAAGACATCCTGGCGGACCGGAATAACTTCCTTCCACGAAGAAGCAGAAGTAGCATTCAGCGGACATTCCATCAACTTAAAATTCTTCGCGTCATCCTTGTTGGTGCGAATCAGGAACTTGTCGGCCAGCGGAATAACGCTATACAACACATCCTTCATCCTGGGTTGAAAAACCTTAAAAGCATCGGCA
>DATCHD010000080.1:0-8997 GCA_036508555.1 Prolixibacteraceae bacterium
GCACTGTTATCCTCAATGCCCCGTTTACGGTGGATCATCCTACCGCTTCTTCTACTTTTTCAGGGACAATGTATTGGGGAGCAGCAAGTACCTCTCACACCTTTTATGCCTACTACCCTTATGCAGGCTCAGCAGGTAGTCCAGCTGCAACAATTGTACCGGTTTCGCTGGCAACTGCACAGACACAATCAATAAAAAACAACAGCGATCATATCGGTGCCCAAACCGGTGCCCTTGATTTTATGGTCGCCACACCGGTAACAGTAACCTCTCCTGCCAACACCAATGCAGTAGGTAGTGACGTAAACCTAAGTTACAACCACCTCTTTACCATTCTGGAGTTTCAGATAAAAGGTACAGGAACAACACTAAGTGCTGTTAAACTCTCTGGCAGCAACACCCTTGCCTTTAGCAGTGGCACCATTGACATTACCCAGGCACCAGTAACGGATGTCGCCTATACCATTGCGAGCAAGACAGGAACGGCAACTCAGGCGGTAGTAACGCTGACAACTCCGGCCACTCTTGATGCCACCATTGCCACCACAGTTTACATGGTTATCAATCCCGGCACACAGACGGGTAATTGCCTTATTGGACTCTCGGATGGCACGAACTGGACCTACATTAGCAAAGCAGCACCTAATGGGGGTTTTTTACGCGGCAAGAAATATGTGGTTTCTGTTGATGCTGCAACTGCGACAGATCCTGTCATCGACGTAGACGGCAATATTTATACAACAGTCACCATTGGCACACAGGTATGGATGGCAGAAAACCTGAAAACCACCAAATACAATGATAATTCAGCAATACTAAATGTGACGGATAATACTACATGGGCTGGTCGAACAGAAGGAGCGTATTGCTGGTACAGCAACGATGAAACCACATACAAGCCAACTTACGGAGCATTATACAACGGGTATGCTGTAAATACTACAAAACTTTGCCCTACAGGCTGGCATGTACCGACAAATACCGAATGGACAACACTTACAACTGATTTGGGAGGATTAGATGTTGCAGGTGGCAAACTTAAAGAAACTGGTACTACCCATTGGCTAAGTCCTAATACAGGCGCAACTAATACCAGTGGTTTTACAGCCCTTCCAGGTGGCTCCCGTGACTACTCTTCTGGTACGTTCGACTATATTGGCCGTTACGGTAACTGGTGGAGTTCTACAATGAACAAGAGCCAGCAAATCTATTACCGGACCATGTACAACAATGCCAGCGATGTAGACGGAAGCCCCATCAGTAAGACCTACGGGTTCTCTGTGCGTTGTTTGAAGAATTAGACTATTTGCCTATTTTTCGGTTTACAAAGTGAGCTACGACTTATTGTTGGAGATTTTTCCAATCCTTGATGCGGCATAACCAACATGAATACAGTAGAATTAACAATAGAAGAGTACCAAAGGCTGATGGATGCCATACTCTGGATCCTGGGCCCTTTTTTGGATGATGATCAGATCGGAGAGCATACACACCTTTTTGAACTCGCGGAATGTTACAACGAGTTGTACCACAAAATGCCAAAAAACTGGGAACACGATTATCCGGAGTTTCCCATTCACTCACAAGGGGCACATAAGAAATCCTTGCTTGAGACTTTCTGAAAAGAGGAGGGGCAGATGCCCCTTTTTTGTTCGTTAAATGGAATTACTAGATGTGTGAATTGTGTGACTTTTTACCGTAATTGTGTAAGAAATGCTGAATTAATTGGAGTATATTGTTCAGTTAAATAATTTCTTAGTTGTAACTGTAAATAATGGAATTAATAGATAAAAATGGAACATGGAAAGAGCAAAAAGAAAAGCTCAAAAGCAGATTTACAGTTTTAATGGACATGGATCTTATCCTTGAAGAAGGACATAAGAAGGAGATGTTTGAAGCATTACAACTCAAACTAGGCTATACCAGAGAGAAATTACACAAAATACTTACAGAACTTTAAGTTTTAACTCCCCAAATTAAACCCTTACTCAACTTCGATTTCCCTTATCTTGAAGATCTGGTGGCTAGTTTCAATTTTTGTGCATGATTCTTTTGCAGGGTGATTTATCCTATCGGCTTTCTCTTCTTCAGCCTTTATACACCGATAAGGCCCTTCCAGTGGTCGGCCATTTTTAGCTGCCACATAGGCAACATACGGCCCTCACAAACGCAAATTTATTCAGCTCATTTGCCGTTTATCTTTCACTTTCTAATCCTTCTTAGCTCCTATCCAACTGGTTTTTACAGTTTGGCTCCCATGATATATTTTGTTTAAATTATACACAAAGAAAGTGCATCCCTTCACGTACCGGTCCCCTCATTCAAGGATTTTCCCGGCATATACTCTCTACCCTCCGTTATTCCAGTTCCTCCTTGACTGCCCCTCCCGAGCTTCACTGATTTCTTGCATATAATTTTAAAACTAAAAATTTATTATCATGAAAACTTTCGTAAAAAACTACATTGGAAAAGGAAAACAAGTCGCCGGATTATCAATCGTAAGAGTTACCTGCAAACTCGAGGATCTTCAAAAATTTGCCTTCGAATATAAGGGCACCAAATATGTCGCCTTCGAAGTAGCAAAAATGAAACAAGCCGACGAATTCGGAAGAGATTACACAGTTTATGTATCTCAGGCAGAAGAAGAAAAAACAGAAAAGCCTGCCAAATCACCCGCTGTAAAAGCACCAAAAAAGCCAAAAGAAATTTTGGAGCCGGTCACCGGAGACGATCTTCCTTTTTAAGGGGAAAAAGAGCCTTGCCGAGCAAGGCTTTTTTTTATGGTCGCCATTTTAACCCCCCTTCTGAGAAATACACTATTACACTCAAATTACCTCGCAAATTTATTGATCGCCGGGGGTGGAAAAGTAAAGGGCCGGTCAGTATCTGCAGATTGAAATACATGATGCAGATACCTCCGGCACTTCGTGTTTGGTCACTTTCTCCCTTGCTTCCGAAACTGACATTTACCCTTGACTGAATCCACCCGGCTCAATATGCTCTGCCCGATAATTTAACTGTAATGGCGAGCCAGAAGCCAAAATAAGTCCTCAGGGCAGGGGCAAAAAACATGAAAGTTGCAATCATCGGTTCAAGGGATTTTTCGGACTACAGACTACTCAAACAAAAGTGCAATCTGATACTCTCCAGCTCAGAATCCTTTACCATACTCTCAGGCGGAGCAAGAGGAACCGACCGTCTTGCTGAGAGATATGCCAGGGAGAAAGATATTCCTATTCTGATCTACACGGCAGACTGGATCGAGCATGGGCGAAAAGCAGGCATGATCAGAAATAACCAGATACTGCTTTTCTGCACCCATGTTATTGCCTTTTGGGATGGGAAATCTCCCGGCACCAGGCACATGATCATTCAATCTAAAATTCTTGGTAAAAAACTCAGAATAGTAAGAATTTCTCCTGCACAAAATAATTCAACCGGCGAGCTACAAGCCAACAAAAATCCACAGGGCAGCGGTGAATTATATGAAAATTAATAGCATCCACCGCCTATCCAACACAGGCAGCCTAGTCAGAAATAAATTCTATGAATCAGCTCATGGTGGGAATCTCCTCTCGGCATTTCGTCTTGTGGATGAACTGATCCCTGACTTCAACAGGTTCAACTTACTGTCTGCCTTTATCTGTCCGGTCCAGAAATTCTCCGGAAATAAAATTCCACTGGCTCTGGCCTCACGAATTGTCCAGAATTCAGATTCAGTTCTTTGCGATACGGTGTTTCTGAGAACCGAGCGCCCCGGAACGAAGATGATAGACAGAATGTTTTTCCAACCAGAGTTCATAGGCAAAGTAATACCCGGAAAATACATTCTTGTGGATGATGTTTTTACAACCGGAATAACCCTTAAAGGTCTTAAAACATTCATTGAAAAAAGTGGCGGAGATGTTGTCTCTGCATACACACTAGGCAGCAGTAAATCCACTCTGTTCGAAGCATCCAGACTTCAGCTCCGAATCCTGAAGGGCCAGTTTCCGGAGGTAGATAATTACTTTGATCTATCCCTTCTTACCATCATCCAGATAGAATATCTACTCAAGTTCAACTCCATTAAAAACCTAAATATTCTTTACTCTGAGAATCATTACAAGAAGCAGTTTTGTTGATGATGCATTGACGATACTATGAAGCAGGATTAAAAATTCTGCTTCATATTTTTTGGCTTCACTTTGATACTCCCCTTTCTTCAACCACCGGAGTCGGTTTTTAAGATTGATGATTATGATGTTGTTGTTGCGAAAGTGTTCATAACCGGAAATAACTCGGAGCGGAGCGGAGAGTTATTCTGGTTCCAGCGTAAATGCATAATGGTATGGAATCATTTTTTTGCCGTCAATGTTAAAATTCCATGTTGCTTCATCGTGACTAATTTCTGCTATTTCTCTGGCTGAGGTGTGCTTAAATTTCTGTGTAATATATTCCAGTGTTTCTATTTCAGCAGGTGAAAACAGAAAAGTAGTAAATGACCTGCCGTCATAGATGGATAAAAATTGCCTCACTTTTAACATCGCTTGTCTTTAAAATGAAAACAAACTTAAAAAACCAAAAAGACAATTTAAAACACGGTATTCACCGAATGCTTACATTTTTTGTTGAGCCGGTCAGAATTGCGCCTCCTTCAACAAATTCCAAAAATATTGCATACCCCACCATTGAAGAAATTGAAGACTAAAACTTCAACGTATAGGTAACCGAAGGAATACAGGGTAACAAATAGGTGTAAACAGGAATATTAAAATTGAAATGAGCATTCACCGGATTGTGTCTGTTGTAGGCATTAAAGATATCGAAGCTTATACCATGTTCGCCCAAACGATTCGTCTTCTTGTAATGAATTCCTAAATCGAGCCGGTGGTAAGCCGGAAGCCTGCAATTGTTTCTCGATTGCATATAACCTATTTCATCACCCCAATTAGTATCAAAACTCCACAACCTCAATGCAGGTGCATATCTTTCAACCGGCAAGGTAACCGGATACCCGGAGCCAAAAAACCACATTGCCGATATATCCCATCTTGGGGAAATTTGATAATTTACCGAAATATTCAAATCGTGCCGGCGATCAAATTTAAATGGGAATGATTGTCCATTATTGATCTCAGAATAGATACGATCGGCTGATGATAAGGTATAATGAAAACTCCCTTTCCAGCGTCCTTGTTGTTTATCAACAGAGAGTTCTATTCCTTTGGAGATTCCATGCCCCTGTGCTGTTTTATCATACCAGGGAGCAAGGTCAGTAATTAATGACATGCCATCGCGGATATCGGTCGTATGTGTGAGCCACTTATGATACATTTCTACCGAAAAGAGGAGCTTTTTCTCCCAATCCCAGCCAAATCCGATATTGATCTGGTCCGATTTCAGAGGCAGCAATCCATTTGTAGCAGGCACCCACAAATCGGTAGGCATACTTATCCCGGTGCTACTTAACAGGTGCATGTATTGTACCATCCGCGAATATCCGGCTTTAAGTATGAGACTGGGACTAACTGTGTAATTTGCCGAAAGCCGGGGTTCCAGATTAAACCACCGATGACTTTCCGACCAGAATCCGCTTAACCGTAATCCGGCGTTAATGATCAGGTTCTCAGTGGCCTTTATCTCATCTTCAACATAGCTAAAAGGTTCGCTGGCACCAATGATACGATTCGTGTAGGATGTATCTATCTTTTCATTGATCTCCTGGTTATCTGCCAGATAATGATTCTCTCCGGGTTGAAAAGTGTGGAAGGTACTGCCTGCTCCAAAGGTTAGGTTCTGTTTATTGGATAAAGCGTAGTTAAAATCGGTTTTTACCATGATATCGGAGATATTCGACCGATAGCTGGCAACCATTCTATTCTCCGATTGATTGTGCGAAGCGGTATCTTTTTTAATATTCACGTAATTGTTATCACTGAAATAATTATAGTTGCTGTAAGAGAGGGTTGTATTGACAAACAGGCGGGTCCCATTTGTGTGGTTCCAGCGAAAAGAGCCAATCAGGTTGCCCCATCCCGAGGTTTCGTTGCTCGATTCGGTGGACATACTAGATTTTCCGGTCATAACCGAGCTCTCATTTTTATTTTGAATATTGTCTTTCCCTTTGTAAATACTCAGATAGATTTTGTCTTTCTGCGTGAAAGTGTGGGCTATTCGGGCATTTAAATCATAGAAGTAGTAGTCGGGAAAATCTTTCGCGAGAATTTTCAAACTTTTCAGAGAGTTGGAATAGAGATCGAAATAGGATCTGCGTCCGGAAATCAAGAAAGTAGTTTTATCGTTGAACAAGGGGCCTTCAAGTGTAAACCTTGAAGAGATAAACCCAAGTGAGAACTCCCCTTTGACCGACTTATTATTTCCATCAAGACTGCGTACATCCACTACCGAGGATGCCCGACCCCCATACCGGGCAGGGAAACACCCTTTTATTAATTTTATATCTTTAACTGCACTGCTGTTGAAAGCGCTGAAGAATCCATAGAGATGGCTCACATTGTAGATCGGCACCTCATCCAACATAAATAGGTTTTCCCCACCACCCCCTCCTCGGACAAAAATACCTGCAGAACCTTCGACACCCCCTTTGATCCCGGCCTGACTTTGAATCGACTTAAGCAGGTCGGGTTCGCCCAAGGCAGGAAGAGAGGTGAGTTGTTTTACTGATATATTGGTGAATCCCAGTCGGTTGTTAACACTATTGTCGTATTTAGAAGAGACCACAACCACTTCATTCAGTTCCTTCACTGAACGCACGCTGAAGTTTACAAGTGTATCCCTTGTCAAGGTTAACTCTTTTATTTCCGAGGTATTGCCAAAATAGATCGCTTGCACAGCCACCTTCTCACCAACATTTCTAAGGGTATAAAATCCATAATTGTTGGTTTGAACCGCATTTTTACCAATATTGTCTACCACATTGGCCCCAATTACCCGCTCACCCGTCATTAAATCCTCAACATAACCGGAAATATTATGTGTTTGTGAAAAAGCAAGTTGAAAGGTTATGAGGAATAAAAACGAAAAAATATATTTTACCATCTCTTTGTTCAAATGATCCTTTTAGTTGTTAAACACCAATGAATCGCACGAAACAGCTGCCCCGGCAAAAATTCCGTACCCCCCGGTAATGTTGGAGAAAACCTGCACTGGTTCGGAAAGCGGCTTTCCATGTTTGGCACTGTATAGATTGAGCGTCCGGATATATTTAAAATAGTTTTCAGAAATTGAGTAGAGATGGAAATAAATAACACTCCTTGGTCCATCGCCGGAACGAGCGGGATTTCTCCAAATTGTTAAGTTCAAACTGTATGTCTTACCATTAATTACTTTATCTGAAAAGACTACCCCAGCTAAATTTCCACCCGCTATTGATCCATCACTCAAGTATTCTTCTACGACCGGATCTTTACATGTAAATCTCTCAGAGATTATTGGCGTTATTTGATCACCATACTTATAAAATACCTCAACGAGATAATAGTTAGTTTCATTTAAAGGATCAGCAAATTTGATATTACATTTCAGAGCATCCTGATTATAGGGAGCAAGCCGAATCGCAGCAGCATCGACCTTTTCAATTTTGACCGGATTGGGTAGAATTGCTGTGGCGGATACATCCGGCAATCCGGGAATCTTTGCAACAATCCTATATTCTTTCCCCGGTAACGGTTTGACCTTTTTTGAATAATAATTGCCAGATGGATAAAATAGTCCCCAATTAATACCTTTAAAATCATGTTGTAACGAGTCGATTAGGAGACCATTTTGATATATGTAGACTTTAGCGTTGTCAAGATTTTGTACAACAAGACCATCGCTATCACTGATATAAATGCTTTTACCGACATATACACGTATAAGACTATCGCTATTGATTAAGCCATTGAGTACAATCTTCCGGCCCGTGTCCGGCAGGCTGATTTGTTCAGGCTGACAAGCGGTTTGCAACAACAGATATATTGCAAAAAGCAGGAAATAAATTGGGTTTTTGAACGGTGAGAATTGCATAAATAATAAAAGCCTGTATTATTTTTTGATAATTCCAAAGCTAACGTTACTCAAACCCCCATAGATCGTTTGGATATAGGGTAAAGGAATAATCGTACCATTTATATTCCCCTTGTAATTTTCAGGAATTGTATATGGAATACAATAGATTATTTTCCCTGAACTGTCAATCAAATCAAACTTCTTAAGAACATAACGCCCGACTTCCAAAGAGATGTATTCTGAGACAATACTTTGATGTGTCGTTCTGGACTTATCAATTTTCAGTGTGACTGAATGACTGAAAATGGTGGAATCATTGATGTTCGACATATCTTTAAATTCGTCATAATGAATTAGCAGGGCATCGACTGTCTTATATGCAATTGAATCAGATGTTTTTGCAAATATTGTATCGAACTGAATTTTTACAATCTCCTTCTCTTTTTTACAGGAGGCAGACAGGCACAAAATAATCAACAACAGGGAAAGTGGATTTTTCATAATATCTTAATTTAGAAATTCAATTTTTTAATTACAATTCTCATTATTAGTAATCTATACAAAACAATCTGTTTGTTAAATTAGGTCTGTTAAAAATACAATTTTATAATTCAAATCCCTCTGTTCTTATATCCACAATATTTCAAGAAATAGATTTAATTGTCTAAAAAATGAGTCCGTCCTAACAAGTCCTTTTCTGCCACAAAGACACCAAGACACTAAGGTTCACTAAGAATTATAGTGCTGATATTTAAATCTTTGTGAAACTTAGTGATTTAGTGACTTAGTGGCCTTCTTTATTTTTTTGCTTTTCGGAGTGGACTCATCCTTTATCCTTTTTCATCACACCTTCATTCAACGATCAACTCCAAATACGGATAAACCGGATCCGTAAACCCGAACTTCCGGTAGAGGGGTTCTCCGTCTTTAGAACAGTGCAAGGCAACCTTGCTAACCCCCATTGATTTGGCTTCTGTAAGCAACTGACTCAGTATCAGTGAAGAG
>DATCHD010000081.1:0-23413 GCA_036508555.1 Prolixibacteraceae bacterium
GACCACCTCCATAGCGATCATCGTTCAGTTTGAATCCATCATACCGATCTGTAACATTGCTCCAGGGTGCCCCGCCCAGAAGTCCGTTGACGGAAGCCGACAGACCTTCTGCTCCTGTCTTTTTGGTGTTGATGTTGATGATCCCGCCTTTCCCCTGAGAATCATATTTGGCAGTTGGGATGGAAATTATTTCAACATTCTCGATCTGAGCGCCAGAAATCTGGCCCAGCAAAGCGGAAGGATCCATTTGAGTTGGTTTTCCGTTCAGGTAAACAACAAAATCAGTCGTCCCACGTACCGACACACTGCCGTCAGGATCCACGGATACGGACGGAAGTTTGCTGAGAAGATCGGTTGCAGTACCGCCTTTGGCAGTGGCAAAATCAACCGCCCGGTAAGTCTGCCTATCAATTTTATTTAGATTGGTCTTGGCATTCGCCTGAATCTGAACCTCCTGCACGCTAATTGAAATAGGTTTCAAACGAATAGTACCCAGATTCAGTCTGGAAGTTTGCTTGCTGATCTCAAGTTTGCTGATTGTATCTGTCTTGTAGCCCATGAAATATACGATCAGCCTGTACTTCCCAAAACTGACATTATCAATTTCGAAAGAGCCATCGCCTTTCGAAACGGTTCCGGTCTGAGAGGTTGTATTCTCAGAAACCAGGCTTACCGATGCAAAAGGGATTCTGTCGTTGGAACTCTGGTCGGATTAATCAAATTTATGGAACAGAATTAGGCAAGCAACAGTCTTTCATAAATAAGAATTGTTATAAATAGCCAATTAAGGCGTCATTTACAAGCAGAAGCTATTCATTTAAATTTGGAGTACATGGAGATATTTATATATTTGGAATATTATCGAGTTAAACTTCCAACCGATAATAACTTTATTTTATAAACTAGAATCAAGTGTATGCCTCTACATCTGAAACGTCTGATAATGACGGGAGTTGTTGTAGTTTTGCTATTTCTGCTCCTTAAACACGCCCTAACCCCTGTTTCCTTCGGCCAATTCGGTCATTACAGGGGAAATTCCATTACTGAAATTGCAGCCTTGCCTATACATTTTGTTGGCAACAAGAGTTGTAAAAGTTGCCACGACACGATTGTCACCATGAAGACTGAAAGCTATCACAGTGATTTGTCCTGTGAAGGTTGTCATGGCGCGGCTTACAAACACATCCAAAATCCGAAGACGGAGAAACTGATCAAACCCAACACAAGGGAGTTCTGTGGAAAGTGCCATTCTATCAATCCGGCGCGTCCGGCAAAAGCCATTGTCCAGCAGAACATCAAAGATCACCATCCCGAAGCAAATTGTGTTAAATGCCATAATCCCCATCAGCCATGACAGAAAAAATCTCAAGCCTGTCCCGCCGCAACTTCTTGAAGAATGCCGGAGTGACAGCGGGAACGCTGGTGGTAGCCTCCACCCTTCCCTCCTTCAATGCGGTTTTGTTTGCCGCAGTTAAACGCAACACAAAAGGACCCTGGTATGGTATCGCGATCGATATTGAGAAATGTATCGGATGCGGAACCTGTGCCAAGACCTGCAAAATAGAAAACGACGTACCTCAGGAGCCATTCTTCTTCAGGAGCTGGGTCGAACAGTACACGATCAGGAAAGATGGCACCCTCAACGTGGTATCTCCCAATGGCGGCATAGACGGCTTTACCCAGACTGTTCCGACAGATCAGATCGAGAAGACCTTCTTTGTGCCAAAGATGTGTAATCATTGTTACAAATCACCCTGTATTCAGGTTTGTCCGGTCGGTGCCACCTATGAAACGGACGAAGGAATCGTGCTGGTAGATGAAAAATACTGCATCGGATGCAAATATTGCATCCAGGCATGCCCTTATGGCTGCCGCTATTTTCATCCTGAGAAAAAGGTAGTGGACAAATGTACCCTATGTTTTCACCGGATAAAAAAAGGAATGAATCCAGCCTGTATGGACAACTGTCCGACGAAAGCCCGCATTTCAGGCGATCTGAATGATCCCGAAAGCGCCATCTCAAAATTCATCAGTACTAAGAATGTATATGTGCTGAAGCCGCATCTCAATACAGGAAGTAAATTATACTACAACGCATTAAATCAGGAGGTAAGATAATATGAATCCGGAATTTGAAAATTTATATCAGGCTCTTTCGAAGGTGGATGGATATATCTACCCGAACGAAATTGAGCTCAGCTGGTCAGTGCTGATCGTACTTTATCCGTATATCACCGGACTGGTAGCAGGTGCGTTCATCCTGGCATCACTGGAAAGGGTTTTTAACGTTAAATCACTCAAACCAACTTATGTTATTGCACTCTTGACCTCCTTTGCCTTCCTGCTGGTCGCCACTATGCCGCTGGTTTTCCACCTTGGTCAGCCGTTAAGAGCCTGGGAAATCATGATGACTCCTCACCTTACTTCAGCCATGGCCATTTTTGGATTCGTCTATTTGTGGTACCTGATGGTCGTTCTGGTATTGGAGATCTGGTTCGATTACAGGTATGATCTGGTCATTTGGGCCAGAGAAGCCAAGGGAATAAAGAAATGGATGTACAGAGCGCTTGCCCTGGGAAGTGATGACATATCGCCAAAATCCCTCAAGCTGGACCAAAAGCTGGGATATATCGTGACAGTAATCGGGATTCCCTCCGCCTTCCTGCTTCACGGATACGTGGGATTTATCTTCGGTTCCATCAAGGCTAATCCATGGTGGTCTACCGTGATGATGCCTGTCATCTTTCTTTTCTCTGCCATGGTATCCGGAATCGCCCTTGTAATGGTCCTTTTCGTTGTCATCAATTATGTGCGCAAACAGAAAATTGATATGCTCTGTCTCGATACCATTGCCAAGTACTTGTTTTACATCATAATCATTGACTTTACCATGGAGTCGCTCGATCAGATTCACCGGTTCTATGAAGCCGAAGAATCTTTTGAGATCATCTCCTTACTGATTTCCGGGCATCTCAATTTTACGCTGCTAATCATGCAGGTAGGTATTGGTATGCTGCTACCACTAACAACACTGGGAATCTTGCAGTTTTATAAGCCAAAAGATAATCTTCGCATAGGGATTTACCTTATCACCGGAATTCTTGTTTTAATTGGCATTTTCTTCATGCGCTGGAATGTAGTGATCGGCGGACAACTGTTTTCCAAGAGTTTTCTTGGTTTCACGAGTTTCAAACTCGCGCTGATCGGCTCAGAAGGATTCCTGGTGGCCAGCATCTGGCTGATCGTACCATTTTTTATCCTGGCTTTCCTGCTCTGGCTGTTCCCTCCCTGGAAGAAAACCCAGTTGGAACATTAAGATTGAATAGTTATGGCTGAACAAAAAATGACCCAGAAAGAGTTGCTCGATAAAATCAACTCTTTCGACGAAAGGATCAGCAAGATAGAAGCCATGCTTAGTGTTACCTCCTTTCGTTCTGTCCCGGCAGAGAAAGAAGAAGAATTAGCTAACCCTCTCTCTGAGTCCAAGGTTTTTGAACATGGACTTGCATGGATTGGAAGTACAGTATTGTTGTTGGGTATGATGTTTACCATGATGTTTGTCAACAACGCCTTCGGTGGCATTGCATCTTTCTTGCTGGGAGCCGGATCCACCGTGCTGACTTTCATCCTGTCAGGATATCTGAAGAAGACGCTCAGCTACATGGCCTTTATGTTCAGACTCAGCGCCTATATTCTGATATACTACACCTTGCTGAGACTTCACTTCATCGTAGACAATCCGCTGATCGGAAGCGCCTGGTTAGGCGTAGTGCTCCTGCTGGCTTCCATTGTAGCCTTCTTCTACAAGGCCGACGCCGAAAAATCACAGATGATGGGATTCTTCGCCTATACCTTGCTGATCATTACGGCGCTTTTTGCCGACCAGACCCAGGTTACCCTCCTGCTTTTTGTCATCGCAACAGCATCTGTGGTCTACCTGCTTTACAGAAATGGCTGGGACACACTCGTGATCCTGTCCATATTCATGGTATATCTTGGTCATACCATTTGGTTGGTAGGAAACCCGGTGATGGGACATCCGATGGCTGCAGTTAACAATCCTCAGAACAACCTGATTTACCTGTTTCTTTACGGAATTATCTATTCTGCCGCACCATTTCTTAAACAAATGGGGAAGGTCGGTCCTGAGGTATCCAATGCCACAGTAATCATCAACAGCCTCGCCTTCTCCCTGCTGGTGATGCTGATAGTGCTCACCTTTTACACCAAAAGCTATATTTTTATCTTCCTCGGTATCTCAATACTTTGCCTGATCTTTTCAATTATACTTAACTACAAGATCGATAGCAGATTCGACTCTTTTTTTTACGTCAATTTCGGTTTTATGGCGCTGAGTATTGCCGTTTATGGCTATTCAGACCTACCGGGATCGTTCATCTTTCTGGCATGGCAGAGTATGGTCGTGCTGGCTATCGCGATCTGGTTCCGCTCCAACCTAATCGTACTGATGAACACTGCTCTCTACACAATTATCCTTATCGCTTATCTGATCTCCTCCACATCCATCAATTATTATAACATCTCTTTCACCCTGATCGCGATAGTCTCTGCACGTATCCTTAACTGGCAACAGAAAAGGCTGGAACTCAAGACCGATGCCATCAGAAATTTTTACCTCGTTATCACTTTTTTCATCATGCTTTATACCCTATATAACGCGGTTTCCAAAGATTATGTGACGATTTCGTGGGGATTGGCAGCAGTTGCCTACATGATTATGAGTGTGATACTGAAGAACGCTAAATATAGGTGGCTGGCCTTTCTTACGCTGATTGCAGCGGTCTTCAACCTGTTTATGTTCGACATCTCAAAGATGGGGGTAGGGTACAGAATCGTGGCATTTATCTTAGTGGGACTGATCATCCTTGGTGTCTCATTTTATTATACCAAGAAGTTGAAAAGCAATAAAGAAAGTGAACTTATAAAAAATTCTGACGTATCGGGTTAAATATGCGAATTGATCCTCTTTTGTTAGGAAACTTCAAAAAAAATGATTCTTTTTGTTCCATAGAGACAAACAAACTGTCATAAAATCTCACTTTCAAACTTTAAAGATTATGGATTTCAAAAAATTTATCGTTATTCCGATCGCAATCGGATTTTTAGCCTGCACTCTTGTGGCACTCGACCAGTTTATCAGCCCTTACCTGCCCATTGCAGGCAACAAAGGATTTGGCTGGGTTACCTTCCAGGCCTGGGCAATGTATTTCATGGCAGGATGCACCTTAAAAGGCGGAATGCGCACATTTCTGGGATATGTGATGGGAATTACAGCCGCCATTTTGATCATCAAACTGGCTGGGATATTGGGCTCCACCGGTTTCTGGGCAGTACCTCTGGCCGTTTTTGTGATTGTGATTCCCATGTGCTCGATGGAGAGAGCTCATTCCCTGATCGACTTCGTTCCCGCATTATTTATCTCTTCAGCCGTTTTCTTTGCATTTACTCAATTATATCCAGCTGCAACTTTTACCAATGACGCACTCATTATTCTGTTATATTGCATAATCGGAATGATTTACGGAGTCGTAACCATAGAGCTCAGAGGGCTTTATGAGAAGATGGTGACGGCGAAAAAATAATTTATTCGAGGAAAGTCGATCCCAGCGACAAAATAATTAAGACTACCGCAAGGGCATAATAAACTGTGACTTTGCGGTATTTTTCTTTATCGACCTGAGCGCTGTTGGAGAAAATCAGACCCAGATTGGCGATAAAGAGTGCAAAGAGCATTAAAACAATATGCTCCATGGGCCAGAATCTTCTGGTTGCAAGTTTCATGGTAATGTCCTGACTGACAACTTCCTGTCCGGGTACTATCGCCGGACTTGCCATCAGAAAGAAACCGAAAATTAACTGCAGATACAGGTTAACGATAAAAGCATAAGCGAGAAATTTGTCGAGACGACCATAGGTCCAATTCTTATAAAATCCACTTATTGATCTGTAAAACAACCATATAGCTACAATAAGAAAAGTCATACTAATCAAAGTATGCACCATCTTGATGATTTGATGTTCGGTGTAAAGTAGCGTGGCTAAAGACATGTCAACCTGTTTAACAAACAAAAATAAGAGAAAAATTCATTGCGCAATATTTATTCGATTGCATCTGCCAGTTGGCGGGCCTGAAAGATCCTGTCGGCCATACCAATGCCATCCCGGAGATTACCCCCGATTACCAGTCTGGGGAATTGCTTTTCTATCTGGCTGACAGTTGCGAATCTTTCACCACTATCTGCTTCGTACTGTGGAATTGCATGTTCGTGGCGGACAATTTTCAGAAGATCTGGTTTGAATTCATCCAGCTGCATCAGGTTACAGAATTCTCTTCGCAGCACTTTCAACACTTCTTCTTCGGAGAGTTGATAAATGTCAGGCCTCCTTACACCGCCCATAAAAATGGAGAAAAGTGCGCCACCTTCCGGAGCTCTGCCGCTGAAAAGTGACGACATAAACAACAAACCCAAGAGGTCACGTTTTTCGATAAAAGGAATCAAGGCACCGAAGGCGTCCAGCTTCATGCCTTTCCAGTCCTTGAAACCCACAATTACCTCCAGGACTCTGGTATAATGCAAGGCAGTAATTTTCGCTAATATTTTGGGTTGAATAAATGGCAAGACCTGCCCCAGCTGATGGGCACCGATGGTAGAGACGACTGTTTTTGTTTGGACCACTTGAGGCGAATTGTTGGCATCAAAGTAAGTTACCTCAAAATGCCCTTCCACCGGTCTGACCGTTACCTCGTTGCAATTCAGCAAAATGCGATCCTCACCGATATTTTTTTCAAGGGCTTTAATCAACGATGAAAGACCTCTCCTGACAGAAAAAACGCTTCTGGTCACCCTCTTGTCATCCGCCGTCTTGGGCTTAAATTGTTTTTTGATGGAACCTCCTACGAAGCTACCGTATTGTTGTTCAAGATTATATAACTTGGGAAGAGCGTACTTCGGCACCAAACGACCCGGGTCTCCTGCATAAACGCCGATGATAAAAGGATCAATAGCATAATTAAGAAAACTCTTGCCCATTCTTCGTTTGACAAGACAGGCAAGGGTCTCATGCGGATCTTTCCCGGCAGGTCTGAAAGGCTCCAGAAGAATCCGGAACTTATCACCAAGTGTGAAGAGTGGCGTTTGGACAGCAGCTTTCAGTCCGCCGGGCAGCGCTTCCCATTTGCCACTTTTGAGAACATAACGCTTCTTTACATTGCCGCCGGCAGCCATTTCGATCTCACAATCGCCCTTCAATTCATCGAAAAGCCTCAATACTTCAATATTGCCTATTACACCTGAGTTGGGTCCCTCTTCATACAGAAAGCCATCCTGGTAAACGGAACGAATCACCCCACCGATATGATCTGCCTGCTCGAGCACAACACAATCCTTCTCTCTCTTTTTAAGATGATAAGCCGTCGCCAGACCCGTAATGCCGGCGCCTAAAATCACTACGTCTCTCATAAAATATTTTCATTAGATAAAATCAAATCTGCTAACATCTTCACAAGCTGCGGATCAGATTCCGGCAGATCGATCCTCGAAACATGCTTAAATCCAAGCGTATGAAGGGCAAAAGGTACAATATCCTGATCCAAATCATACAAAGTCTCCAGATTTTCGTGAACAAAACTGATCGGAATAAGCACGAGTTGATCAATTCCTTCCTCCTTCATGATCCTGAGGTGATCCTTTACCTCCGGACCAATCCATTTTCCTTTTTTCATACCCGACTGGAATACAGCCTCATAGTGAAGGTTAAGCTCCGTCGCGATCAAGGCAGCACTGTTAACTACCGAGGCCGCATAGGTATCGCCATTGCTTATATGATATTCCGGTATGGAATGTGCACTAAATACCAGCGTCGCGTTTTTAAGCTGATGCTTTTCCAAATGATCCTTAATCAGAGTAGTCCAAAATGATACAAATCCAGGGTGATCATAGAATTTCCCGATCATTCTAATTTTGAAAAAAGGATCTGCAGCAGTCACCTTGTTCACATCGGCAATCACGCTCGATGTAGTCGTATAACTCGACTGAGGATACAAAGGAATAACGGTAATCTCGCTGATGCCCTCCTTTTTAAAACCATTCAGTACCGTACCGATATCCGGCATGGAATAGGAAAACGCATACCTTACCAGGAAATTCTTGCCCAGTGCTACCTGCAGTGATTCAGCAGTTCTGGCAGTCGACCTGACCAGCGGTGTTCCGCCAATCAGCTCATATTTTTTCCATGATTTCTTATAACGCAGGGAACTGATGATAAATGCAAGGAGATTCCTGACAGGTTTTCCGTAGGGCAGAATAAAAGGATCCCTGAACATCCGCGAAAGAAAAATCCTGAGTTCTTCAGGAGATTCAGGACCTCCCATGTTGACCAGCAAAACCCCCTTCATAAGTCAATTTTAGATTAACACTAAACCGTTTTTGAGTAGACTCCTTCCCCGGCTTTCAATGCAGGATCGAGTGCCATGGCGATGTTTCGGGCACAAAGGAAACCTTTTTCAGACAAACTGATCACATTTCCTTCCAATTGCATCAGTCCGTCTGAAATGTAAGATTCAAACTTACCAGGATCCCAATCTACAAGATTCTTTACCTCTCTCACAGTTAATCCAAACTCACAGGCCGTCTCCTCAAGATTCAGCAAACCGTTGCACATAATATGGTTGATCACCGTCCGGACCAGTTGCTCATCCTTGCTCAGCCGGTAGCCCCGCTCTATGGCGAAGCCTGTCGTTTCGATGGCATCCATGTATTTGGTAATGTCTTTGTGATTCTGCGCATAAGCACCCCAAAGTTGCGTAATAGACGAGGCGCCAAAGGCATATACCTGCCCCGTTGTCTCAAGCGTACAATATCCCTGAAAATTTCTGTGTAACCGCTTGTTCTTAAAAGCCTTCGTCAGATCATCTTCCGGAAGGGTAAAATGGTCGATGCCAATGGAACAGTATCCAGCTTCATTCAACTGGGCAGTTGCCTGCAAAAAAAGGCTCATCTTTTCATTGGCATCCGGTAAACCAATCATCTCGAGCTGCTTTTGTGCCTCCTTAACCCAAGGCACGTGCGCATAAGAAAAAGTCACAATCCGGTCGGGCCGGATGGCAATGGCCTGTTCAATCGTGTTCCTGAAACTTTCGAGTGTCTGCATCGGCAAACCGTAAATAAAATCGAGGTTGATTCCTCTGAATCCCTTGGTTCTCAGGTAATCAACGATATTCTTAACAGGATGGCGGGGAACATCACGGTTCACCACTGCCAGTACATCTTCGCGGAAGTCCTGGATTCCCAGACTGATCCGGTTAAAACCCATTTCTGCAAGCTCATCAATATGTTTGTAATCCAGGTAAGCCGGACTGCATTCCATCGCAATCTCTGCCTGGTCACTCAGTACAAAATGGAAACGGATCCAGTCCATAATCTCGCGGATGTAGCTCATCGCGATGGAGTTGGGAGTTCCTCCTCCCCAATGAATCTGGGTGACTTTTCTTTTAGTATCAAGACGTAAAGCAACGTTCTGTATCTCAATTTTCAAAGCCCTGATGTATCTTTCAACCACCAGTTTACGCTGCGCTATTACGGTGGTACATCCGCAGAAATGGCAGCGTTTCGGACAAAACGGGATGTGAATATAAAGCGAAATATTCTCTGGTTTTTGGTGATTGGATGCCACTAGCTCCTGAATATATTCAGCAGTTGTAAACTTCGAATGGAAGAAGTTCGCCGGCGGGTAACTTGTGTACCTCGGACCCGAAACATTGTATTTCTGAAGAAATTCGCTGCTTATATCCATAGTATCATCCTCTTTTCCAATTGGTTTGCTTGATCCAGTCGACCACCAATTTTGCATTTTCGAAGGGTATTCCCGGCAGGAAACCATGACCCAGATTGAAAATCCATCTTTGCTCTCTTGAACCAAAATCGACATATTTTTCGAGGGTCTCCACGATAGTAGCCTGATCTGCAAATAACAGACGTGGATCCAGGTTTCCCTGAAGACCGATCTCCTTATGAATCAACTTCCTGGCTTCGTCTATCGGCATCTGCCAGTCGACACTCAGAAAGTCTGCGTCTTCCGGCTGAATATTTTTTATACCATATCCCAATCCTTTGGGTAAGAAGATCACCGGACATCCCTCTGCTCTTACCGCCTGCGCAATCTTCCGTACATAAGGCATCATCATCTCCTGGTAAAGATCGGCTGGAATCAATCCGGCATGTGTCTCAAAAATCTGGAAGGCCGAAATTCCGTGCCTCGCCTGGTTACGGGCATACTCGACAGAAAGTTCAGTGATGGCTGCTAAAAGCTTGTGAGCCATCTTTTTGTCTTTGTACAACAATGCCACTGCATCCGGGAAAGTATGGTTGGAACTGAGTCCCTGTACCATGTAGCAAAGTGTCGTGAATGGCGCTCCGCAGAAACCAATCAGTGGAGTATTTTCAGGCCTTGTTTTGATGATCTCATCGATAGCGGCATAGATATATTCCAATTTCGAAGCATCCGGTTTTAGCTGTTCCGAGGGATCTGTCAGTTCCTTGAGGGCTACTTCAAATTTCGGTCCGGCGTCGGTAAAATTCAGATTCATCCCAAGCGCTGCGGGGATGACCAGGATATCGGAAAACAGGATAGCGGCATCCACTCCCAGATCATAAACGGGCATCAGCGTGACTTCGGCTGCCAACTGAGGAGAATGCATCAATTCATTAAAAGTATGCTTTTCTCTCAGTTTGAGGTAATTCGGCAACACCCTGCCTGCCTGCCGCATGAACCAAACGGGTGGTCGTTTCGTGCTTTTCCCGTTGATTGTATCAATAAAAACAGAATTCGTCATATCAGAAAAATTGGAAAATGTGAAAATGTGAAAATTGGTACTGCTATCCCTCGTTGCAAACGAGGGATAGCGGGATTTGCAATCCGCTGGAGCGAGTTTTCAGTTTTCAGTTTTCATTTGTTCTAAGGCATTGAAATTCTCCTCTATCATCAAATCTATTTCAGCATCCGTATGCGCGTAGGAGATAAAAAGACACTCAAATTGCGAAGGAGCCAGGTAGATCCCGCTTTCCAGCGATAGCTTGAAATATTTGGCATATTGCTCCGTATCAGCTGTCATTGCCTCATCGAGATTGGTAATCTTTGGAGAAGAAGTAAAGAATAGCGTCATCATCGAACCAACCCGGTTGATGACTCCTTTTACCCCTGTCGCCTCAAGATTTTGACGAATGCCGGCCTCGAGTCTGGCAGCCTTGCGCTCCATTTCGGTGTACAGGTCTTTCGTCTCTTCGATCATCGTCAGCATGGCGATGCCCGCAGCCATGGCCAGCGGATTTCCTGATAAGGTACCCGCCTGATAGACAGGACCTACAGGCGCCATCATCTCCATAATCTCCTTTCTTCCGCCATAAGCCCCTACCGGGAGACCGCCACCAATAATTTTTCCCAACGTGGTAAGATCGGGTAGGATGCCGAAATATTCCTGCGCACCCCCTTTGGCCAGTCTGAATCCGGTGATGACCTCATCAAAAATCAGCAGCGCCCCGTATTTCGTGCAAAGATTTCTCAAACCCTGCAAAAATTCTTTCGTCGGAACAACTACACCCATGTTTCCGGCCACCGGCTCAAGGATCACCGCGGCAATTTCGCTGCCATGCGCTCTGAACAGCTTTTCAACGGAAGTCAGGTTGTTGTATTCGGCCATCAGGGTATCCTTGGCAGTGCCTTTCGTGATACCCGGACTGTTAGGAATACCCAGCGTCATGGCTCCGGAGCCTGCCTTAATCAGGAAACTGTCGCCATGTCCGTGGTAATTGCCTGCAAATTTGACAAAAGCCTCCCTGCCGGTATAACCCCGGGCAAGCCGGATCGCACTCATGGTTGCTTCTGTGCCCGAACTGACCATCCTGACCATCTCAATGGAAGGCACCATTTTGATGATCAGCTCAGCCATCTCTGTTTCATAAAGCGAAGGCGCACCGAAACTGGTACCATTGACGGCGGCATCGCTGATTGCCTTTAAAATACGGGGATGGGCATGACCGAAAAGCATTGGGCCCCAGGAGGCAAGACAGTCAATGTATTGATTTCCATCAAGATCTGTGATCGTTGTGCCCTTGGCATTCTTAACGAAAACAGGATTCAACCCTACGCTCTTGAAGGCCCTAACCGGCGAATTCACTCCGCCGGGAATACATTTTTGGGCCCTTTCAAAGGCGGTGATACTCTTGTCTAATCTCATATTCTATTTATTTTTTATCCTTTCAGAATCTTCGCGGCCTCCACCGCATGGTAGGTAATGATGATATCCGCCCCTGCCCGCTTGATCGAAGTCAGAATTTCCATCATGACGCGCGGTCCGTCGATCCATCCATTCGCAGCTGCAGCCTTCACCATCGAGAATTCACCACTCACATTGTAAGCAGCCACCGGCATTCCAAACTCATTTTTTACCCGGTGAATCACATCGAGGTAACTCAATGCAGGCTTCACCATTACGACATCCGCCCCTTCCGCGATATCCAGCTCGACTTCGCGGATAGCCTCATCAGTATTGGCAGGATTCATCTGGTAAGTGGCACGGTTGCCAAATTTAGGCGCGCTCTCGGCAGCCTCCCTGAAAGGTCCGTAGAACCCGGAAGCATATTTTGCAGAATAGGCCATGATTGGGATCTTATAGAATCCATTGTCATCCAGCTGTTCGCGGATAACACCCACGCGGCCGTCCATCATGTCGCTCGGCGCGATCATGTCGGCACCGGCCTCAGCTAATGAGACAGACTGTTTAGCAAGGGTAACGAGGGTAAGGTCATTCTCGACATCACCATCCACGATAGTTCCACAATGACCGTGAACGGTGTATTCGCAGTTGCAGACATCGGCAATAACAAACAATCCCTTAGTAACCGGATCGAGTTTGATGGCACGGATGGCCTGTTGAACAATACCGTTGTGCTCGCAGGCAACACTTCCATCTTCATCCTTGTGCGGCGGAATGCCGAAAAGCAATACAGATTTTACACCTGCTGCAACGATGTTTTTGCATTCCTCTACCAGCAGGTCAACCGAAAGCTGGGAATTTCCAGGCATGGAACTGATAGGATTGTTCACCTTGGTACCTGAACATACGAAAAGTGGCATAACGAAATCGTCTGCCGAGAGTTTGGTTTCAGTAACCATATCTCTAAGAACACTGTTGTATCTGAGTCTTCTTAATCTTGTAACCGGGAATCTCATGGCAATAAATTTTATGATTGTTGGTAATATTTTACAATGGCTTCGGTCAACCCTTCGGCATTGGACATTGCGGCTGTCAGCAGCGGATTGAAGCCTGCTTCCCGAATCGCCCTGGAAGTGGTGGTGCCGATGCTGGCAATCTTCAGGCTTTTCAGCACGATGTTGTCGACAAAAGAGGAAAAATGATGGAAAGTCGACGGACTGGTAAACAAAATCAGATCATATGCTCCATCTTTAATTTTCTGAATCAAGATATTATCTACAGATTTTGGCTCACAGGTCTCATAGACATTGATCCGATCTACCTGATTATGCGCTCCGAGTATAGTTTTTAATGTATCGTCTGCCAGATTGCCAAGTGCCAACAGTATTTTGCAATTTTTGGGATGATGGGTGCTGCAAAACTCGGCAGCCATTTCAGCCGAACCGTGTGAGATCCCTGTAAAGGCCGGAGAATATCCGTAATATTCCAGCTCGGAAGCCGTTTTCACCCCGACTACTGCAACTTTCAATGAGGCAGGCAGTTCAGAGCTTCCGGTCAGGTCGATAAGCGTCCTGAAGAAATGAGCAACGCCGTTGCGGCTGGTGAAAAACAGCCAGTCGTAACGACTCAGTTGTTTGATTTTAACCGCTTCCTCCGCTACTTCGGATTTGCAATCCGAAGTCTCAAGCCCTTTCATGTCTTCAGATTGCAAATCTGAAGAAGCGGGTTTTTTCGCAAGTTTTTTCGCAAGTTTTTTAGCAGGTAAGATTTCTATCATCGGAAGTGAAAGCACCGTCGCTCCTTTCGCTTTTAACAGATCCGGCAGCGTATCTCCGGCTTCCACGGCACGTGTAGAAATAAACACCTTGTCTTTTAACGGCAGGTACTTGCCGGGTGCAAATGGATCCTCCAAGCGAATAGCCTTCAGAATATCCCTGCCGCCAAGACTTAGAAGCTTCTCCGCCAGCGCAACAGATATTTCAATTGCCTGATCAACTGCACCTTCAGCCTTTTCGCAAATATATTCTGTACCATCAATACTGGCAATAAATCCTGTTATCTTAAATTGGTCCCCAGAGATACTGCTGTGACTTCCTACCGGAATTTGGCAGCCACCTTCCAGGGTACGCAGAAAAGCGCGTTCGGCATTAGTCGCAATAAGGGTCTCAGGATCATTTATTGCCCCAACGAGTGCCGCAATAGCGGCATCATTTTCCCGAATTTCAATGGCGATCGCACCCTGACTGCACGCAGGAATCACAACCGACGGGTCGATCAGCTCGGAAATATAGTCGTCCATGCCCAATCGTTGTAATCCAGCGCCTGCCATAACCATCGCGGTACAAAAGCCCTCCTCCATCTTCCGGATACGGGTATTGACATTTCCACGAATCTCTACAATTTTAAAATCTTTGTTGATGCGGAGCAATTGAGCCTTACGCCGAAGACTTGAAGTGGCAATAATATCTTCTGAAGTAAGGTCCTGAAGCGATCTTTTAGTGGTGCTGATCAAGGCATCACGTACCTCTCCGCGTTTGAGGACCGCTCCCAGAACGACCCCTTCCGGAAAACTCGTTGGTAAATCCTTCAAACTGTGAACGGCCATGTCAATCTCATTATCAAACATGGCCACTTCTAATTCTTTGGTAAACAAACCCTTATCTCCTATTTTGGAGAGCGGGACGTCCAGAATCTTGTCGCCCTTGGTCTTGATCACAACAATTTGAAAATGGTTGCCAGGGAATTTTTTCTCTAATTCTTCTTTAACGATATTGGCCTGGTAGAGTGCGAGCTGGCTTCCCCTGGTTCCAATCCTAATGGTTTGGTCCATGCTTAGTTCTGTGCAAATAATTGTTTTACGACCGCGATATACTCCGTATTGCAGCCGTTGTCGGTCACCGCCTTGATGTTCTCGATCATCATGCCGATCAGTTTCTTGGTGATCAGATCGCCATATTCGAGAGCTCTTCCGTATTCCTCCTCTTCCCTGTTCTTGATGAGACCATCCAGCACATTCTTGCTGGCTTCCTGGAAACTGGTGGAGATAGTCTTAAATGTTGGAGCCAAAGCCCTGATATTAAACCATTTCATAAATTCCGCTACGGCTTCTGCAATCATTTGTTCGGCCTGTTCAATCTCGCCTTTCCTCGTTTCGAGGTTGTTTTCGATCACTAAATTCAGTGCATCAATATCATAAACATGGACATGCTCCAGATCTCCAACTTCCATCGCGACATTCCTGGGCACTGATAAGTCAATGAAAAACAGTGGCTTACCCTCACGAAGAGCCATCGCCTCGCGAACCATTGCGGCTGTAAAAAGTGGTCTCTTGGAAGCAGTGGAGGTAATTACAATATCATTCTCTACTAAAAGTTGATCCAATTGATCTATCTCCGCCACCTTTGCATGGTATTTTGCTGCCAGTTCTTCGGCCTTCTCCCGGGTACGGTTCACGATGGTAAACAACGAACAGGACTTCTTGATCAGATTCTGAAGCGTAATCTCCCCCGTCTGCCCGGCGCCTACAAGCAACACCGGATGCGAACTCAGGTGGTGCAATTTTTGGGAGGCCAGCTGCACCCCCGCATAACTGATGGTAACGGCGCCTTTGTTTAGGGCGGTATCGGTGCGGACCTGCTTTCCAACTTTCAGGGCATCATCAAAAAGTTTACCCAGACTACAACTGATCAGCTTATTGGCCTTACTGATCTGAACGGCCGTTTTGATCTGGCCTACGATCTGGTATTCACCGAGTGCCATCGAATCCAGTCCCGACCCAACATGAAATAAATGTGCCGCAACTGCCTCATTTTCTTTGTGGTAGAAATATTTTCTGACATTTTTATCCATTTTTCTAAAAGTGAAAAGCAGATTTTCAATGTCTGTTGCGCACAACTGCTCCAGAATTTCATTCTTCTCATAATAAATTTCGGTGCGGTTGCAGGTAGACAAAATGATGGCCCCGGACAATCCGTTTAACATAAGCAAAGGAACAAACCTCTTGATATCTTCTTCGCAAAAGACGAAGCGTTCTCTCACTTCAATGGGTGCTGACTTATGGTTCAATCCGAGTAATCCGATCATCTGTAAAGCCTCTAATATGTTTTCGAAAGCGATATTAGAAACAGAATCTGTAGTAAATCTGAAGTTGGGTGTTCAGATTTGGGTCATAATGTAGAATACAGACTGGACAGGCATCTTAGGTTCAAAAGTCAGGTCCGGCTCATAAGAAAATTACCATGAAAACATCGAAGCAGAATTGAATCACAAAACATTGAATTTCAATACACTAAACAGCTAATAAATACCCTTCCTAACGAACTTGAACTATCCGGAAAATCTCCCTTAATCCCATCGGTCGAAACATTAAAATGCAACTATCTGGATTAAATCAAAATTACCAGATCCGCCTTATTTAAACTCGTTCCACCTTATTATCAAACCTGACAGTCATACAATGTAACCCCTCTTGAAACTGATACCTTACATCAAAACCGTAAAGCGCGCAAATCTTCTGCACAATAGCCAGTCCCAGACCTAACGATTCGGGCGAAGAAGAAGATTTGAAGTATCGTTTGAAAAGCAGGTTCTCATCCAATGCAGTTTCGGGTCCGGTATTCGAAATCTGCAGGAATCCACTATCCACCTTAAGAACAAGTTTTCCACCCTTAACATTGTGTCTAACAGCATTTTTCACCAGGTTTACGATCAGCATTTCAGCCAGGTAAGGGTTCATCTGCAGGGAAACGTCCGGCGTGATCTTCCTGATAACCTCAATCTTCTTAGTCCGGATCAGATCATCCAGGTTTTCCAGCAAGTTATCCAAAATGGCCTCCGGGCTTACCTTTTTCGACTCAGGAAACTGTTTGTTCTCAATTTTGGCCAACAATATCAGGGTACTGTTGTATTTTGAAAGACGGATCGACGCTTCATAAGCATCGGCTAATGCCCTGTATTGTTTCTCACTCATCTCGCCCGATTGCAGCAAAAGTTCCAGTTTCGAATTGATGATCGCGAGGGGTGTCTGGATCTCGTGTGAGGCATTCTCGGTGTATTCTTTCAGATTCAGGTAATCATTCTTGATCCGCGCCGTCATAGCCTTCAGTCCGCGGTTGAGATCTTTAAACTCCTTAACATCAGATTCCTGAAGGGCAAAATCTTCATGCGCGTTCAGATCGTACCGGTTGATTTTATCGACCGTATCATAAAATGCTCCCCAGACCAGCCTCGAAGAGTAACGGTTTACGACGAGCAGTGCGATAATCAGCAGCACAATCAGGACCGTCATCGTGGTAATAATCCTGACAATCAGCCTATCCGTCTCTTCCAGCGACTTGAAAATCTGGATGAAATAATTTTGATTATTCACTTTATCATGAAAACCTAACTGTCTGTAAAGTTGGTATCGCTGCTCTTCCTTGTTGAAGATCAGCGTATCGGCATACCGGTCGGCCGACGATTTTCTTTCTACCGGAGTCACCAGCACCATCTCATTACGGTTAGGAGGTTGGGCAACAGATGAATGAGCCTCTTCCATCTGTCTTACGATGCTGGCTTTCCGTTTATCCATCTCCTTATTGACATTGCTGTCGACCTGGACACGCAACGAATAATAGAAGGCTATAATCCCGAACAGGTAGATAAACAGGGATATAGACAGCAAATTGAGCGTCGTTTTAGTTAAGAGTCTCAAGTGACGTCGAATTTATAACCTAGTCCGTAAATGGTTCTGATGTAATCCATGCACCCCTTCTTCAATAACTCCCGGCGAAGGTTTTTGATGTGGGTATAGATAAAGTCGTAGGAGTCGGCCGAGTCCATGTGGTCGCCCCACAAATGCTCAGCCAGCCCGGCTTTGGTGATGATTTTGTTCTTGTTGGAGATGAAAAAAAGCAATAACTCGTACTCTTTCTTGGTTAGAACCAGTTCCTGATCTAACACAAATGCCCGGTGCTCGTCCGGGATGAGTTTGATTTCATTCAAAACCAGCTCATTGCTGCCATTGAAACTAATCCTGCGATGAATGGATTTCAGATGCGCATTGAGCTCGGCCAGGTGAAATGGTTTGGTAAGGTAATGGTCTGCACCAATTTCCAGTCCTTCAATCCTGTTATCCAGTGAGTTCCGTGCCGAAACAATAATAATACCTACCGTGATGGACTTTTTCTTCACCAGTCTGATCAAATCGAGACCGCTCCCTCCGGGGAGATTAATGTCGACCACCAGGCAATCATACGGATAGAGTTCGATCTTTTCGACCGCGTCATCGTAAGTGTATGCCACCTCACAAAGATGCCCTTCACCGTCGAGATATTCGACGATTGCTTCAGAAAGCGTTACTTCATCTTCTATGATCAGGATCTTCATTGGAGAAAATTACAAAGGGTCTGTCTTTTCTGACTTTAACAAAGGGTCTGTTGTTTCTGACTTGATATGAACCGGCTCATGAGGCTCAGCATGAATGGCCACCTCGCTTCTTTTGATCCGAAATCCGATTTCCTTTTCAATTTTGTCGCAAATTTCGTGTACTTTTCTGAGACTTAAATTCGGATCCAAGTGTACGTTTACTTTAATGAAAGTATCTGCACCTGCACTCCTTACTTTTAACCCGTGGCAATGCTTTACCTCCTTGAATTCCTTAAGAATTTCCTTTATCTGGTCAATTATTTCCAAAGGAGCCTTATCGAGTAAAGCGTCGATTGCTTTTTTACCAAGTCTATATGAAATAGTTAGTACAATGATAGAAACACCCAGCGCTGCAATTGAATCGGCAAAGAAATATCCAAAGTTGGCGCATATCAAACCTAAAAGAACGACTGCCGAACTCCAGATATCCGTCGAAAAATGGAGGGCATCTGCCTCCAGGGCCTGACTGTTGAATTTCTTTGCCACCCTCATCAAGGCCCTCGAACGCGTGACATCGATAATGATGGAACCAATAACAACCACATAACTCCAGATGCTGATTTCGATATGGGTATTCCCGGTCATCAGGCGGTTAAAGGCTTCGTAAATGATCCAGAAACAGGTGATTAGCAAGAGTACAGTCTCTGCCAGGGCCGAGAAATTCTCCACTTTACCATGACCAAAATGATGGTGCTGATCGGCAGGCTTGTCGGAGACCCGCACCGAGAAGTAGGTGATTACCGCCGCGACCATATCAAGAGCTGAATGCAGGGCCTCCGACAGTATCCCCAGACTACCTGTCAGGAGGCCGATGATCAGTTTGGATCCTGTCAGGAAAACAGCAGCAAGAATAGAGAATAAGGCAACATTCAATTTTTCTTTTTGCATAAACGAATTATTGATGGTAAAGCAGTGCCCAAAATTAGACCATTTTAAACAATTAAGAACACGGCTGGGAAACCATCTTCAACAAAAGTGCATTTTTCAAATAAAGATGCAATATTTGCAGGAAATTATAGAACAAAACTAGTCTTAATGAGACCCAACAAAGGGATTTTTCAGCGTACCGAATTGCTTGTCGGCAAGGAGTTGATGCAAAGAATCATGTCGAAAAATGTCATCATTTTCGGCATTGGCGGCGTTGGGAGCTGGTGCGCGGAAAGCCTGATCCGAAGTGGAATCCAGCGATTAACCATTGTAGATTCCGACCGGGTCTGCATGACCAACATCAACAGGCAGTTACATGCCACTATCCTCACTGTGGGTGAAGTAAAAACGGATGCATTGAAGCGTAGGTTACTCGAGATCAATCCGGCGGCCGAAATTACTGCCATACAAAAGATTTACAACCGCGAAAACAATGACTTTTTCGAACTGGAGAAATACGATTTCATCGTTGACGCTATTGACAGTCTGGGAAGTAAGATCCATCTGATCAGGCAAGCCACCCGAACCGATGCGGTTTTAATTTCCTCCATGGGCGCCTCGCTAAGAATCGACCCGACAAGGATTCAGGTAGATGAATTCTGGAAGGTACTTGGTTGTCCGCTGGCCTCTAAAGTCCGGAAAATGATCAAGAAAGGAGACCTTCCCGCGAAGAAATTCCGGTGTGTCTTCAGTGCTGAGCTGCTCGAAAACAAGGGGGCCGGATCCTCCTGTGGGACGGACAAATGCCTGTGCCCGAAATCAAAAAGTGCTCCCGGAGATCCCGAACTGGCTGATCATGAATGGTGTAGCCAGAAGGCGGTCATCAATGGAACGGTGGCTCACATCACTGCCATTTTTGGATTCACCATTGCCGGGCTTGTTATTCAGGATATTTACAACCAAGCATAAAGGAAGGTGTTGTGTTAAGAGTCTATCAGAGACGTCATTCCGGACTTGATTCGGAATCCCCAGATTAATCAGGGGATGCTGAATCAAGTTCAGCATGACGTAGTATATATTTGGCTTAACAATTTTGTGGCCAAACTTTTACTTTTGCCTGATTTGGACCACCGGAAACTCCGTGATTCTCATCGTCGTACATCCGTAAGGAATCAGCGTAATATCCTGCGGAGGATCCGTTTTTAACTGATATTGCTCGCTGTAGGGCAAGGGTCCGGCCGAACCGTTGTATAATGTCCAGAACGGAATTACCACTCCCTTTGCACGGATCTCCAAAGGCGAATTTTCCTGATTCCATGGATAGCTATCCTTCGCCACACTTCGCTTTACCACCTCAAATTCCTTTCCCGGATTTCTTATCGCAGAGGCAAGCAGACCATAATTCCAGGGTGTGGTAGGATGAACCTCATAATACCATTCACCACCCTTATCGACACTCGAAATTTTCTTCCACTCCTCCCCTATTTTCAGGGCGTATACCAGTGGACCGCGTTCGACTGTCGCAGAATTTTCATACCACCGGCTGATCTTCACCTCCATTGGTAAGGTTAATTCCAAAACATCGCCATCTGACCAATCCCGCCAGATCTTGGTAATATTGTTTCCTTCCGGCTCGCTCCAGACCTTGCCATTGATGGTGACGTTTGCTTTTTTGCACCAGGCAGGAATCCTCAGGTAGAAGGCAAAAGTCGATTTTTTTGCGGCCTTCATGGTAAATCGGATGGATTCTTCGAACGGATAATTGGTCGACTCAATTATTTCTACTTCATTGCCATTGAGTACTTTGGCCTTAACAGAGGAAGGCGCATACACCAAAGCTGCAATGCCTTGATCAGCAGAAGCATACCATAAATTTTGCGTGAATTTCGGCCATCCCTGGTGCATGTTGGAAGTACAGCAGGGATAACCCGTCAACGGACCGAAGAGTTGTCCGGTACCTTCGTGAGCCGTATTAAAATTTCTGGTGTGATGGCTCACCATCACCTGGTTGGTCTGCTGAAAGTACTGCCGACTATCGTAATTGTCTGTTGCCTGAGTCGGTAATGCATTGAAAGCAACCCGCTCCAGCTGATCGGCAAAAGCCACCTCTCCCGTAACCGTAAGGATGCTCTCCATCGAAAACATCATCTCAACAGCCGAACAGAACTCAGAACCCTGGGTAGGATTGTTGCCATGCAGCATCTCGTCTGCGCCATACAGCCCATCCGGGAAACCATGAAAGGCCTTCAGATCGGCCAATCCTGCTTTCACTGCCTCCACGTACTTTTTCTCTTTTGTTTGCTGATAATAGACGCCAGGCTCTTTCATCCCCTGGGCCACGTTGACACAGTGAAAACTCCACTGGTTTCGAAGTTGTCCGGTCAGAAAGGCATCCGTCCAGTTGACCGTTTGTTTGTGGATCAACTCGCCCAGTTCCAGCAGAAATTTTTCGCCGGTCAGGTTGTAGAGCCAGTAGACCACGGCCAGGTTGTCTCCACCACGGTCTGCGCCCCAGTGGGTCCAATGGTTCAGTGGAGTCTTGGGCAGCTCATTCAACTGGTATTTGAAATAACTCAGCATCAAATGGATCACCCGTTCATCCTGCGTTGCGGAATAATATTGCTGCAAGAATTTCAGCACCACCATCTTGGGCCACCAGTCCCTGGCATTGCTGCGCTGCAATCCAGGCTCATTACCGCGGTCCACAGAAGGACCAAAATAGCCATCGGATTGCTGACTGTTCAGCGCCCATTCGACCCATGGTTTCACTTTGGCAATCAAAGCTTCATCCTTTAAAATATAGGCCAATGGCAGCAGGCCGTCGATCCAGTAAGGTCCTCTCTCCCATACATCTCCATCTCCGCCAAGCCATCCGTTGCGCTTGCCCATCACCTTTTCATAAATCTCATCAAGATGGCCGGTCATGCCATTTTTTTGGCGTAACAGTTGGTCTTTCAGCCACCCTTCCGGGGATATTGCCCCGAGGGGTAGTTCTACAAAAGGTTTTGAGATCAGTGGAGATCTGTTGTTTGGGTAATTGGAGGTCTTATCGTTTTGTTGCGCAGAAGCCATCAACGAAAAAGAGAGAAAAATGAATAGGAGCTTTAAGGCAGAATAGTTTTTCATTCGGTCATGGTGTCTAAATTGTGTGGATGAAAGTTATACAAGGGCATCTCTAAAAACTATTTTTCCCCATTACCATTCTCCTTTCCCATCGAATTTATTTTTCACATTTTCACTAAATGCTTCAGCTGCTTTATTAAGTGTTTTCAGCACTTCCGGAGATGGTTTGTCCCATGAACTGCGGGCAGCGGGAATAAGGGTCTTGCATTCATTTGAATCCATAAAACGTACTGCGTCAAGCAAAAGTGCTTGATCCTCATCGGGAATAACTAAAAATCCGTGTTTATCTGCATGTATCAATTGCCCTGGATATATTTTACGCCCAAACACCTCAACCTCGCAGTTCCAATGTACCGGGCAACTATAGGAGTGCCCTACGCATGCACCTCGGGCGAGAGCTTTAAAACCAGCATTATTCATTTCGTCAATGTCTCGTATCGCTCCATCAATAATGGTCCCTACACAGCCTAAGGCCGTATGCGCATTGCTGTTTACTTCACCCCAAAAAGCCCCATATAAAAAAGGTTTATCCAAGTCCTGAACTACCACAATTTTAGGGCCAGGTATTGAAGCTACATATTCGCGATATTGCGCCCATGCATTTGGATTCTTTTTTGGATGTTCCTTATTTCCAGGCTCAATAACTACTGTAATGGCATAACCTATCATAGGCCCCATATGAGGCATATAATCTGTTGTAGGCTCAATATTAAAGCCATCTAAATTTATGCTGTGTTTCGTAATCTGCTCCCAGCCATTATAGATAGAAGGTGTATTCCAGCGTTT
>DATCHD010000082.1:0-23658 GCA_036508555.1 Prolixibacteraceae bacterium
TATTGCCGATTATTATTTCATGAAATCACTCATCTTTGCCCAGAATACACTGGCCCAGGATGAGTACAACCTATACAGAAATTTCTTCGATATTATTTATGAGCGGTTACCAAAGCCTGATCTGTTCGTCTATTTACACCTACCTGAGGAGCTGCTACTGGATAATATCAGGAAGCGGGGAAGAGACTATGAACAGTCGATTGAAGCGGATTACCTGAAAAAAATCAGGGAAGGTTATTTTACTTTTTTCTCTCAGCAAAATGATTTCCCTGTACTGATAATTGACACTTCAAAAATTGATTTTGTAGCATACACTGAGCACTACAGGCTGCTTAGAAATTTGGTTACCAAACCTATAGATTGGGCAGGGATCAAAAGAGAGATATTACTGCCTGATTTTTAATAATTATCAAATATTCACTATTGTATTTTTAGGAAAAATTGTACTTTTACATTATAAAACCTAAAATATCGATTTAACTATAAATTTTAAATTTTATTTATGAGAAAAATTAGATTCATCGTGCCGATCCTTTTTGCTGCAAGTGCATTCCTGATTTCGGGGTGTACTTCTTTAAAAACAATGCAGAAAAATGCCGATAAGGTAACCTATTCTGTCGCTCCTGAAATTCTTGAAACACATGGAGGTAAAGTTGACGCTGCCATTCAGAGCCAAATCCCGGCAAAATATTTTGCCAAAAAAGTGACATTGACCGTCACCCCGGTGTTAAAATACGCTGGTGGTGAAACTGCTTTTACTCCTTATGTTTTGCAAGGTGAGAAAGTCAAAGCCAATAATAAGGTAATTACCCTTGCTACAGGAGGCAGCAATAGTTTTAAAGGCACAATTCCTTATACAAAAGAGATGCAACGTTCTGATCTTGAGGTTCATATTAAAGGAACACAGGGCGCCAAATCAGTCGATTTTGCTCCAAGAATTATCGGTAAGGGTGTGATCGCAACTTCAACGCTGGTTGACAATAGTCCGCAGGCTATCCTGGGGGTACAAAAGAAGGTCAATACTACCGGCGTTTATGATCCATCCATGGATAAATTCCAGAGGATTGTTCCGGATGCTTATATTGCTGATCTTGTTTATCTTATTAATAGCGCTGATGTTAGACCAAAAGAATTGACAAAAGCAGAAATTGAGCACCTGAACAAATATATTGTTGAAGCCTACAATGCAGACAGAAAAGAATTGAAAGGTATAGAGATTTCAGCTTATGCTTCCCCCGACGGCACCATGGAACTGAATTCCAAGCTGGCCGGCAAGCGCGAAGGTTCTTCCAGTAATGTTGTTGAGCAAAATTTGAAGAAAAACAAAGTAAAAGCAGATCTGAAATCCAGGAATACTCCGGAAGACTGGGAAGGCTTTAAAGCGTTGATGGAAAAATCCAATATTCAGGATAAGGATTTGATTCTTCGCGTGTTAGCAATGTATACTGATCCTGAAGTTCGCGAGAAAGAAATTAAGAACCTCTCATCAGCCTTCACCAAAGTTGCCGACGAAATTTTACCTCAACTGCGTCGTGCCAAAATCACCGCCAACGTTAATCTGGTTGGAAGAACAGATGATGAAATATCCAAACTTGCCGAGTCTGATCCATCCAAACTGAATCAGGCAGAACTGTTATATGCTGCTACGTTAACCAATGATGTTGCCAAACAAAAATCAATCTATACGAGTTTTACCAAAATTTATTCTGACGACTGGAGAGGTTTCAACAACCTTGGATACACCGAAATAGTCGAAGGCGATTTCTCCGCAGCCGGTGCCAGTTTTCAGAAAGCTGATCAGCTGGATCCGAAAAATCCTATCATCCAGAATAACCTGGGTTGTGTTGCCCTGAAAAACGGAGAATTGGCCAAGGCTGAAGTATTGTTCGGGGCTGCTTCAGGGGCAGGTAAAGAGGTTAAAGAAAATCTTGGTATCCTGAAAATTAAACAGGCAGATTATGATACCGCTGTCAAATATCTTGGGGATTCTTCTACCAGCTATGCCAACCGCGGACTTGCCCAGTTGCTCAACGGAGACAACAATGGTGCGTTGAAGACTTTAAATTCAGCACCCGTAGAGTCTGGCCGTATTGCCTACCTTAAGGCTATAGTTTATGCCCGTACCGGTAAAACCAGCCCAATGTACGAAGCATTGGTCAATGCCTTTAAAAAGGATCCGGCCTACAAAGCCATTGCCCAAAACGATCGGGAATTTGACAAATACGCCAACGATCAGAATTTCAAACTTCTTTTCTAACAAAGTTTCCAAAGTAAAAAAAGTTTCCAAAATTTTAGTTACGAACAAAATTTGCTCGTAACTAAAATTTTGGAAACTTTCTATTTTGGAAACTTTCTATATTAATTTCCCAGCTGATACATCAGCCTCTTCAGGGTTTTATTCGCCAGATCCAGTTGTGTGTTTTGCTGTTCCTTCTTCTTCCCCGCACAGGCAAGGAGCAGGAAAAACAGTGCTAGTGCGCCAAAAATTCTATCAAATGCCATATTCCAATAAATGATTTAAGGGTGCAAAAATACATGAAAAAAGATGAATTTATGACTATTTATCGACAATTAATGATATTTTTCGGACAGAACTGGCGTTGAAATAACCCAAAGCACCATTGCTGATATTTGAAACAGGATTGGATGGAGAGGTAGACTGACCATTTTCATGTCCAACCGTCCTGAAATACTCGAAAACGCCCTTGTCAATAGACTCCAGCCATACCGTCACCAGATCTCCTTTTGCCAGTTTCAGTTCGCTTTCCCTTGGTGAAAGCGCATATTTAATGCTTGCACCCTGAAAAAGTTCGTCATCAAGGACGTAGAAATTCATTAACTGCACATTATTGATAAAGTAGACCAGCCGGTAAAAATTCCTGGTATATGGTGGATCATTGAACCGAACCGTGGTGGTCTTTTCACCGCTGAACGGACTGGATGCAAAATAGATACTGTCTATGGCAACCGCCGTTGGCATGAAAGCGACCGACTGATAAATATCTGAACCTGTCTTTACCGTAAGTGAATAGTTGCGGCCAGGAATACCCCTCAATTTTGAAGTATTATAAGTACCGGCGGCTGACTCGGTAAGGATTTCCGTCTGATTCATATTGTCCGTAATCTCTACGCTGGCACCCGTGACAGGCGGATAATTATTGGATTCATCGAAATTGACTGATTTTGAGATCTTTACATAAAAAGGTCCAGGCTGGTCGTAAATATTGCCCTGGATTACAACTCTTGGTACAGCGTCATTCAGATTAAGGCTGACAACTTTTTCACAAGACACCATACTTACCTGGAAAGCCGTAAGGCAAACCAATAGAAATAATACCGTTTTAATTTTCTGGTAAAATAAAAGTATGTTTCTGTATATTAACATTTTATCAAAATTTAAAGTTGTACGTTACAGAGGGAATCAACTTGAAAAGTGTCGTTTGCACAGCTTCTGTCCTGGAGGGATCCGATTTGCTATCGCGGAAAGTGATGACGTAGGCATTTTCGTGCCCATAAGCATTGTAGAGGGAAAAGTTCCAGCTCGACTCGAACTTATCGGTTTTCTTGCGGATCCAGGTAGCGCCCAGGTCGAGCCGGTGATAGGATGGCATCCGGTTGACATTTCGGTCAGAATAGAGGAAAACAGTTCTACCTTCGATCGAGTATTTCCCGGTAGGGTAAGTGACAGCGTTGCCGGTATAGTAAACCCACGTGGCGGAAATTGTCCAGCTTTTGCTCAGTTCGTACATGCCGACGACCGAGAGATCGTGCGTGCGGTCCTGTTTGGCCGGGAAATAATTACCATTGTTGATCGCCTCGAATTTACGTTCGGTCCGGGAAAGAGTGTAGCTGATCCAGCCAGTGAAACGACCTTGATTTTTCTTCAGGTAAAACTCCAGCCCATAAGCCCGGCCAGTACCAAACAATATCTGCGATTCTACATTCTCATTAAACATCAGTTCGGCTCCGTTCTTGTAATCTATCTGATTATTAAGGTTTTTGAAATACGACTCGACCGAAAATTCGTAGCTGTTGGCTTTAAAATTCCGGTAATAACCCAGTGAAACCTGGTCGGCCAACTCGGGTTTGACATTGTTACTACTTGGAATCCACAAGTCGGTTGGATTGCCGGAAGTCGAATTGGAAAGTAGATGAAGATTCTGGACATTTCGACTGCCGGAAGCCTTGATAGAACTCTCCGGACCGATGCGGTAATCTAAAGTCAGGCGAGGTTCTGCATTGACATACGTCCTGATAAACTGACCTGATTTGTAGATATCTACACCGATGGTTTTTCCGTTCGCATCGTAGGTATAATAATTCCCAGGACCCATTGCGCTAAAAAGGGTGAGCCTTGCGCCATATTCAAAGCCAATCTTTTCATTAATTCGGTACTGATGGGAGAGATAGAAGGCGTTCTCCCAATCATATTTGTTGGTCAGGTTCTTCAGATCGATTTTGGTAGACGCTGTAATGACACCCGGAATAATTTTATGATAAATAGAATTGAAACCGAACTTCAAGGTGGAATTCGTATGAATGTAAAATTGCAGATCCTGTTTGATTCCATAATCCTGAATGCGGGAAACGATGTTCAGCTGATTGCCATTGTTGATAAATATTTTGTAGTCGTAGTTGCTGAAAATCAGTGAAGTATTTGAAAATAGCCTGTCCGAAAAGAGATGGTTCCAACGGAGTGTTCCTGAGACATTGCCCCAGTTGATGCCAAAAGTATTCTTCAGTGCGATCTGGTCTTTCCCAAAGTACCCTGAAAGATAAAGCCGGTTGTTATTGTTCAACCGGTAGCTGGCCTTAGCATTCAGATCGTAAAAATAGAGGCGGGTCTGATTTTTGGCGGTGTCAGAAGAAAGCTTCAGAAAGAGGTCGGCATAGGTTCGCCTGCCAGTAATCATGAATGAACCCTTATTTTTGATGATAGGGCCTTCCACGTTAATACGGGAGGAAATCAGTCCGATGCCACCTGAAACCTTCATTTTCTGATCATTGCCGTCTTTCATTCTGATATCGAGAACGGAGGACAGCCTTCCGCCATACTCAGCAGGCTCATTGCCTTTATAGACAGTGATATCCTTGATAGCATCCGAGTTGAATACCGAAAAAAATCCCATGAGGTGCGAGGCATTGAATACAGTGGCTTCGTCCAGAAGAATCAGATTCTGATCGGATGACCCTCCACGGACGTTAAATCCGCTGCTCCCTTCCCCTGCAGGCTTTATACCTGGCAATAACTGAATGGTCTTGAGTACATCATTTTCACCAAAAAAAACCGGAATACTCCTGATTTCATTGGTGCTGAGCTTCTGCATGCCCATCGTAGTTTTGGTGATATTATCATCCTTACGCTGGCCGGACACAACAACTTCATCCAGTGTGCTGATCTGCTCAACAAGGGCAAAATTTTTCCTTAAGGATTGGACAAGGTTAATCTGTTCTGTTTCAGGAGCATAACCAATAAACTGAGCGGATATCTGATAACGCCCTGGCGGAAGGGTCAGGGAATAAAATCCATAAGCATTTGTGCCTGCTCCTTTTCCCTGGAGCTCTTTAATGGTCACTGTGGCTCCAATCAGGTTTTCACCTGTTTTGGCATCTTTTATGTAACCGCTAATGGTGAATTTCTGTTGCGCAAATCCTGGCACCAAAAGCAAAAGAAACAGGAGCAACAAATAATAATTTAGTTTTTTCATGCTATTCTCTGTGACAATAATAGTCATTAATTCGACAAGGCCATTCCAAGTATTTTAGAAGTTCACAGTAGACATTGTGTTTTATTGAAAATTCTGATAATTTAATCGAACCAAAGTTTTGCGACATTTTTTGTATCAAGTGTTTCTTTGATAAATGGTCAATTAAAAAAAAACCGCCTCAAAATGAATTAAGACGGTTTCGGGTAGTTAATAAGTAATCCTGAAATACACCTTCAATATAATATCAGATTTGGTTACAAGATCTCGGATAATTTTACCGGACGGTTTTCCAATACAGATTTCTTCGCGGCCAAAGCTATCGCCACCGACTTCAATCCATCGTCTCCGGAAACCGGCAAGGCCAGATTGTTGACGACAGCATTACAGAAAATCTTCATTTCATTGGCATAAGCCTCCAGGTAACGATCCATGAAGAAATTCAAAGGCAAAGAAGCGTGTACGCCATCCCCGGAAAAATAGCGGTGATTTTCGGGGTAGTTGTTGTCGGCGCAGGCCATTCCTGCAGAACCAAAAATTTCGACCCGCTGGTCATAGCCATAAACGGCCTTCCGGCTGTTATCGATGACGCCGATGGCACCGTTGGCGAAAGTCAGGGTGATGATGGCAGTATCTACATCACCTGCTTTCCCGATGGCCTCATCAACCAGGACGGCCGACTTAACATATACTTCCGTCACCTCGCTGCCTACAATGAACCGGGCCATGTCAAAATCATGGATGGTCATGTCCATAAACATCCCGCCCGACACAGCGCTGTACTCCGCCGGTGGAGGGGCCGGATCGCGGGAGGTTATCTTCAGAATATGCGGATCACCGATTTTACCATCCAACACCAGCTGCCTGATTTTGGCAAAGTTGGGATCGAAACGGCGGTTGAATCCGACCATCAGCTTGACTCCTGCCATGGCTACAACATCCAAAGCTCCTTTGATGACCGAAAGTGAAAGATCGATCGGTTTTTCGCAGAAGATATGTTTGCCTGCCTGAGCCGCTTCTATGATGTACTGGGCATGCGTATTGGTAGGTGAACATATTACAATTGCCTCAACATCAGGATGATTGATCACATCCCTGTAGCTGCTGTAAACAGTTGTGATGCCAAAAGAACTGGCAACAGCTCTTGCTCCTTCCAGATTCACATCGGCAACCGCCACAACAACCGCCTGCGGAACACTTTGTACGAGGGTGGCAATGTGAACCTTGCCGATCCTGCCAGTACCAATTACGCCTAGTTTTAATTTTTTCATTTTTTATTGGTTTTTAATGTTTGCCCTTCGACTTCGCTCAGGGACCGGAGAAGGCCCGGTCCCTGAGCGAAGTCGAAGGGTCTGATTGATATTAAAATTTATAATCCAAGTGATTGAATATACTCCCTGTTCCGTTTGGCACAAATTTTCGGATTTCCCATTCCAGGAAGCACATCCTGTTCAACGACTATCCACCCGTCATAATTATGTTTATTCAACTCGGAAACGATGGCAGGAAAATCAACTGCTCCCTTGCCCAATTCACAGAAGACACCGCTACCAACAGACTTGAAATAGTCCCATCCTTCTTTCTTCGACTGCAGGGCAATCTCAGCATGGCAATCTTTGAAATGGATGTGCCAGATGCGCGATTGGTGTTTGACCAGTGCCGCCAACGGGTCGCCGCCGCCAAATTTATAATGACCCATATCCAGCACCAGACCCAACAGGGAACTATCAGTCAAGGCCATCAACTGGTCAATTTCGGACGGAGTCTCCACATAACCGGCACAGTGGTGATGAAAAACAGTCCTCAGACCCGTCTTTGCCTTAACCTCACTTGCAACCAAATTGGCTCCTTCAGCAAAGATTTTCCACTCTTCGGTGGAAAGTCCCATCTCAGGAGTCACTCTTCCTGCATTTTGTGTCCGCTCCGGCACACTTCCGTTATCGTCGGCCAGCACAATGAAAGCCTCTTTGAAACCGGCGTCTGCCATCAGCTTCGCGGTTTTTACCGCAACCGCTGCACCGGCTGTATGTTTAGAGCGATCCTTCATAAATACCGGGACAAACGCGCCCACCATGGAGAGATTGCGTTGATCAAGCTGGCCTCTGAGTGCAGCCGGGACAGTGGGCATGAACCCCCAGTCGCCTAATTCACTACCCTGATAGCCGGTCTCACTGATTTCGTTCAGAACCTGCTCAAAACCTGCCGCTTTTCCGTCCAGATCAAATTCTAGAACTCCCCATGAACAGGGAGCATTGGCAATTTTTATCATTTGGTCTTCTTTTAGGTTGATATTTTTAAAATTTCCTTGTCCATTCATCGTTCCAGCGTTCAATAACCACCTTGGTCTGGGTGTAGAATTCGACTGCATGAGCCGACTGCCCGTGTAGATCGCCGAAGAAACTCTCTTTCCAGCCGCTAAACGGGAAAAAAGCCATTGGCGCTGCCACACCGATGTTGACCCCGATATTTCCGGCTAACGTGTTGTGTCTGAATTTTCTGGCGGCCGATCCGCTGCGCGTAAAGATGCAGGCGGAGTTCCCATACCGGCTCTGATTGATGATTTCAATGGCCTCATCCAGCGTTTCTGCATGGATAATACTCAGCACCGGACCGAAGATCTCCGTCTGGTAAACCTGACTCTTGGTATTAACATTCCCGAGTATTGTCGGACCAATAAAATTACCGTCTTCAAAACCGGAAACTTTACAATCACGACCATCCAGCAATAGCTCGGCGCCCTCCTCGATACCCTTCTGAATGAGCGATTCAATCCTCGATTTGCTCTCTCCGGTAATCACAGGCCCCATGTCAACTTCTGAAACCATTCCATAACCGGTTTTTTTGGTCCGGGCTATTTCGAGGAGCTTTGCAGGAATAGTTTTACTTGCTTCGCCGACAGTAATCACGACAGATGCCGCCAGACACCTTTGACCAGCACACCCGAAAGCACTGTCGTTGATGATTCTTACTGTGGTCTCTTCATCTGCATCCGGCATCACCACTACGGCATTTTTTGCGCCACCCTGTGCCTGAACTCTTTTCCCGTTCAGCGTTCCTTGCTGATAGACATATTTGGCGACAGGAGTGGAGCCAACAAAGCTGATGGCCTGAATGGCAGGATTTTGAAGAATAGCATCTACGGTTTCTTTCCCACCGTGGACCATGTTTAGGACACCCTTAGGCAGGTTCAGTGAAGCTATGAGTTCAAAGATTTTTGTCATGGTCATCGGAACTTTCTCCGATGGCTTTACGATGTACGAATTTCCGCAGGCAATCGCGTAGGGCATAAACCAGAACGGAATCATGATCGGAAAGTTGAAAGGGGAAATGCAAGCCCCAACACCGATTGGCTGACGGATGACGAACTCATCGACTCCGGTAGCAATATCTTCCGAGAAAACACTCTGCAGCAGCGTAGGGATGCCACAGGCAACTTCAATATTTTCAACCGCACGAGCCATTTCGGCTTTGGATTCGGCAAAGGTTTTGCCGCATTCTTTGGTGCAGATCTCGGCGATCAAATCGGTGTTGGCTTCGAGTATTTGCTTCATTTTGAATAAATACTGGATTCGCTGCGTGGCAGGTGTATTGCGCCACTGAAGGGAGGCTTCCCTGGCAGCATCGGCTGCTGCGGAGATGTCTTCCGCACATCCAGCCGGCACTTTGGCAATTACCAGACCCGTAGCCGGATTGATCACCTCTATCAGCCCGGTTCCCTTGCTGTTAACCCACTGACCGTCGATGTAATTTTTTAGAATAGTCATATTTTTAGGTGTTTCGTTTTTTAGAGATAGTATCGCTGGCGCTTTTTATGTTCCACATATTCTGCCCTCGCTTTCTTCACAGTATCAATTTCAGAGACTTCCGCAATGGCGACTTCCCACCAGGCGTAACCCGGAATGCCCTTGGTAAGGCTGGTCTCAATGGTAATTACGGTTGTTTTGGATTGCTTCTTTGCCTCGATCAACGCTGTTTTCAAAGAGTCGATATCATGGGCTTCAATCACATGGGCGCCAAGACTTCTGGCATTCTGTGCAAAATCCACAGGAAGTATGTCTCCGGTTAGCAGACCAGTCTTTTCGTCCCTGAAACGATATTTCGTCCCAAAACGTTGGGATCCTATGGATTGGGACAATCCGCCGATACTGGCGAATCCATTGTTATTCAGTAGGATAACAGTAAATTTGATACCTTCCTGTATGGCGGTGACGATTTCGTTGTTCATCATCAGGTAATTGCCATCTCCAACCATGACAAATATTTCGCGGTCGGGGCACGCCATCTTTGCTCCGATTCCGGCTGCAAGTTCGTATCCCATCGTGGAATAGCCGTATTCGAGGTGGAAGCCTTTTGGATCCCTGGTGCGCCATAGTTTATGCAGGTCGCCGGGCAGACTGCCAGCTGCACAGAGGACAACATCCCGCGGACCGGCAAAATCATTGACGGCACCTACTACTTCTACCTGATTGACAGGTAGTTCTCCCGAGACTTTGTATATTTCACTCACCTGCTTGTCCCAGTTTTGGCTCAGCGAAGCTGCCCTGGAACGGTAAGTTTCAGCTACTTTGAAATCCTTCAGCAGTTCTGAAAGCTCTTCCAGACAGACTTTCGCGTCGCCTGTCAGCGGGAAAGCAGCGTGCTTGAACGAGTCAAACTCGGCAATATTGATGTTTATGAACTTGACATCCGGATTTTGGAAGGCCGTCTTGGATGCGGTCGTAAAATCACTGTAACGGGTTCCAATACCGATGACTAGATCCGCACCTTCGGTCATCTCATTGGCTCCCGGTGTGCCGGTTGCTCCGACTGCACCCAGATTGGAGGGATGGTTGTAAGGGAGAGATCCTTTGCCTGCAAAGGTCTCGGCAACAGGGATTCCGGTGTCTTCTACCAGTTTCTTTAAGATAGTTGTAGCATCGCTGTAGATGACACCACCTCCGGCAATGATAACAGGTTTTTTAGATGCCTTAATCAGGGAAGCAGCTTCCTCCAATAATCGTTTGTCTGCCCTGGGCCTGGCAATTTTCCAGATCCTCTTCTTAAATAGCTCCTCCGGAAAATCATACGCTTCGGCCTGCACATCCTGTGGCAAAGCCAATGTGACCGCTCCGGTATCTGAAGGAGAGGTAAGCACCCGCATGACTTCGGGTAGTGCGGTAATCAGCTGCTCAGGACGATTGATCCGGTCCCAGTATCTGGAGACAGGTTTGAAACAGTCGTTGACGGAGATATCCTGCGAAGCAGAAGATTCAAGTTGCTGAAGCACAGGGGCTACATTCCTTTTGGCGAAAATGTCTCCCGGGATAATAAGTACCGGTAAGCGGTTGATGGTTGTGCAGGCAGCCCCTGTGACCATATTGGTTGCACCCGGTCCGATGGAGGAAATGCAGGCAAAAGTGCCCATGCGGTTCTTCATTTTGGCATACGCCATGGCAATATGAACGGAGGATTGCTCATTTCGCGTCATAAAGTAACGGAAATCGGTGTTTTGCATCAAACCCTGACCGACACCTGCTACGATGCCATGACCGAAGATTCCCAGGCATCCTGCAAAGAAGGGCGACTCGATGCCGTCGCGTTCTACATACTGGACCTTCAGAAATTTTACAACTGCCTGACCAACAGTTAATTTTATAGTTTTCATTCAAAATCCTCCTTTACTTTCGATAAAAGCCAAAGCCTCTTCCAGCGTTGGATTAAAATTGGAACAACCGGGTTTAGTCACCAGAATAGCACCGCAGGCATTCCCCATTCTGCAGCATTTGAACCAGTCCCAGCCGTTCAGATACCCGTAGATAAATCCGCTGGCAAAAGCATCGCCGGCCCCCAAAACATTCATCACTTCTACCGGGAAACCTGGTACCTCAATGACTTCGCCGTCTTTCAAATAAACTGTAGAACCTTTGGCGCCACGCTTAACGACCAACGCCTCAATTCCAAGCGCCATAATATCCTTGATGGACTGGTTCACGTTACCGCGAATCTCCGGGGCAGAAATCTGCTGGTTTTTAATCTGGATCTGATTCGGATCGCTCAGCATGGTAGCCAGAATTTCCTCTTCAGTCCCCAGTGCAATGGTGCAATTCCTCAGGTAAGCACGGGCAGTGACGCCAAACGAACGGGCATCATGCCACTGATCAGCCCTGAAATCCAGGTCAATCAGGATGGGTACCTTGTTTTTGACGGCTTCCTCTGCTGCGAAAAAGCCCGCAGAACGGGAAGGTTCTACATTTAATGCAGTAGCTGAGATCTCGAAGAGCCTGAAAGATCCGATGTTTGCGGCAATGACATCATCAATGGTCACCTTCGAATCGGCACAGTTTTCACGGTAGTAGACCAATGGAAAATTGTCTGGTGGCTGGATACCCAGCACCACAGCGCTGGTTCTGAAACCAGGCTTCCTGGGGATGAATTTTGTCTCTACGCCCTCATCTTTGAGAAATTTCAACAGAAAATCACCTATCTGATCCTGGCCAATCCCTGTCAATAGGGCTGAATTCAGTCCAAGCCGTTTTGCGCCAACCGCAATATTCAGTGGGGATCCGCCGACGTACGCATTGAAGGATTTGATATCCACGAAATTCGCTCCGATGTTAGCAGAATAAAGATCGATGGAAGAGCGTCCGTAAGTAATGACATCGTAAATCTTGTTATCCATTTTCTGAGATATTATATTGATAATGAACACTATAAAATATTATTCTGCTCGATGGTTACCATCGGAATCCTGGGATCCATGCCTTTCCAGGTACCATAAATCCACTGATGGTCCGGATCGTCACTGCTGGCTAAGCTTTGATCACTGCCGGCAAGGAAGTTCAGATAATAGGCATTGTAACCATGACCGGCAATGACCGGATGATAACCTTTCGGCACTAAAACCACATCATTGTTATGCGCCTCGGCGATTTCGTCCAGACTCCTGTCGTCCGTATAGACTTTCTGCAAGGCAAAACCCTGAGGTTTGTCGATTTTAAAGAAGTAGATCTCTTCGAGTTCGGCTTCCAGCAGCTTCCCTGTTACCGGGTCAATTTTTCGCGTATCGTGCTTGTGGGCGGGGAAGGAGCTCCAGTTTCCCGATGGGGTATAAACTTCGACACATACCAGCCGGTGGCATGCCGATCCGGGAGGCAAAATCCTGTTAATCTGTCTGCTGGCATTGTCACCTCCACGGTATTCGATTTCCATTCTCACCACATCTTCCGGCGTGATAAAATGTACAGGATGTTTTTGATCGCTTTCGCACCAGCTGCATGACAAATCCAGCAGTTCGCTGGTAGCAGTGATGGTGAAGGAAGTATTGGTTGAAAGGTACAGTCCGTGCGGCAAGCCGCTGAAAACATTTTTTCTTCCATTGGCGGTTTCCCAGTTGCCTTCTGAGGTAGAAGCTAAGAAATTACCTCCCATCAGGACAAAAATATATTCGTTGTTCCCGGTGAATCCCGACCAGGTTTCCCCCTTTTTCAAGATTCTGGCTTCCATGTTAAGGTAGGTCCATCCTGCCTCCGCGCTGCTAATGCGTTGGTAACAAGCTTGATGCACTTCGGCTTTAGCCAGTATGGGACATCTTGTATCTTTTATCATGACTGAAATTTCTTTAAAGGATTTAGCGCCAGGCATTTGCTGGCAACGAACGATTCCAGCTCATCCATATAAGTCGTGCCGGGAACCACCATATCAAACTTCTCCGGGTTATTCAGGAAAAATTCCCTGTGGATGCGGGTCCAGATCAGCCGCATGTCGGTTGCAATATTTACCTTGCAGACCCCCATTCTGATCGCTTCCAGGAGTTCCATTTCATCTGTTCCTTTGGCATCTTCCTGTAGTCTGCCTCCTGCCTTATTGATTCGTTCAACTTCATTCACCGGTACAGCAGATGCTCCATGCAAAACGAGGGGAAATCCAGGTAATCGATGCTGAATTTCAGACAGGATATTCAACTGTAATCCTTTCCCTCCGGGGAATTTGTAGGCGCCATGACTGGTACCCACGGCTACTGCCAGACTGTCGCAACCGGTTTTTTCCACAAATTCAGCCGCTTGTCCGGGATCAGTGCAAAGTGCATGTTTCTCTTCGACAGAAAGATGATCCTCCACACCGCTCAAAACGCCTAATTCGGCCTCGACGGCAATACCTGCAGCATGTGCTTTCATGGTAATTTCACGCGTGATCCTAATATTTTCTTCAAAAGATTCGTGAGAAACATCGATCATAATTGAGTTGTAATATCCTGATTCAATGGCTTCTATGCAGTGTTTGTAATTACCATGATCCAGGTGAACCGTGAAAGTCACCCCGTGATAAATTTTTTCGGCAGCAACAAGCAGGTTCTGCAACATCTCAGGATGCAGGTACTCACGGGCGACCGGTGTCAGCTGAACGATCACCGGTGCACCGGCTTTTGAGGCGCCGCGGAAAACACCATGAACCTGCTCAGCGTTAAAAACGTTGAAGGCACCGATTCCATAATTTCCGTAGGCCGCTTCGTAAAGCTTTTTGATCGAAACTCTCATTTGATTTTTTGAAGAACTAATGTATTTACCAGAAGAATCCATATAATACAGCCAGTATGCCGCATATTCCGATGGCTGCGATATTGAATTTGTCGGTGGTTTTGAACAAGGAGCGCTCGATGACCAGTCCTTTTTCATCCATGGTATGCCACACAGTGTTTAGGATTAGAATGATTCCGACCAGCAAAAATCCGACAACCAAAACGTAAATGGCCTCCAAAGCCAAATGTTGCATGGGGACCACAAAGAATGCTGCGATGATACCCACAAGGGTGGAAACGGCGATAATCTGCCAGCCCAGTTTGAGGGTTTTCCTCCTGGCAGGCTCATTGATGGGTTGATTTTCAATGTTATGCGTTTTGTCAAACAGGCTCAATCCGACCATCACCACAGAAAGAATGATGAAGACGTATCCGATTCTCAGAATGAACGGTAAATCAGGATTGAAGACTTTGAGCAGAATGCCTAGAGGGATAGTAAGCAGGGCAACCCATACGGCAGCAGTAGCCTTCGACTGACGCCAGAAGAGTCCGCAGAAGAAAATCAGGAACTCTCCGGGATAAATGTATCCTGTATATTCCTGAATATATTGATACGCCTGATCCAGCGTCCTCAGTTGGGGAGCCACACAGGTGGCGATAATCAGCGCGATCAGCGCGACAATCCTGCCAATAGTTACCAGTTTTTTGTCCTCCGTATTTTTACGGAAATGTGCTTTGTAGATATCCATGGTAAAAACAGTGGAAACACTGTTCACAATAGAGCTAAGCGCCGAAACGGCTGCTGCAGCTATGGCCGAGAAGGCAAGCCCCTTGATCCCAGCCGGGACAATATTACTCAGTAACCAGGGATAGGCTTCGTCAGATTTTGCCAGATCAGCGCCTAGTGCAAACGCTGCAATACCTGGCACTACAACCAACACTGGAACCAACAATTTAAGATAACCGGCAAAAACGACGCCGTACTGAGCCTGCTTGAGATTCTTTGCTGCCAGACCGCGTTGAATGATAAACTGGTTAAAACCCCAGAAGGAGAGGTTAGTCAGCCACATGGAGCCTAACACAACACCCAGTCCTGGCAGATCCAGGAAAGCATCTTTCTTGCCGCCTGCGCCATCCGGCACAAAAATCGTCCCTTTGGCGATGATCATGTGCAATTTTTGGGGTGCTTTGTGGAGAAGTTCTGTAAAACCGGAGAAGAAGCCATGGTCGACGCCGAGTGCGCTTACAGCCAGGAAAGTAGTTACCAATCCACCGAATATCAGTACGATAACATTGATTACATCCGTCCAGGCGATCGCCTTCATCCCACCCCACAAAGAGTAAACAGCTGAGAAGAAAGAAAAACCGATAATTCCGTAAATCATTGGAACACCAATAATCCGTTCCATGGCAAGGGCGCCAAGGTAAAGAACGGCCGTCATATTAACGAATATATAAACGAGAATCCAAAAGACTGCCATGATAGTACTGACTCGCTTGTCGTATCGCTGCGACAGAAACTGGGGCATAGTATAGATCCCTTTTTGGATAAAAACGGGCAGAAAATATTTGGCGACAAAAATCAGTACGATTGCGGCAATCCATTCATAAGCGGCTATCGCCAGACCAACTGCATATCCTGAACCGGACATCGCGATGAAATGCTCCGCAGAGATATTCGCTGCAAGTAAAGCAGCGCCAATCGTCCACCACGGCAAAGATCTGCCGGCAAGAAAATAATCAGAAGTGCTTTTTTGTTCACCCTTCTTCGTTCTTGAAACCCATAATCCGATAAAAACTATAATGGATGCATATACAAGAAAGACAATCCAGTCGATTGTGGCAAATTTTTGCATTGTTTGGTCGTAAAGTGTGATTTTCTGTGAATAAGTACAAGATATTTATACATCAAGACTTGTTTATATACTTATTTAGTTAATCGGATATAATCCCGGATCAAACATAATAATGATTTTTTCTTTATGCTTTTGCGATTTTGACAACATATAATGCTATTTTAGCATTTTATGTAAATTAAATATTAATAGTGCTAATTCAGAAGATATTGTGAAGCCTTTTTTCCAGAAACTTGAATCATCTCCCTCTCAATCAGTCATATTTTTTGACGAGGAGAAGCCCCATTTTACAGTTCCCTGGCATTTCCATCCGGAGATTGAAATACTCTTTGTGGTCAAAAGTTCCGGTACCAGCTACGTTGGAGATGGAATCAGGCGTTTCTCTGATGGAGAGATTAGTATCATTGGTGAAAACGTTCCTCACTGGTGGAAAAGTGACCAGAAATATTTTGAAGGGAAAGTCACAACAGGAATGAAAGCGCTTATCATTCAGTTTAATAGAGAGGTTTTCAATACCAATTTCATCAATCTGCCTGAGATGGCCGCAATCAAAGAATTACTCGAAAAATCACAAAGGGGAATTCAGTTTATAGGAAGGAGCAGAAAAAACTTTGGTGAGCAAATCGTTAAAATATTTCGGTTAGCAGGGATTTACCGCATTATGGAGTTAGTCCACCTCCTGGATATGATGGCAAATACCAAAGAATATAAGTATCATGCCAGTGTCGGATATTCTAAGTCAATCAATACATTCGATTTTCACCGTTTTAACAAGGTGCACGAACACATTATCCTGAATCTCACCAAACCGATAAAGCTGGAGGAAATTGCCGATATCGCCAATATTTGTCCAACGGCATTTTGCCGGTACTTCAAGAAGCATACCGGCAAAACTTTTTCATCTTTTCTCAATGAAATCAGGGTCGGACATGCCTGCAGGCTGATGCTGACGGATAAGATCTCCATCTCCGGGGCGAGCATGGAAAGCGGGTTCAATAATCTTTCGCATTTCAACGATCAGTTTAAAAGGGTCATGCGCATGACACCATCCGCCTATCTTTCAGCGTATAAAAAGCAGGGTGAAATTCCCAAAAGAAACAACGCCCGGGAAATGCGCGAATTATCTTATGAGTGGGATGATCCCTATTTCAGCCATGAACAAACCAATGTTTTTTGAAAAAAGTCCTTTATCAGTTTTTTGCGGATTTCAGGAAGGATGCGAGTTCAGGGATATGGTCAGTATTGATATAGTCGACCTTCAGACTCATCAATTTTATCCATGCTTCCGGCATGTCCGGTGCATTCCAAAACCTGATCATCTTCTTAATACTATGAACCGAATCAATGATCTGTTTCAAACGAAGCTCCTCCTTAGCCGGAATCGCCTCCAAACCTTTCCAGAAAGTATATTTACCAAGATTTTCGCTGTAAATTCCAACCCTTTTCAACTGTTCTGCATCATATTTCAAACTGATATTTCCATCGAAGAAGATAAAACTCGGGTAATTGGAGAATTTTGAAGGATCCGGCCTGTTGCCGGTGATGGTGACCCTGACAGCATTCTTGTTCAAAGAAGGATCGAAAACTTCCGGATATTTCTTCAGTTTCTCCACCAGAAGAGAAAGAGTTGGTTCAGTTCCGGTCTTCAGATCAATCAGCAGTTGAAAAGTGGCCTTTGAATTCGTCCAGGCTTGTCCGTTATTCTGTTTAAATAGTGTTACAATCGGTTGAATGTAGAGTTGATCCATCGTTTTTTCCGGAGTGATCTTGTTTCTGGCATGCGCCACGAAGAGTTCCCCGTCAACAGCCCATATATCTGCCTCGATAGACCCGAAATGAGCATTGTAAGCAAGGAAGAACGGTGTTTTCTGCTCGTAGTCATTGTGTGAGTGCGCATTCAGGGAGGTGTATTGCGCCATACCGGTCAGCGAGACACACAGCAATAAAAGGAGCGCACTGAATAATTTTTTCATAGTGAGTATAGTTAATTGAATTGCAAAATAAATAATTTTGATGGTACCGTTTCGTATCTTGCAAAAATTTATTTGAAATCCATAAAATTAAATTGATATGAAAAGATCGTCTTTCCCGACCACCAGCTTTTTCGGTGCATTAGTACTGTTATTTAGTTCGGTTTTGTTTCTAAACGCCGGATCCGCCAAAGCGACCGAAGGCCCTGCCATTGAAGGTCGCTGGGATATCACACTTATGATGGGCGGGAAAGAATATCCTTCCTGGCTCGAGGTGACGCATTCCGGATTCAAGACGCTTGTCGGCCGCTTCGTCTACCTGAACGGAAGCGCCCGCCCTGTCTCAAAAGTCAATTTCGATGGGAAAAAATTCAGTTTTACCATTCCGCCACAGTGGGAAAACGAGACAAAAGATCTCGAATTCGATGGTGAGATTACCCCCAAAGGCATCGCAGGCACCATGCTATTTGTCGATGGGAAAAAGTACAACTGGACCGGCCTCCGGGCTCCGTCACTGAAAAGGGAAGGCGAACCCGTTTGGGGAGAGCCGATATCCTTATTCAATGGAGTCAATCTCAAGGGTTGGCATGCCATGGGCGAAAACCAGTGGAAAGTGGAAGACGGTATCCTGCGAAGCTTGAAATCGGGGTCTAACCTGGTCACGGATGGGACTTTTACTGATTTTCAGCTGCATATCGAATTCAGGTATCAGAAAGCCAGCAACAGCGGCGTATATCTTCGTGGTCGCTATGAGGTGCAGATCATTGACTGCAAAGGTATGGATCCTGCATCTATTTATCTTGGAGGTCTTTACGGATTCCTGAGCCCAAGCGAGAACGTCGCCAAAGATCCGGGCGTGTGGCAGTCTTATGATATTACCCTGCGAGGAAGGATGGTCACAATTGTTGCCAATAACAAGCTGGTAATTTATAACCAGGAAATCCCCGGAATCACTGGTGGAGCTATTAATAATAAGGAGAGCGAACCCGGACCGATCTACCTCCAGGGCGACCACGGACCGATCGATTTCCGGAATATTATCCTGACCCCAATGAAGTAACCCCACGTCTGTCAAGCGTCATGCTGAACTTGTTTCAGCATCCCCTGCCATGCATCCCACGTCATGTGTCCAGCAATGCCAACCCTTTTTCGGTTTTCGAAGAGTCTGTCCACAATAAAGCCGGATTATTTCGCTTTAATGTCGTAAGCCATCAATGCATTGTTATGACGGAGATAGAGAACTCCGTTATGGATAACAGGATGTGCCCAGAAGGGTCCAGGATTTCCCTGCGTAATCTGAAAACTGCTAATCAGTTCGAATTTTTCCGGAGTTACTTTTAGCAGGCCAACATTTCCTTTCTTTTCGTCATAAATATAAAGCATCTCTTCTGCTGATATGATTGAACCCTTACAATTCCAATGTTCCTCCCACTTCTTTTCGCCAGTATTCCAATCGATGCAACACCAGTTCCCATCTGCATTATTCAGCCAGTTTGAACCGTAGATAGAACCATTAACCAATACGACTCCACCGTGGTGCACATCAAGGACTTTTTCGGTCCAAACGACACTCACGCCTTTGCCATCATCTGCAATTTTTAACATCATGCTCCCCACATTGTAGCCACCGGTCACGTATATTTTGCCTTGGTCATACAACGGTGTAACACACATGATCAGATCCTGGTTGGAACCTCCAGGTTTCTCAATTGGAACTTTCCACAAGATTTCACCATTTGAAACATCAACAGCAAAGACTTGGTCCAAAGTCACATTTACAAGCATTTTTATACCGGCGTAGGTGATGAGTATCGGTGATACGTAACCGGGTTTGCTATTTAGACTTACTGATTTCCAAAGCACTTCTCCGGTTGTCTTCTTCAAGGCTATTGTCATTGTTTCAGGTCCGCCCGGCGAGTAATACAGATGATCACCATCAACAAGAAGTGCCTCCGCAATTCCCCAATTTCCATAAGTTCCTTTGTTTGTCTCGCTTGCTTTGTAAGTCCAGATTATTTTCCCCGTGGTTCGGTCGATACAGGCAATATCACCATATCCACTGCAAGTGTAAACCTCATTACCCTGAACAGTTGGGGTCGCCCGGCTCTCCGGGTAGGACTCATTCCATGCCCTTCCCATGACAGTCTGCCAAAGTATTTTTCCCTGCATATCTAAGGCAATCAGGATGTCGTTACCGTCTTTAGTTCCGGTTATATACATGGCATTATTTCCAAAGGAGACAGATGAATTTCCTATTGGGAGATCCAAATTCGACCACAAAAGGGTCGGTCCAGTGGCAGGCCAGGATTTTAGCAGTCCCGTTTCAGAGGAAACACCAGTCCGGTTTTCTGGACGCCACTCGCTGATTTTTTGCGCTTCAGCAATACCGGAGAAAATCAATGTTACAAGTAAGAATAAGGGTAGGAGTCTCATGATAAATTAATTAATGTGCTTTTAGGATGTATTATACCATTTCTGGAAAGTACTATTGGCTTGGGTGAGTTGAAAGATAGTGAGCATAGAAAAGAGAACTGAGCATATTGCTTCGCCGGAAATAGGGTATCAGGGGTTTCAGTAATGATGGAATTCGCTGACGGATTACATGAAAAGAGGAAGGCCAGGAGTACTAAAATCATCGATTTACTAACAGATGCAGGAATGCCTATCATAGATGTAAAATTATCAATGATCCAAATTTATCAATTAGTTTTAATAAACCTAAAAAATGAGTGAAATTACCCTGGCTTAGTTAATGGAAATGATCAGTGGTGGAAGGATTCTATTGGCGCCATCGGGACCCAGCGCGACAATCTCTTCAAAAATAATACTTTGACCGCGGTTGGTATTTTTTATTTGTTTGATCATCTCGTCCGTCAGTTTGTTGTTTTGGGAATCATAATGATTCACACTGAATCCTCTTTGCATTGTCATTCGGAAGGAAAGTACCTGAAATGAATAATCGAATTCAAAATCAATTGGCATCTTGGGTATGATATATCCAAATGAGATGAGGATATCCCTGCTGATAAAGCCATCATTTTTGCCGGCTATATAGGGAACCGGATCGGGAAGTTTTTTAACCCTGAAAATCTCCGATCCCATACGTTTCATTCCCCCGTTATTCTTGACCGAAACCTCTACGGACGCTTGCTTGCAATCTCCCGGGACTGTTGCTAGCCATCCCCCTTTACCAGGATTTGGTTTCAGTGTGCCACAGGAAATAGTCGGGTAAATGTTTTCACGGGGAACTCCTGAGACGGATATGGACAACGGATTGTTCACTCCCACATAAAGCACATTCATATTGGTGGCTGAAACTGCCAGTGAGGGATTGGCGACAATATATTCATGATGGAAATGGTAGGTGTTTTCAATCCCGGAGCTGTTAAAAACACTCACAAAACCAGCGTATTTCTCTAATCCTGCCGAATTAGCCGGGAAATTGAATTTAACCCGACCACGTTGACTGGGGACTAAGATTGCCTGGTCTTTTCGGGAAACCGGCAATGAATCAACACCTCGCATTAGGTAAACCTTGGGACTTTGAGTGGTATCGAAGGCAGCAACAATCACTTCTGCTTCATACTGGTCTCCAATAAACAAATAATTGGCTTTTGGAAGGATCTTGGCCTCAATGCGCTCATACTTAAAATCGTCGGCAGTGATGGCTTTATGAAGCACAGTGACCACATCCAGCTCTGTATTGTTTACATCAGAAATGATCTTGTTTAGGATTGGGATGATCGCAGCAAGTGGGATATCATAGAAATTGTGAACTTCCCAGCTTTGTTTCGCTCCTGAAGGATCCAAATACTCTCCCTCCGTTTCTAAACCAATTTTTAATTGATCCTGATATTTTGGATCAACAAGATCAAGCATTTTCTCTCTGTATTCAATGATTTTCTGCTTTAACTCCCCCGATTTTCCATTGGACCCGTTATCTGAACTTCCCAACAGTATGCTGGTAGGAGTGACGTAATCATCTTTCCTTTCCAGTTTCATCATAGGTTTTTTTCTGGCCGAATCGATTGGAATATTTTCGGTTTTTGCAATTATTTCATCACGCAGGTTTTCTATATATGCAACAAATTCTACGGACAATCGCTGAGCTTCTTTTGCCTTGGTATAGAATGGCTTAACCTCATTCTCATTTAGCTGATAATCTTTTTCAAAGTTTCTGAAAGTGTCTTTAAGTTTGCGTATAACACTTTCATTGGTCTTCAATACGCTGTCATTTACCAATGAAAATGCATTCATTACTTCTATTGAAACGTTTAATGCCAACATAGCTGTTAACACCAAGTACATGAGGCCGATCATCTTTTGCCTTGGGGTATTTCCGCTACTGCTGCTCATGGTCAGAAAGGTTACTGTTTTAAAGTATACTGAATATACAAGGAGTATGCGCCGGGCTGCAGGAGGGAAAAATCGGTAATCACCATCGACAAAATCAGCTGATGACCCTGGTGTTTTCCATGGCCCGTATTGCTTGTCCCAATGTCATTAATCAGAACCTTTGGTACATGGTCAACTCGTATTTTTCCGGTTGTTCGACCGGTTTTACCTCTGCTTGACCCAGTATAATGTCCAGCTTGCATATAGAATTCCATCCCGTTTGGAATATTGCCCGAAGCGATCTCTACAGATATTGATGCCAAAGTCTCCGAAGGACTTAATTCAATAGAATAGTTAATCCATTGTGAGTCGTCGATTACCATCTCGATATTCTTACCGGCTGCGATTATTGCTGACAAATCTATCGATACGGAACTTCGTTCAGTAACAGAAATTCTATTCTGTGCCCACGCCATCTGAGATAGTAGTGTGATTACAGTTAGAGCAAATAATTTCTTTTTTGAGTTCATTTTTTTGATTCAAAAGATTCAGAACTTCTTTTGGAGCTTAATCTCTCTTGATTTTTTACGTATAATCACGTCGAGTTTCTCCTCTTTACCTGAAGTAAGATTGAAATCGAATTGATTAATGTCGAGTTGATATCCCTGAGGAATGCCGTTTGAATAAACCTTTACATGCCAATTTCCAGGCCGAAGATCGTTAAAACTAAATGTGCCGTCTCTTTCAGTTAATATCCTGAAAATTTCGGTTCCATTCGATGCCTCAATTATTAGTTTATCGATCTCTTCTTTTACAGGATAATAACCCTTATTGCCACTTTTTTCATCTTCCTGGATAATCAGATGCCCCCGGATTCGAGCTGCCATGGTTAAAAATATCTCAAACTTCGTTTCCTTCCCTGGTTCGATAGTTACCCGATATGGACCTGGAACCCCGGCAATGCTATTTAATCCGACGCTCGATTCATCCATAGCCATTATATAGGTCCCTATTTTAACCATTGGGAATTCGAAATTTCCGTTTTTGTCAGTTATAGCAATATTTCCGTTCAGATTAAATATGATGCCTTCAACAAGTCCAATCCCCATATTGAGAACTTTCCCTTTCAGTCTGCCGATATCTTTTTTCTTGGATAAAGGGACATTGATCGTATAAGTGTAGCGAAGTTGAACACTTAATTCCTTTTTGTCCAATGAATTCTTTGCAAGGTTGTAATTTGTGCTTAGCTCAAATTCATGATTAGTATTAAACCGATGATGCACCTGGAATGACAAAAG
>DATCHD010000083.1:0-26929 GCA_036508555.1 Prolixibacteraceae bacterium
GAATGTTAGCGTTCAGGCTGATTCAATATATTCCGGAACTTGGTGGGGCGAAGGAGAGGTGAAAATATATTTGGATGATGACAGCAATTTCCCTTCCCTTACTGGCACTGGCACTGAGGATTATATTGGAACAGGATGGGGTCTTGGAGCATTCGCTCATCAATTTCAGGGTTGCCCAATTGCTGAAAAAAATTCAAATAAATGGGCTTTTTATCGCTATCATATTCCTGACCCAATTTTTTTCCATACTAAATGCAAGGTTACCATCCAGCAAATAGGTGGAGGGGATTATCAATCGGTGAAAAAATTGGCAGAAAACGGAGTGGAGTTGATTCCTATTTCGGTTGATCAGGATAGCAGTAAAGGATTTGTCAGATTGTACGAAATGGATAAAATTCCCAAGATTGAAAGCAAAGAGTTTCCGAGGGGTTGGGTAAATTTTTATCGAAGAGATGATTATGCCGCAACTGCCTATTTTTATCTGAACAAACCTTTTTCAAACTTACCATTGTTACAAAATGTCGAAATCAGGACTTTAAATCTGGAAAAATAAAAAAGAGAACATTACTATTTTTATTATCTTTTTTTTCAATTTCATTTCAATTTTGGAATGTAATGCCCAATTAAATATCGATAAAAATAATTAATCATAAAAAAGTTTTTCTTGACCAAGCAATAGCCAATTGTTTTTTGCTGAACGTTCAATTTTAAGTCCGCTAACAAACAGATTCTTGGTAAAAAAGCTGCACAAAAGGGTGCTGAATTAATTCGTAAAGCTATCCACGGCAGTGGGAAAGCTAATATCATTGTTGCTACAGGTGCATCTCAATTCGAAATGTTAAGCGAGTTGGTCAAAGAGGATATCGACTGGTCTGTAGTAACGGCTTTTCATTTGGATGAATACATTGGCGTAGCTGATACCCATCCAGCCTCGTTTCGAAAATATCTCAAAGAACGTTTTGTGGACATTGTATCGCCAAAGGAGTTCATCTATGTAAATGGCGAGTCTGACCCTTACCAGGAATGTCTCCGTTTGGGGAAGTTGCTCAGCCAATACCCGATCGACGTGGCCTTTGTAGGCATTGGTGAAAACAGCCATTTGGCCTTTAACGATCCCCCGGCAGATTTCGATACGGAAGAAGCTTATCTCGTAGTTTGACTGGATCAGGAATGTCGCCGTCAGCAAATGGGCGAAGGCTGGTTCCCGACTTTTGATGATGTTCCTAAGCAGGCAATCAGCATGTCGATCAGGCAGATCATGAAATCCAAAGCAATTGTCTGCAGTGTACCGGATCTGCGCAAGGCAGAGGCAGTCAGGAAAACTGTCGAAGGAACAATTTCACCCTTGATTCCAGCATCTGTCATGCGAAACCATGAGGCAACGTGGCTTTATCTGGACAAAGATTCTGCCTCTTTATTAGCTTAACCGCGCGGGAAACATTTGTCAGCAAGCCAGAAGAAGGATGGGTTTTTTGTGTCTGATTTGTCTATATTTGGAAGCGCTAAAAACGCCAAGCTGATTTCATGACTCAAGTACTGGACAGATTAATAGATCTACTGCAAAAACCGTTTCATAGTTCGGTTTTGATTTTTGCTGTAATCCTGTTCATTATCCTGCTGGCACCTATTTTATTGAGGAGTCTGAAAATACCCGGTATCATCGGGTTAATTCTATCCGGGTTGGTCATCGGACCGCATGGATTGGACTGGATAGAAAAAAATTCTGCAGTCGACCTCTTTTCCACCATCGGGTTGCTGTACATCATGTTTCTCGCCGGATTGGAGTTAGATCTGAAAGAATTTAAAACCAACAAACACAAGAGTCTGGTTTTTGGTTTCTTTACTTTCATCATCCCCTTGGCACTTGGTTTTCCTGTATGCCGGTATCTGCTCGGTCTGGACTTTAACGCCAGTCTGCTGGTTGCCAGCATGTTCTCGACACACACCCTGGTTACCTATCCCATCGTAAGCAGAATGGGTATTTCGCGCCATGAAGCGGTGGCAGTTACTGTTGGAGGAACCATGCTCACTGACACGGCTGTTTTGGTGCTCTTCGCCGTTATCGTCGGATCCGTAAAAGGGGAAATCAATGCGCATTTCTGGTACTCTTTTGGCGTTTCCGTTGTGCTTTTCCTGCTGGTCGTCTTTCTTTTGATCCCGTTGCTGACGGCCTGGTTCCTCAAAAAACTCGAAGGTGAAAAAAGATCACATTTCATTTTCATACTTTCCATGGTTTTCTTTTCGGCTTTTCTATCGGAAGTTGCCGGTCTGGAGCCTATTATCGGCGCATTTGCTGCCGGAATAGCATTAAATAAGTTCGTTCCCCGTACCTCTTCACTCATGAACCGGCTCGAATTTGTCGGCAATGCGATATTTATACCCTTCTTCCTGATCAGCGTTGGCATGCTGATCAACCTGAAAGTAATCGGAAACGGTACAGCTGCATGGATTATTGCCGGTACCTTGACCATCGTTGCCATCACAGGAAAGTACCTGGCTGCCCTTATTACTTCCCTGACCTTCAGGTTCCCGGCCACCTGGCGCAGGCTGATTTTCGGTATGAGCAGTTCACACGCGGCTGCTACTTTGGCGGTTATCCTGGTAGGTTTTAAAATGGGAATCGTGGATGAGAATGTTTTGAATGGAACCATCGTCCTGATTCTGGTTACCTGCCTGGTCGCCTCTTTCGTAACCGAGAATGCCGCAAAGAAAATTCTTATCCAGGAGGAAGAGTACAAGGAACTTCCCGATACACCTTCGCTGGAGCAAAAAATTTTAGTGCCTATCTCCAATCCAGTAACGATGGAACGCCTGATCGATCTGGCCATCGCCATAAAACTCCCCAAAAACAGTTTCCCTATCGTGAGTTTGTCGGTAGTCGACGATGATCATATGGCAAAAACAAAGCTGATCGAAGCCAAAAGAATGCTCGAAAAGGCCATCATTCACGCCGCGGCCATCGATCAGAAGGTGGAAATCATTACCACCATCGACCAAAAAGTCCCAGCCGGCATCAAGAGAGTCGCCAAGGAAATTTTCGCCTCAGAAATTATCATCGGATTTGCCTTGAAGAACCAGTTTTCGGAGATGCTTTTTGGGAATAATGTGAAATATATCGTCGAGAATACGGATCAGGCAGTCTGGGTGGCCAGCATTCAATCGAACCTGAACAGTTACAAGAGAATTGTGATTATTTGTCCGAAGTTTGCCGATCACGAATATGGATTTCAGAACTGGCTGAGCCGTATCCTCAGAATGGGGAAATCGCTCGATAAATCCTGCCACTTCCTCTCTACACCTCAGACTTTTGAATACGTCGCTTCTTTTCACCAGCAACAGCGCAGCACGGTAAAAATCAGCCACACCGAATTCACTCAATGGGAAGAATTCCAGAGCCTCGGGCAATTTTTAACACCTTCCGACCTGATCATTATTCCGCTTCCGCGCAGTGGTGGAGTCTCTTACAAACTTTCGCAGGAAAATATCCCGAGACTCATGGCCAAACATTTTGAAAATTACAGCTTTATCTTCGTATATACCTCATCAGCAGATGATACGACCGAACTGATGTTCTCTCACGATTTCGATAATACCATCATTGAAAAGGGAATGAAATTGATCAATCAAAGGGCAAAATGGATTACGAAATTGTTTGGGAAGCATTATTAATCCATTCAATATCAGATCGGAAGGCAATTTTTCCTGTTTCCTTGGTAACAGCCTGAATGTGAAATGAAAGTCCGTCCTGTCCGGAAAATAACTCAACTTCGTCACCCCAATGCATCTCATTAAGGAATTCAAGGGTAAAGCTTTTCAGTAGGTGACTCTTGTGAAATTCAATGTCAAAGCAATCCATCACCCAATCGAGGTAGCGGGTATTGTTGACGTGGTTGTTGACGTCTATCTCGTTGTATAAAATTTTCTTGCCAAAAATCGGGTTTTCAGCCTTGCCGTTAAGCCTGTCGGGGAAAGTCTCAAGGGCCATCTTTCCTTCGTTGAAAGGTAACTCAAAGGGCAATTTGTCAGCCCGCTGCGGACGCATGGTCTCGACACTGATGAGAAGCCACCCGGATACACCTCTGCCGATCACCTCATTGCGGTCATTGTAAAAAATAAAATCACGCCTAAAAAACGGTCCGACTAAACTACATGGCCAGGTTTCAACCCAAATCTCATCGCCCCATTTTGGTAATTTTTCAATCTCAACGCGGATTCTCGATAAAGCCCAGAAGAGCTTATTTTCAACCAGCGCATCGTATCCGGCCCCCAGGTGAGCAGCATGGTTGCCGGCCGCTTCCTGAAACAGCTGCATCAGGTTGGTTGGTTTGATTTTTCCTTGAAAATCAACCTGATACGAATTTACTTTGTAGTTTTCTTTCCAGACTGGAATCATAAAAATAATGTGCTAACCGAACGCTCCAACGGATTTGCAATCCGTTGGTGAAAGTTTACCAGCGGATTGCAAATCCGCCGGAGCGGCCTGCTGTGAAAGTTTACCAGCGGATTGCAAATCCGCCGGAGCATCAATTGGAGCATGTAGGCCGAAGGGCCAAAGGTAATGAATCGGCTGTTTAGAACCAAAAAATTGTCTATCTTCGATCGTTTTCGATAGTCAACGATAGTATGTACCTTCGCAGCAAAGTATTTCAAGAGCAATGGCAGATTCAAATTTTGTTGACTATGTAAAAATCATGTGCCGGTCGGGCCATGGCGGTGCGGGATCGAAACATTTCCGCAGAGAAAAATTTGCTGCCAAAGGCGGACCAGACGGCGGTGACGGAGGCAGGGGCGGGCATATTATCCTTCGTGGTAACTCACAAATGTGGACTCTGCTGCACCTCAAATACAGAAAGCATATTTATGCCGAACTTGGTGAGTCAGGTGGCGCCTCGCGCAGTCATGGTAAGGATGGAGAAGATATTATCCTGGATGTTCCGCTTGGAACAGTTGCCAAAGATGCAGACTCTGGTGAGGTTTTATTCGAAATCACAGAACACGATCAGCAACATATTCTTGCCAAAGGCGGAAGAGGCGGACTTGGGAACGTCAATTTCAAGAGCGCAACCCATCAGACACCACGTTATGCGCAACCCGGCGAAGAGGAAGAAGAAGGTTGGAAGATTCTGGAACTTAAGATTTTAGCGGATGTCGGTCTGGTAGGATTTCCGAATGCCGGAAAATCCACCCTGTTATCCGTCGTCTCTGCCGCCAAACCCGAGATTGCGGATTATCCTTTCACCACGCTGGTCCCGAACCTGGGCATCGTCTCTTACCGGGATGACCACTCCTTCGTGATGGCCGACATTCCTGGTATTATCGAGGGTGCTCACGAGGGCAGGGGACTCGGACTCCGCTTCCTCAGACACATCGAACGCAATTCAATCCTGCTGTTTCTGATTCCGGCAGATAGCAAGAACCATCGCAAAGAGTTGGATATATTGCTGAATGAACTGGAAATGTTCAATCCTGAATTGTTGGATAAACAAAGGTATGTGGCTATTTCAAAAGCTGATATGCTCGATAAGGAACTTATGCAGGAAATCAGCAGAGAGTTTAGGGATATTCCTCATACTTTTATATCTTCGGTGTCCGGACTGGGAATTATCAAGCTCAAAGATGAGATCTGGAAACTCTTAAATACTTAAAATGCGATAGGTATGATACAGACAATATCCGAATGGGACAAATCTGCTTTTCTTTACCTGAACGGTTATCACAGCGATCTGATGGACTATGTGATGACCCTTTTTACACTTACTCCTACCTGGATTCTGTTTTACGGAGTTACCCTTTATATCATTATCAGGAAATATGGCCGGAAATCGATTCCAGTTATCATCTCAATTGTATTGGTGATACTGCTTTCTGATCAGATTTCCGGACTGCTGAAGCATTCTGTCATGCGGCTTCGTCCCTCTAACGACCCTGATGTCTCACCGTATGCCCACGTTTTCTTTACCAAAGGCGGTCTGTATGGTTTTGTCTCTGCACACGCTGCTAATGTTTTCTCTTTTGCCACTTTTACAGCATTTCTATTCAGGAGCAGAGGTTATACCATATTCATCTTTCCCTGGGCCTGCCTCATTGCCTATACCCGAATCTATCTGGGAGTCCATTATCCCGGAGATATCCTTGGAGGGATGTTGTTGGGGGCATTCATTGGTTGGGCCGTCTATAGGCTATTAATTTTGGTTGAAAGCCGGTTCTTTCCTATCCACCCTTACCAGCGTAGCAAGCTCAATCTGAATGAGTTGGAGACCGTCGTGGTACCTGCCACCCTCATTCTATTCTTTACTTTCACTTTAGTGGTCCTGATGATGCAAAACGATTTACTGTAATTACCATGATAGCCGGAAAAACTTTCATGGTTTCCTTTGGTGAGTCTTCCGGCCAAATATTTCTACGATGGATTTCGAAAACAGAATAAAGGAACTCAACCTGCAGTTGCCAGTAGTATCCGCACCAAAGGGATTGTACCGCCCGCTGATAGTTTCCGGTAACATGGCCTATCTTTCCGGTCATGTATCCAGTCGTTCCGACGGAACTCTTATTACGGGTAAAGTTGGTGCCGATTTGACCATGGAAGAGGGCAAACAAGCCGCCCGAAACGTTGGATTAGCCTTTTTGGCAACCCTGCGAAAGGAACTTGGCTCCTTGAATAAGATTAAAAGAGTTGTTAAAATTCTCGGAATGGTGAACTCAACACCCGAATTTGACAAACATCCCTTCGTAATCAATGGTTGCAGCGAGATGATGGAAGAGGTTTTCGGCGCCGAAAATGGAGTTGGAGCCAGGAGCGCCTTTGGTGTAGCAGGATTGCCGGGTAACGCAGCGGTCGAGATCGAAGCAATCTTCGAACTGGCCAAATAATGCTTCCGGTCCCTGAGCGCAGTCGAAGGGCCCTTCGACTGCGCTCAGGGACCGGATACATTTCAGAAGTTGCCGCTTAGTACAAATTCGTCTGTGTTGCAAAACACCTGGCTGTAAATAAATATACCTTCCCTGTTGGTCTCAATCTTTCGGTTCAATTGAACTACCGGATGGCCAGCAGGAACGCCAAAATATTTCTGCAGCCGCTCGTCGGCCGGGATGGCCAGTATCTGCTGTTCTCCACCTTTTACCTCCAGCTGGTAGCTCTTCCGCAAAACATCAAACAACGATTTATTTTCCATGCTTCTACCCGTAAAACGGGGAAAATTGATGTTTGGAATCATGGTAGTGTCAAAAAACACAGGTTTGTTGTTCACTAACCTCAGCCGTTCCATATAAATACACCCCGATTCAATTTCTGCACGGGTGAGTGAAAAAGAAAACGCTTCAGTCCAGTTTCTTATCTCTGGCCTGACAATGATCCTGGTAATCAGGTTTTCTTTCCCTACCGCGGAAGTCGTTCCCTTCATCGCCAGAATCCCAACACCCTTTGGAGCCCCCTTTACAATACTGCCCTTGCCCTGATGCCTTACGATGAAACTCTCGTTCGACAGGCGATCCAACGCCTTTCGGATGGTCGGTCTGGTTACTTTGTGCAGCGTACATAGCTCATTTTCAGAGGGAAGTAAATCTCCCTGCTTGTAGATGCCATCCGAGATATGTTGCCGTAATATCTCGTACACCTTCCGATGATGCGGCAGCGTCGTTTCGTATTCCGATATTATTTCACTTTTCACCATCGATACATTAATTTAAGACCCCCAATTCACAAAAGTAAAATAATTTCTTTAGTTTAATTTGTGTTTACATGAAAAAACGTATAAAAAATTTATAAATATCTGTATATCAAATATATAATAATCAAATATTGTGAATTAATAAATTTTTAACATGATTACTTGTATTTACAAGTTGAATTATATAGTTTTGTCAAAAAATATTGATATGTCTACTGTTGTGATCATGCCCAAGCAAGGGCAATCGGTTGAAAGCTGCATCCTTACCGAAATTCCCAAAAAAGTTGGTGAGAATATTGCCAAAGGAGAACTGCTTTTTGCCTACGAAACAGATAAGGCTTCTTTCGAAGAATTTGCTCCTGTTGGCGGAACGATCCTGGCATGCTATTATGAATCAGGGGATGAAGTCCCGGTACTAAAGGATGTCTGCGTGATCGGTGAGGCTGGTGAGGCGATAGCGGCTAAAGCTGAGGCTGCAACTGTCCCGGTAAGTGAACAAGAAAAATCAGCCGCAATGGTTACAGGTCAAAATGTAATCGTTTCATCTGAAAATAGTTTTGTCTCTCCCCGCGCCAGGGCACTGGCCGCCAAAGAGGGTATCGATATTTCAGGAATAAAAGGAACCGGACCTAATGGACGCGTCATCGAGCAGGATATCGTAACCTGGATGGCCTCCAAACCCAAAATTACCCCTTTGGCCAAAAAGAAGGCAGCCGACGAGCAGCTTTGCACCGATTGCAGTGGCAGCGGACTGGGTGGCTCCATCACCTCCAAAGATCTTAAACAGCCTTCCGCTTTTGCGGCAGACGATTACGAGATTAAAAAATTGTCCAATATCAGGAAACTGATTGCTAAAGCCATGTTTAATTCTCTGCAGAATTCAGCCCAGCTGACCCACCATCTTTCGGCCGATGCCCGACAGATCATGCAACTGCGGAAAGTCATCAAAAAAGCCGTCGATGAAGGTTACCCAACCAATATCACCCTGAACGATCTGATCTGTTATGCAGTAATAAAAGCGCTGAAGAAATATCCTCAGGTAAACACTCATTTTATGGATGACTCCCTGAAATATTTTAAGAAAATTCACCTGGGAATAGCCGTTGATACCGACCGCGGACTGATGGTTCCGGCCATCCGCAATGCCGACGATCTTTCCATCCAGGGATTGTCTAATCAGATTAGAGAGATTGCCACGGCCTGCAAAAATGGAAGTGTCAACCCTGACCTACTTTCTTCCGAGGCAGCGACCTTCACCGTAACCAATCTTGGAAACTATGGTGTCGAGATGTTTACTCCGGTCATCAACCTGCCCCAGACGGCAATTCTCGGAGTCAATACCATCATTCCCAGACCAAAAGAATTAGGCGACGGGGTCTATGCCTTTGTTCCACACCTCGGTTTGAGCCTGACGTACAACCATCAGGCATTGGATGGGGGAGAAGCTACACGATTTTTGAAACAAATTGCGACGGAAATCGAAAACTTAACCATTGAATTTTGACAGTAAAGCAAAATAATCATGAGCAAAAATTACGATCTGGCAATTATCGGTGGTGGACCAGCAGGTTATGTTGCAGCTGAACGCGCCGGACACAAAGGACTCAAAGTGGTCTTGATAGAAAAAGGTGAGCTGGGAGGCGTCTGTCTCAACGAAGGTTGTATCCCTACGAAAACGCTTTTGTACAGTGCAAAACTTTACGATAATGCCTTGGGCGCCGAAAAATATGGCGTTCAGGCCAAAGAGGTGACTTTCGATTTCGGCAAAATGATGTCCAGAAAAGAGAAAGTGGTTAGGAAACTGGTCGGAGGTGTCGGACTGAAAATGAAAGAACACCATGTCGAGGTACTCAAAAAAGAAGCCTATATCAAAGGACGTTCCGCTACCGGCATTGCGATCACGGCCGGCGATGAAGAAATTGAAGCTACTAATCTTCTGATATGCACTGGATCTGAAGCGTTCGTTCCGCCTATCCCCGGCCTGGGAACGCCCAACGAGACCATCCTTACCAACCGCGAAATACTTCAGCTAAAGGAACTGCCTGCCTCATTGGTAGTTATCGGTGGAGGTGTGATTGGAATGGAGTTCGCCAGCTTCTTTAACTCATTGGGCACTAAGGTAACCATCGTGGAGATGCTTCCTGAGATTCTGACCGGTATGGACAGCGAAATGAGTGTCATGATGCGCCAGATTTATACTAAAAAGGGTATTACTTTCCATTTGGCTTCAAAAGTAACTGAGGTAAAAGGGATCGAAGTGATTTTCGAAAAGGATGGTAAAATGGAATCTGTTTCCGGCGATAAAATCCTGGTAAGTGTTGGTCGTAAGCCTGTTACAAAGGGGTTTGGTCTCGAAAATATTGGTGTCGAGCTCGACCGGGGAGGCATCAAAGTCGATGAGAAGATGAAGACCAATGTGCCGAATGTATATGCAGCCGGCGACGTAACGGGTTTTTCCTTGTTGGCACACACTGCCAGCCGCGAGGGCGAAGTGGTTGTCAACAACCTGACCGGCAGAAACGACCGCATGAGGTACAATGCCATTCCAGGTGTCGTCTATACCAATCCTGAATTTTCGGGCGTCGGACTGACGGAAGAGAAGGCAAAGGAGCAGGGGATAGCCTATCGCATGATTAAACTGCCAATGGCTTATGCCGGTCGTTTTATTGCTGAAAACGAGGGTGGTAGCGGTTTGTGCAAAGTAATTGTCGGCGAAAAATATGGGGAGGTACTGGGTGTTCACATGCTGGGAAATCCTTCCAGTGAGATGATTTATGGCGCCAGCATGGCCATCGAGATGGAAATGACGCTTAAAGAAATGGAAGAAGTCGTCTTCCCGCATCCTACAGTTTCCGAAATTTTCAAAGAAACCATTTTTGGCTTCTAATTCACCGCTCCAACGGATTTGCAATCTGTCCAACCGCTCCAGCGGATTGCAATCCGTCCAACCGCTCCAACGGATTTGCAATCCGTTGGTGAAAGTTTACCAGCGGATTGCAAATCCGCTGGAGCGTCAATTGGCGAAAGATTACCAGCGGATTGCAAATCCGCTGGAGCATCAACCCGTCGAAGGGTCTATTTAAAACATTAATTTTCAATTATATATCATGCCTAAAGTCCAGTTTATTGATCCGACTGTAGCCAGAAAAGCCGGTGAAATCACGTTTAAACCAATCCCGGTCAACCAGTACAACAAGACCATTCAGGAGGAGAAGAAGAATTTTTCGAAGGATGATCTGATCCGCATTTACCACGACATGGTGGTGATTCGTGAGTTTGAAACCATGCTGAACCTGATCAAAACAACTGGTGAATACAGCGGTGTTCCTTACGATCACCCTGGTCCGGCTCACCTTTCTATCGGTCAGGAGGCTTCCGCCGTGGGCATGGCCTACATGCTTACGGTCGATGATTTTATCTTTGGCTCGCACCGCAGCCACGGAGAAATCCTGGCCAAAGGCCTGAGCGCGATTCAAAAACTGGATGACGCTCAGCTCATGCATATCATGGAAACTTTCTTCGACGGAATCATCCTGAAAATCGTCCAGAAGGATTTCAAGGGTACTGTGAAGGAGCTTGGTCGTAAGTTTTTGATATACGGAACATTAGCAGAAATATTCGCCCGCGAAACAGGCTTCAATAAGGGTCTGGGCGGAAGTATGCACGCCTTCTTTACCCCGTTCGGAGTATATCCTAACAATGCCATCGTCGGCGGAAGTGGGGACATCGCCGTTGGTGCTGCGCTGTATAAAAAGGTTAACCGCAAATCAGGGGTGGTTGTTGCCAATATTGGTGACGCTTCCATGGCCTGCGGTCCGGTGTGGGAAGGGATTTCTTTTGCCGCCATGGACCAGTTTACCCAGCTTTGGGAGGATGGCATGAAAGGCGGTCTGCCGGTGATTTTCAATGTCATGAACAACCAGTACGGCATGGGTGGACAAACTACCGGGGAAACCATGGGCTACGGCATGGCAGCCCGCATCGGGGCGGGTGTCAATCCGGACCAGATGCATGCGGAACGGGTGGATGGTTACAATCCGCTGGCTGTTATCGATGCATACAAAAGAAAACTTAAAATTATAGAGGAAAAGAAAGGCCCTGTCTTACTGGAAGTTCTGACCTACCGATTCAGTGGTCACTCTCCTTCGGATGCATCTTCCTACCGCTCAAAAGAAGAAGTGGAAGCCTGGCAAAACCAGGATTGCATCCACACTTATGCTAAGACGCTGGTGGCCGCCGGCGTCACGGATCAGAATAACCTGGACGCAATTTGGGAAGAGGTTAAAACCATGACTGTCGAGCTGCTGAAACTCTCCATCGATCCTATGATCTCGCCTCGCATGGATATCCTTAAAAGACCGGATCAGATCGGAGAGATGATCTTCTCCAATACTCCAACCGTCGCGATGGAAAGTCGTGAGGTCGAGGTAAATCACGCTATGGCAGAAAATCCACGGGTGGTCCAGCTTGCAAAAAAAGAGCGTTTTGCGTTTGATGCGGATGGAAAACCATTCTCCAAAATGAAGCAATATCAGCTTCGTGACGGAATCTTCGAAGCCATCATCGATCGTTTTTACAAGGATCCTACACTCATTGCTTATGGTGAGGAGAACCGCGACTGGGGTGGCGCTTTTGCCGTTTATCGCGGACTAACCGAAGCATTGCCTTATCACCGACTCTTCAATTCGCCGATTTCAGAAGCTTCCATCGTCGGAACTGCTATTGGCTACGCGATGTGTGGCGGCCGGGTGATTCCTGAAATTATGTACTGCGATTTCCTGGGCCGCTGCGGCGATGAGGTCTTTAATCAGTTGCCCAAATGGCAGGCCATGAGTGGCAATGTGCTCAAGATGCCGGTCGTTCTGAGGGTTTCAGTTGGGTCCAAATATGGTGCGCAACACTCGCAGGACTGGACCTCACTGGTGGCACATATTCCCGGCTTAAAAGTTGTTTTCCCTGTGACTCCTTATGACGCCAAAGGTTTGATGAACAGTGCATTGCAGGGGACTGACCCTGTTGTTTTCTTCGAAAGCCAGCGGGTTTATGACATCGGTGAACAGTTTCACACAGGTGGTGTCCCGGAAGGGTATTACGAAATTCCTATCGGGGAGCCTGATATCAAGAGAGTTGGGAAAGATGTGACGATCCTGACCATTGGAGCCACTTTATATCGTGCCCTGGATGCGGCGAAAATTTTAGAAGAAAAATATGGCCTGTCGGCGGAAGTTATCGATGCACGTTCGCTCGTTCCGTTCAACTACGAACTGGTGGTCGAATCTGTGAAGAAAACCGGCCGAATCCTGGTTTCGGGTGATGCTACCAGTCGCGGTTCGTTCCTGAATGACCTGGCCCGAAACATCACCGAACTGGCATTCGATTACCTGGACGCTCCGCCGGTGGTTGTCGGATCACGTAACTGGATTACCCCGGCATATGAGCTGGAAGAAGCTTTTTTCCCTCAGACCAGCTGGTTCCTGGATGCTATCCATGAGAAAATAATGCCGTTAGCCGGACACGTGGTTGGTGAAAATTTCTCTGATATGGAACAGATGAGAAGAGCGAAGATGGGGGTGTAGGAGCAGCCCTATGTGACTGCCCAAATCGGTCCCTGAGCGAAGTCGAAGGGAGATGATTGCAGAGTAGGTGCAGATTGCAAATCTGCACCTACTGGAATTTGCAATCCGTTGGCGAAAGTTTACCAGCGGATTGCAAATCCGCTGGAGCGTCAATTTGTGAACGTTTGAAATTTTGCTGTTTTGCTGTCCCTCGTTTGAAACGAGGGACTACAATCGACATTAAAGGATAGACAGATAGATAATTTAGGATGTTCAAGATAAATTTACAAAGATATTAACCTATGGATTTTTGGAAGAGATTTCCTGGAAAGGAAGAATTGTTAAAATGGTACGCCAAATACGGCAAACAGACAATTTTTTCCGTGAATGCCCACCTGCATACGCCTTATTCTTTCAGTGCATTCACAGCTATCCCTCAGGCACTGGATATGGCTGTCGCTGAAAATGTTAAGATAATGGGAATCAATGATTTCTATACAACCGATGGATATGGTGAATGGTCAGAAGAATGTGCTGCCCGTGGGATATTTCCTCTTTTCAACATTGAATACATCAGTCTAAACAAGACGGATCAGCTGGCTGGACAAAAAGTAAATGATCCGGGCAATCCCGGCAGGACTTACCTGAGCGGCAAAGGACTCTCTTTTCCTGCCAAAATGGATGAGCCTTATGCTTCCGCGTTAGCTTCCGTAAGGGCTGAATCGAATAGACACGTAGCCGGGATGTGCGACAAAATGAACGATTTGCTACAAAAAATCAACGCGAATTTTGTGCTTGACTTTGAGACCATAAGATCCGGCATGACTAAGGGAATGGTGCGCGAAAGGCATCTGGCCAAGGCACTACGCGAAGCAATTGAATCGCAGTTGTTTTCACCAGAGGAGAAGAGAACCTTTTATTCCAGATTGTTTGGGGGAAAAGAGCTGGTCTCTCCCCTTGATGCACCCGCGGCGATTGAAAATGAATTGCGCAACAATCTCCTGAAAGCAGGCGGACCGGCCTTTATCCCGGAACCGGCAGCAGCGTTTCTGGATTCGGAGATGGTATGCCAAATGATCCTGAACCAGGGCGGAATACCAACCTATCCATTCCTTGCCGATGACAGCAACGGAAATTTCACCCATTTTGAAGGATCCAAAGAGGAGGCCGCCAAAATATTGAAAGCAAGAAATATCTGGTCTGTCGAGTTTATCACGACCAGAAACAGTCTGGCAGTGCTGGAAGATTATGTCGGTTATTTGAATGGGGAGGGTTTCGTGGTAACGCTTGGCAGTGAGCACAATACCCCCACTATGGAACCAATCGAACTCTTTGCCCGTAAGAAAACGGGACTTTCTCCGATGCTGAAGGAAATCAGCTATCGGGGTGCCTGCATTGTTGCTGCCCATCAATATCTTTCGGCCACAACGGGCGAAGGATATCTCGATAAAAGCGGAAAACCGAAATCTTCGGAATCCAAAAACTTTATTACCTTGGGGCAAGCGCTTATTGAATACATAAACCGGAACCACCATGACTGATACAATTGTAAAACAAGTACTTCCGGCATTACGGATGCTGGCGTCGCGTGAAGAAGTCCTGACTTTGCGCCTGGATGACCGCGATGTTTTTAAGAATGCAAAGGATGTTCAAGCACTTATGGAACTTCCCTTTATTTCTGCTGATGCCAATATTTTAGTGGTTGATGAGACAACAGATGCCGCGCAAATTGTTTCGGATCTGGAGGTAAAACTCTCCATGTGGAATGATGACCGGAAGGATTACCCCGATTATGTCCTGATCAGGGAGATTGGCCTGGTTGCTCTGGCACGAAATGCGGCCCATTTGAATGTGATGTTAGGATATGAGGAGGCCAGTTTCCCGGTTCCGACAGGACGTGTAATCGGAAAGATTGCCATCGTGACGGGAGCTGCCATGGGTTTTGGCGCCGGAATTGCCGAATTGCTGTTTCATGAGGGGGCTAATATGGTCATTGCCGACTGGAACGAGGAGGAGGGTCAGAAGATGGCAGACCTGTTAAATAATTATGAATCAGCCAATCGGGCATTGTTTGTGAAGGTCGATGTTTCCAATGCAGCTTCTGTCGAAAATATGGTACTTACTACCGTGAAATATTTTGGCGGACTGGATTTGATCGTCAGCAATGCCGGTGTATTGAGGGTAGGAGGACTCGATGAGATGACGCCAGAGAATTTTGCATTTATGACGGATGTTAATTACAAAGGCTATTTCCTTTGTGCCAAATATTCTTCCGCTGTGATGAAAATCCAGTCGAAGTACCGAGAGAATTACTTCACCGACATCATACAAATCAATTCCAAATCCGGACTGAAAGGTAGCAACAAAAATTTTGCTTACGCCGGTGGAAAGTTTGGCGGGATAGGTCTTACCCAGTCTTTTGCCATGGAGTTGATGCCCTTCAGAATCAAGGTAAATTCCATTTGTCCGGGGAATTTCTTTGAAGGTCCGCTGTGGAGTGATCCTGAAAAGGGTTTGTTTGTTCAATATTTAAAGGCAGGAAAAATTCCGGGAGCCAGGACGATTGAAGATGTAAAGGTTTTCTATGAGGCTCAGGTTCCGGCCGGAAGAGGATGCCGGGTCATCGATGTTTTCAGGGCGATTTTGTACGTTATTGAACAGGAATACGAGACAGGACAAGCTGTTCCGGTAACCGGAGGACAAATTATGTTGAACTAGAATACCCTTCGACAGGCTCAGTGACCGGTGCGGGAAGAGGGAGGCCACACAGGGCCGCCCCTACGTTCCCATATTCGCTCCAGCGGATTAACGCTCCAGCGGATTAACGCTCCAGCGGATTTGCAATCCGCTGGTAATTTTTCGCCAACGGATTGCAAATCCGCTGGCGCGGCATTTCAAAATAAAATTGTGTGAAATCATAAAAATTTGAAAAATGAAGACAAAAGCGGTTCGTTTATATGGTAAAAAGGATCTGAGATTAGAGGAATTTGAGATCCCAAAGATCAAAGAAAACGAGATATTGGCCAAAGTTGTTTGTGACTCTTTGTGTATGTCTTCCTATAAGGCAGCCTCGCAAGGTACTGATCACAAGCGTATTCCAAATGATGCGGCCCAAAATCCGGTGATTATTGGTCACGAATTTTCCGGCGAACTCATAGAAATTGGTTCCAAATGGAAAAACCAATTCAAGACAGGAGATAAGTTTTCCATCCAGCCTGCGCTGAACTATGCGGATGGTCCGGTCGGAGTGCTGAGCGCTCCCGGCTACTCCTATCAATATATCGGTGGCGACGCGACTTTTGTAATTATTCCGAATGAGGTGATGGAATTGGGTGCCCTGCTGCCATTCTCTGGTGCAGGCTTTTACCCCGCCTCTCTTGCCGAACCGCTTTCCTGCGTGATCGGTGCCATGCATGCCAATTATCATATCAATCCGGGCTCCTACATCCATAAAATGGAGATTGTAGACGGTGGTAAGATGGCTATTCTGGCTGGCGTTGGACCGATGGGACTGGCTGCCATTAACTACGTACTGAACCGTCCCGACCGGAAACCCTCCCTCCTGGTAGTGACTGATATTGAGCAATCCCGCCTCGATAGGGCCGCATCCCTTTATACCGTCGGCTATGCCAAATCACGTGGTATAGACCTTCGTTACATCAACACTTCCGGTACTTCCGATCCCATAAAAGCGCTTAAATCCCTAACGGGGGATGCCGGATATGACGATGTGTTCGTTTTTGCTCCTATCACTCCTGTGGTCGAGCAGGCCGATGCCTTACTGGCTTTCGACGGATGTCTGAACTTCTTTGCCGGTCCTTCGAATCCGGATTTTAGCGCCAAAATCAATTTTTACAACGTCCATTATGCTTATACCCACCTTGTTGGAACAAGCGGCGGCAATACAGACGATATGAAAGAGGCCATCCGACTGATGTCTGCCGGATTGGACCCTGCCGGTTTGGTTACCCATATCGGCGGATTGAATGCGGTTATTGAGGCTACGCTTCACCTGCCGGAAATTCCTGGCGGTAAGAAGTTGATATATAATCATATAGATATGCCCCTTACGCCTATAACTGATTTTAAGGAAAAAGGCAAGACGAATCCGCTATTTGCCGAACTGGATCGTCTCTGCCACAAACACAATGGTCTCTGGAACCTCGAAGCCGAAGAATACCTCCTCTCCACCATTCTCTGATTCTCCATTTTCTTCATTTTCTGCACCTACCCTACAACTCGCTCCAGCGGATTTGCAATCCGCTGGAAACATTCACCAACGGATTGCAAATCCGTTGGAGCGATATCCGTTGGAGCGATTCCCTTTTCATTTTTCATTTTCTAAATTTTCTTAACTTTCAGGGCAAATAAAAGGCCCCATGGAAAAAGAAAAACTCGAGCAGATTTCCATCTCCAATTTGTTCAAAAGAAGGAAGACCGACCGCGACATCTTTCAGGAACTGATGCCAAACAAGGTCAAGGAGGTTTTGCTTTATGCCACCCTTTACGATGCTTACTCCATCGAGCGTGAAGGACAATTCTCGGATAAGATTTTTGGCGAATATCTTCAGCTCAACCTCTATGCCGCCCCTCGATTTACCAGCGTAAACACACCAGAAGATGTTGTTCCAACCATCAATCTGCGCCACTTCGACCTGATTATCATCATGGCTGGTGTCGACAAGGAGATGCCGATAAAAGTGGCCGAACTGATTCACCAGCATAAGCCGCGTATCCCAATCCTGTTATTGGTTAATAACAATAATGATGTTGGGTATTTCAAGCGTGCAGCGTCTCAGGTCCCTGCCATAGACCGTGTTTTTGTATGGAATGGCAATTCAAACGTCTTCATAGCCATGATCAAATACATCGAAGACAAGCGCAATGTCTCGAGAGATACCTCGTTGGGTGGTGTTCGGATCGTTTTGCTGGTGGAAGATTCTGTCAAATATTATTCCCGCTATCTGCCACTCCTGTTTTCCAGTGTTATGACACAGACCCAGTCACTGGTTACAGATGATTCCACGGATGAATTGCATAAAATATTCAAGTACCGCGCGCGGCCTAAAGTATTGTTGGTGAGCACTTACGAGGAAGCTGTAGAGATCATCAACGATTACAAGGATTACCTCGTGTGCGTTATTTCGGATGTGAAATTTTCCAAAGAGGGAGTCAACGATGAGGATGCCGGAATTGAACTTCTGAAATTCACCCGCAAAAGCCTTAAATATCCGATTCCACTACTACTACAGTCGCATGATATCGAAAATGCTAAACGGGCGGACGCCATTGGCGCAGGTTTTATCACTAAAAATTCAGACACGCTGGCGCACGACATTCATGAGTTTATCAATACCAAACTGGGATTCGGCGATTTTATATTCAGAGACAAGAAGGGGAACAAAATCGCTTGTGCCAGAAACCTGCACGAATTTGAGGAGCTGATGGCCAAAATCCCTATTGAATCCCTTCTTTACCATGCTAAGGCAAACGGGTTTTCCACCTGGCTGATGGCACGCGGAGAGATTAACATGGCCGAGCGACTGATTCCCTACAAAGCTGAAGATTTCGAGAATACAGAGAAATTACGCGACTTTTGCCTGAATGTCTTCCTGAATGTCCGGGAAAAGAAAAACAGGGGTCGCATCGTCAATTTTGACGCATCGCTGATAGCCGGAAACCGGTACATCGTAAGGATGGGACTCGGTTCACTGGGAGGAAAGGGCAGGGGACTGGCCTTCATGAGTAACCTGCTGGAGAACATTGACATGAAGTCCATTCTGAATGGTATAAATATCAGAATGCCTGCAACTTCCATTATTGGGGCAATCGAATTTGATAAGTTCCTGGAATCCAACAATCTATTCGAACTGGCATTTCATTCCAAAGATCAGGAGAAGATCAAGCGTGCATTCCTGGCAGGAGATCTGAGCGTTTCTTTGAAAGATAAGCTGATGCAGTATATTCAGACTATGAGGGCGCCTTTGGCCATCCGTTCGTCAGGATTATTTGAAGACTCCTTGCTGCAGCCATTTTCCGGTGTTTATGACACCTATCTCATACCAAACAACCATCCCGACCAGGAAATCAGGTTTGAACAACTACTCAATGCGATCAAACTGATTTATGCTTCAGTATTCAGCGACGATGCCAGATCTTATTTCCAGGCTATTAACTACAAGATTGAAGAGGAAAAAATGGCTATCATCATTCAGCCGGTCGTCGGACAAGAACACAACGGTAAATTTTATGTCGATATAAGTGGTATAGCTCAGTCCTATAACTACTATCCACACTCCTACATGCAACCTGAGGATGGTTTCGCGGTAGCCGCTCTCGGATTGGGTCAGTCGGTTTCAGGAGGCGAAAAGGCTTATCGCTTTTGTCCAAAATATCCGGCACTGAACATAGGATCCATCTCGGACCAGGTCAGGGACACTCAGCGTGAATTCTATGCTATAGATCTGACAAACAGCGAATTTGACATGCCTCATGAGGGCGAATTGGCCGCAATCCGGAAATATCCTGTTTCAGCTGCTGAAAAGGATGGCGTGATCGAGCAATGTGTCTCCACCTATGATATGGAAAATGAGGTCTTACTACCGGGGATAGGTACCAGGGGCCCACGGGTGGTCGATTTTGCCAATATCTTGAAATACAATCAGGTTCCGGTTGCTGATACACTGGTCGTACTCATGAAACTCTTTCAACAGGCCATGGGTTCAACGGTTGAAATGGAATTTGCTATCGACCTGAACAAGGGCGACAATGGTTGGCCGACTTTTTATCTGCTTCAACTCAAACCGCTGATTCGCAGGGAAGATGATATAGAGATTGACCTCAATGAATTGGACAGGACCAACTTGGTACTCCTCTCACACAAGGGAATGGGCAATGGAAGAATAAAGGGCATTCATGACGTACTTTATGTGGATACGAGTCGTTTCGATCGTATGCGTACGAAAGAAATTGCCGCTGAAATAATGGAATTTAACCGACTTCTTTGCGAGGAAGACCGGAAATATGTTTTGATCGGTCCGGGCAGGTGGGGCACGCGTGACGAATTTACCGGCATCCCCGTTAGGTGGGCGCAAATCAACAATGCAAAGGTAATCGTGGAAGTCGGATTGCCTGATTTCCCGTTGGATGCCTCCCTGGGATCCCATTTTTTTCACAATGTTACCTCGATGAATGTGGGCTATTTTTCTATCCCGTTAATTGACGGCGATGAGTTTGTCAACATGAGTTTGCTGGCTTCACAGAAACTGATCCGGGAAGGAAAATTTGTTAAATGGGTGCGTTTTGTGAACTCCCTGGAAATACTCATGGATGGCCGAAAACGAACTGCAATTGTGCGTATGAAGGCAATTTGAAAGTTCCCTGTAAATTATTTGGAATAAAAATAGTGCTTTAGAAAGTTCGCATCTTCCACTCCGTGAAGGTTGTAAAAATCTTCTAAAAAAGAATTGAACGGTTTCTGTCCCTCCAGGGCGATATTTTTTGCTGAAGATGTAAGATCTTCAAATTCAAGGATAACCGTCCGCTTTGGTAGAAAGAAAATCAGATTAGCCAGAACGTAAAATGCCCCTTTTGACAATTGGACGAAAAAATCGGGCGATTTGCCAGTCCTGGCTTTTGAAAACATGCTACCCCATAATCCTGAAATGCGGACGCCAACAACCTTAACCTCTTCAGGTAATTTGGCCACAATATGATGCGCCGATTTCTTGTTAAATATTTTCTCATAACCTTGTCCGGCGATTTGCCCACTTGGGTAAAGGACAATATTTTTCCCACGGTTAAATCCTTTGATGACAGAGCGGGTTATCACTTTTAAAACTTGCGTGTCGCGATTGCCTTTTTCCAGATCGCTGACCCTAACGGCACCCAATTTTCTGAAAAATGATTTTACTACCGGTAGGTCAAAATATTTTTCTGACATGACAGGAGTCACAGTAGTAAAGCGGTAAATGTGGCTTAAAAGAATAACCGGATCAATCAACGCCTGATGGTTCGGTAAAATAAAAATAGGCGAATTGTCCTGAAAAACCTCTGAGCCTTTGATTGAAATTTTATATCGGGTACGAAGCAGTATCCTGATATTGAAAGATATAATCTTCGAAAGTAGAAGAAGGAATGAGTTGTGTTTTTGCATATGATAAAAACCAAATATCTGAATTTTTCACAAATAAAAATATATTTTTGTGTGTAAACTAATCTTTCCGACATGACCAGACCCGTTTTGCCCATAAATTCAAGGAAGGTTATCAATGCCTGGTGTTCTTATGACATTGCAAATTCCGCCTACATTTTAAGTGTTAATACCGTTTTATACCCTATATACTACCAGATTGTTACCAAGAATGCCTTCGGTTCAGAAATGATACAGTTTATGGGTATAAGTATCAAGAATACTGTGCTATATGAGTACGCCATTGCCTTGGGTTACCTATTGGTGATTTTTCTGACCCTGACTTTATCCGGAATTGCCGACGTGGGAGGCTATCGAAAACGGTTTATGCAGTCTTTCACATTATTGGGTTCATTGGCATGCATTGGATTATATGAATTTAACGGTGCAAATATCGGATTGGGACTCCTTCTGCCGATGTTGGCCGTGCTGGGGTTCGCAGGCTCCCTGGTCTATTACAATTCATTTTTGCCGATAATTGCCACTCCCGATCAACACGACCGTATTAGCGCCAGGGGCTTTTCATTCGGATACGCTGGTAGTATGTTGTTGCTGATATTCAATATTTTCTCTTTGGAGAATTATCAGCTATTTGGCTTCGCTGATAAACTGGAAGCCATTAGATTCTCATTTATAGAAGTGGGTATCTGGTGGTTGGCGGTTTCCCAAATAGCCTTTTATTATTTGCGCGAAGACCGTAAAAAAGTCAAATTGGATACTACCATTTTCACGAAGGGATTTCATGAGGTTTTCAAGGTATTTGCATACATCAAAAAGCATAAATCGATGTCCAGGTTTCTGCTTTCCTTTTTCTTTTTCAGTATGGGCGTCCAAACTGTCATCATTGTCGCGTCACTTTTTGGCAAAGCAGAGCTGGGAATCACGGATACAAAACTGATCATGACGATCCTGATTATACAATTGGTCGCGATTCTTGGAGCATTCATATTTGGCAGAGTCTCTTCCCGTTTTGGAAACAAAACTTCACTACTGTGGATGCTTTCAATATGGGTATTCGTTTGTATATCAGCTTATCTGGTTCATGACGAATACCAGTTTTATAGTTTAGCGGCTTTGGTCGGTTTGGTCATGGGAGGAATCCAATCTCAAGCACGTTCGACCTGGTCAAAATTAATTCCTACTGGTAATACAGACACTGCTTCCTATTTCAGCTTCTATGACAGTACTGAAAAGCTGGCTATCGTCATTGGAATGTTAGGATTTGGGTTGATTGAGCAACTTACGGGTAGTATGCGGAACAGCACGTTGTTATTGTCCCTGTTTTTTATTGTAAGTATTGTGATTATTGCAGTTACGAAATTAGAAAAGGAAGGACCAGCCGTAAGTGTTACATAGAAGCCAGCTCAACCTTAAGTTCTTCCACCGCCGCCAGGCACTGGGTTTCGAATAGAGCAATATACTTTGGATAACTTTCAATGTCGGTACCTTCAATGGTCTTCAATTGAAAATCCTTCATCTCCTTCTCCAATTCGTTCATACCCATGATTTGCAGGGAAGATTTTGACTTATGTGCCTCTTTGCCAAGTGCAATGAATTGCTTTGAGTCGTAATGCATTTTCATATTTTTGATAAAATCCGGAACCTGTACTGTAAACATTTCTATCATCTCACGGACGATCGCACTGTTTTCTTCAGTAATTGTTTTGAGATACCTTAAATTTGTGTAAGCCATATTTATTATTGATACTTGTCAGGTTTTGTATTAAAACTTATTTGCAAATTCGCAGGATATCAGGTTTAAAAAATTCATTATCTAAATTTACATTTTTTTTAATTACGCAAGAATTTGAATCAAAATATTTTTCAACATGAATAAAACACAATTTCACAATATCCACGTTGGATACAAGGCAAAAATGGCTGAATTCGCAGGTTTCGATATGCCGATCGAATACACGGGAATCAAAGATGAACATATGACCGTTCGAAACGGCGTAGGAGTTTTTGATGTCTCCCACATGGGTGAGATATGGGTAACGGGACCCTCGGCTTTAACTTTCCTTCAAAAAGTAACCTCCAATGATGTGACCGTCCTGAAGCAAGGACAGGCCCAATACTCCTGTTTTCCGAACGGGAAAGGTGGTATAGTGGATGATCTTTTAGTCTACTACTTTGCCCCTGAAAAATATTTGCTGGTAGTTAATGCAGCAAACGTTGAGAAAGACTGGAACTGGATTGTCTCCCAAAACGATTCGGGAGCAGTACTTGAAAATGCTTCGGACCGGATCTCCCAACTTGCAGTACAGGGTCCCAAAGCTGCTGAAGTGCTTCAAAAACTCACTTCTGTAAATCTGGCGGCTATCAAATATTATACTTTCAAAGTCGGTGAAATAGCGGGTGTAAAAGATGTAATTATCTCTGCTACAGGTTATACCGGGGCCGGAGGTTTCGAACTTTACTTTGACAATAAATTCGCAGTAAAGATGTGGAATGCCATTTTTGAGGCCGGGAAGGATGCTGGCATCAAACCAATTGGTCTGGCTGCCAGGGATACCTTGCGACTTGAGATGGGCTTTTGTCTCTACGGAAATGATATCGATGACACTACTTCACCAATAGAAGCCGGTCTTGGCTGGATCACCAAATTCAATGATAACAAGGAATTTATCGATAAGGCTTTCCTGCTTCAGCAGAAAAATCAGGGAACCGCCTTACGGCTCTGCGGATTCGAAATGATTGACCGTGGCATACCCCGACATCATTATGTCATTACAAACGTTTCGGGAGAGCCTATTGGCAGAGTAACTTCAGGGACCCAGTCACCAGTTCTGGAGAAAGGTATCGGAATGGGATATGTCCCTTCAGATCTGGCTATACCAGGTAGCGAAATTTTCCTGGAGGTTCGTGGAAAATTGCTCAAAGCGCAAGTAGTGAAGATGCCCTTTATTTAGAATGTTTCTATATCCCTCGTTTTTGACAATGCTTAACCTAAAATTAACTGACTTTTGTCATGCAAAAGAGATATAAATGCTAATTTCACGCACAAATTAATGGATGTAAGTCCATAAAATATAAGTTGTTAAATATCTATATATTAAATAATTCTATCTGTCCGGCCAACTCGGACAATCATGTCAAACCCATATAAACTGATCCAGATGAAGAAGCATAATTTTTACGCAGGTCCCTCCATTCTTCCAGAATTTACCATTCAAAAAACAGCCGAGGCTATTATCAATTTTGCTGGAACAACCCTGTCCGTAATGGAAGTATCACACAGGAGCAAAGAGTTCGTAGCTGTAATGGACCAGGCAATTGCGCTGGTAAAAGAGCTACTCGAAGTACCCGAAGGATACGAGGTTCTCTTTCTACAGGGAGGCGCCAGTACCCAGTTCTTTATGGCTCCTTATAACCTGATGAAAACCAAAGCAGGATATGTAAACACTGGAGTCTGGGCGACTGCAGCCATTAAAGAGGGGAAATTTTTTGGCGAAGTGGTGGATGTAGCTTCATCAAAAGACAAGAACTTCAATTATATCCCAAAAGGTTACGATATTCCAGCAGATCTTGATTACCTGCACATTACAACCAATAACACTATTTTTGGTACTGAAATGCTTTATGACCTGGATTCTCCTGTTCCACTGGTAGCGGATATGTCTTCCGATATTTTCAGTCGTCCATTGGATATTTCCAAGTATGCCGTTATCTATGCTGGAGCCCAGAAAAATCTTGCCCCTGCTGGTGTAACAATGGTGATAGTAAAAAAGGATTTGCTCGGAAAAACAGGCCGTGCCATACCGACCATGATCAACTATCAGACACACATCGATAAGGAGTCCATGTTCAATACCCCTCCTTGTTTGTCGGTGTTTGCAGCGCTTCAAACGCTGATCTGGTTGAAAGATAATGGTGGCATAAAAGCTATGGAGGCAAAAAATATCGCCAAAGCCAAACTACTGTACGATGAAATTGACCGGAATAAGTTGTTCCAGTGCACAGTTCCTGATCCGGCCGATCGCTCCAGAATGAATGTCACCTTCGTGATGACTCCTGGTAACGAGCATCTTGAAAAGGATTTCCAGACCCTGGCCAAAGAGAATAATATCGTAGGTATTGAAGGTCATCGCAGCGTTGGTGGTTTCAGGGCCTCTATTTATAATGCCATGCCGATCGGGAGTGTAGCGGTATTGGTTCAAACGATGAAAGATTTCGAAGCAAAACAATAATGGCTGTATTAAAACCTTTCCGGGGACTTCGTCCTCCCGTTGATCTGGCTGCCCGGGTGGCCTCCCGTCCTTATGATGTTCTTAACTCAGAAGAGGCTCGCCGGGAGGCAGAAGGGAATCCATATTCTCTTCTGCATATCATCAAACCGGAGATCGACCTTCCCGTAAATACGGATGAACATAGTCAGGAAGTTTACCAGAAAGCTGCCGATAATCTGAAGCTTTTTAAGGACAAAGGCTGGCTGAAACAGGATGATCAGGAGTACCTTTATATCTACGCCCAGACGATGGAAGGCCGCACACAATACGGTATCGTCGGGTGCGCTTCGGTCGACGATTATCTGAATGGAGTGATAAAAAAGCACGAACTTACCAGGAAAGATAAGGAGGAAGACCGGATGAAACATGTCCGGATCACAGATGCCAACATGGAACCCGTCTTTTTTGCCTATCCTGCCGTGGCCGAAATCGATAACATCGTTGCAGCTATCGTTTCATCCGAGAAACCTATCTATGATTTCGTGGCGGATGATGGTTTCGGTCACCATTTTTGGCTGATCGAAGACAAAAATACCATTACCAGACTCGTCAAGCTTTTTGCCGCACTTCCATCTACCTATGTTGCCGATGGTCATCATCGTACAGCCGCAGCCGCACTGGTCGGCCAGGAAAAGCGTGCAAAGAATCCTGATCATAAAGGAGACGAAGAATATAATTATTTTCTGGCAGTTCATTTTCCTGACAATCAGCTGAGAATCATAGATTATAACCGCGTTGTAAAAGATCTGAATGGACTAAGTGTTGAGGAACTCTTGAATAAATTAGAAGAAAACTTTGATATTCAGAATGTTGGTACAGAGATTTATAAACCCGAAGGTCTGCATGTTTTTTCCATGTACCTCGAAGGTGTCTGGTATAAACTGACTGCCAAAGCCGGTCGATACAACGATAATGACCCGATTGGGGTTCTGGATGTTACTATACTTTCTGCCTTGGTGCTGGATAAAATTTTTGGCATTAAGGATCTGCGGACCGATAAGAGAATCGATTTCGTCGGCGGTATCAGAGGTTTGGGTGAGCTGAAAAAACGGGTCGACTCAGGAGAAATGAAGGTAGCCTTTGCACTCTACGCCGTTTCGATGCAACAGTTGATCAATATTGCTGATTCTGGAAATATCATGCCTCCAAAAACTACCTGGTTTGAACCCAAACTTCGGTCGGGGTTAGTGGTGCACGAACTGCACTGACGTTTGACCCTGCGGACCGTTTGGATTTCTCCGGTCCCTGAGCCTGTTTCCCGGTCCCTGAGCGCAGTCGAAGGGCCTT